>JAIYAJ010000432.1 GCA_027489105.1 Zymomonas sp. | reverse complement strand
TCGAGCATCACATAGTTGGTGATGTCGACGAGCGCGGAGATCGGCCGCTGGCCGACCGCCTTCAAGCGCTTGGCCATCCATTCGGGGCTGTCGCCGTTGACCACGCCGCGCACCACGCGACCGAAGAAGGCCGGGCAGCCCTCGGGATCGTCGGTGCGGATCTCGATCGGGCATTCGCCCTGCCCGGCGATGCTCGGGATATTGAGCGGCTTGAGCGTACCGAGGCCCGCTGCGGCGAGATCACGGGCGACACCGCGGACGCCCATGCAGTCCTGGCGGTTTGGGGTGATCGCGATGTCGATCACCGGGTCGGCAAGACCGGCCCAATCGACATAGACCGCGCCGACGGGCGCGCCGGCGGGCAACTCGATGATGCCGTCATGCGACTCGCCGAGTTCCAGCTCGCGCATCGAGCACATCATGCCGCGCGATTCGACGCCGCGGATCGCAGCGATCTTCAGCGTGACGTCGAGACCGGGCACATAATCGCCCGGCTGGCCGAGCACGCCGACGAGGCCGGCGCGCGCGTTCGGCGCGCCGCAGACGACCTGCAGCGGCGCGTCCTGCCCCACGTCGACCGACAGGACCTGCAGCTTGTCCGCCTGCGGATGCGGAGCGGCGCTCAGCACACGCGCGATGCGGAAGGCGCCGAGCTTCTCGGTCGGGTCCTCGACGCCCTCGACCTCGAGGCCGACCTTGGTCAGCCCATCAACAATCGCCGACAGGCTCGCTTCGGTCTCCAGATGCTCCTTGAGCCAGCTCAGGGTGAACTTCATGCGCCGACTCCTCCCGACAGCGTGGGTACGTCGAGGGCGGCGAAGCCATAATGCTTGAGCCAGCGAAGGTCGCCGTCGAAGAAGGCGCGCAAGTCGTCCATCCCATATTTGAGCATCGCCAGACGGTCGATGCCGCAGCCGAAGGCGAAGCCCTGCCACTCCTCCGGATCGAGCCCGCACGCCGCGATCACGCGCGGGTGGACCATGCCGGAGCCGAGAATCTCCATCCAGCCGCCATTGCCGGCTGCCGGGTCCCCGCCGATCACGCGGCGTCCCTTCTCCCAGGTGAAGCCGACGTCGACCTCGGCCGAGGGTTCGGTGAAGGGGAAGAAGCTTGGCCGAAGCCGCAGGACGATGTCGTCGCGCTCGAAGAACGCCTTCACGAAGGTCTCCAGCGTCCACTTCAGATGGCCCATATGGATGCCGCGATCGATCACCAGGCCCTCGACCTGGTGGAACATCGGCGTGTGGGTGGCATCGGAATCGGAACGATAGGTGCGGCCGGGCGCGATGATGCGGATCGGCGGCTTCTGCTCCATCATCGTGCGGATCTGGACCGGCGAAGTGTGCGTGCGCAGCAGCATCTTCCGCCCGTCCTCGCCGTCCGGGAAATAGAAGGTGTCGTGCATGGCTCGCGCCGGATGCGTCTCGGGAATGTTGAGCGCGGTGAAATTGTGCCAGTCATCCTCGATCTCGGGACCGGTCGCGACCGCGAAGCCCAGATCGGCGAAGATCTCCGCAAGTTCGTCCATCACCTGCGCGACCGGATGGACCGAGCCCTGCGATCCCGCCGTGACCGGCAGGCTCATGTCGAGCTTCTCGGTGGCGAGGCGCGCTTCGAGCGCGGCGCTTTCCAGCGCGGCCTTGCGGTCGGCGATCGCGGTCGTGACGGCCTCGCGCAGCGCGTGGATGCGCGGCCCTTCGGCCTGCCGCTGTTCCGGGGTCATCCCGCCGAGCGTCTTGAGCAGCGCGGTGATCGCACCCGACTTGCCCAGCATGCGCACGCGAATCGCCTCCAGATCGGCCAGCGTCGCCGCCGATGCGATCTCCGAGAGCGACTGATCCTTTTCGTTTGTCACTGACCCACCCTTGTCATTCCCGCGGAGGCGGGAATCCATATTCTCTAACGCTTCGGGATGGCAGAACCGAGGCCGAGGCCTACCGCCAGATCATCCCAACCGGAATTGGACGCCTCAATCAGATCGAGCCCCCAGTCCCGCCGCCACGTCTTGATTTGCTTCTCCCGCGTGATCGCCGAGATCATGTCGTCGAAGCCCTCATAATGGACAAGGCGCGTGACCCCGTAGCGGCTGGAGAAGCCCTTGATCAAGCTTTCCCGATGCTGATGCACCCGCTCGAGCAGATCGGAGGTCACGCCGATGTACAGCGTGCCATGTCTTGCACTCGCGAGAATGCAGACCGCAGGCTGTGTGCTCATCCGCCCCCTCCCCCGTCATCCCCGCGAAGGCGGGGATTCATACCCCCGAACCGCAAGAGACCCGGGCGCCAGAGCATTTGGATTCCCGCCTTCGCGGGAATGACGGAGTCAGTGTGGGAAGCAAGCCTCTCGGCACAAACAAAAAGGGCGCGGTGACCTTGGCCACCGCGCCCCTTCTGGTTCATGTCCGAAGACTTACGCCGCGACGCGGGCGTCCTCGGGGAGAGCGGCCTTCGCCTGGGCGATGATGCCCTTGAAAGCGTCGCCCTCGTGCATCGCCAGGTCGGCCAGGACCTTCCGGTCGAGTTCGACGCCGGCCAGCTTCAGCCCATGCATGAAGACGCCATAGGTCAGGCCCTCGGCGCGGACCGCAGCGTTGATACGCTGGATCCAGAGCGCGCGGAACGAGCGCTTCTTAACCTTGCGGTCGCGATAGGCATACTGCCCGGCCTTTTCGACGGCCTGGCGAGCGATGCGGATGGTGTTCTTGCGGCGGCCATAATAACCCTTCGCCGCGCCAAGAATGCGCTTGTGCTTGGCGTGGGTGGTCGTACCGCGCTTGACGCGTGCCATTTAGCGGTCCTCCCTCAGTTCAGGCCGTACGGGGCCCACAGCTTCACGCGGGCGGTATCGGCCTCGGCGAGAACAGTGGTGCCGCGATTGGTGCGGATATACTTGGAATTGTGGCTGATCAGCCGGTGGCGCTTGCCGGCGACGCCGTGCTTCACCTTGCCGGTGGCCGTGAGCTTGAAGCGTTTTTTGACGCCGCTCTTGGTCTTGAGCTTGGGCATTTTCGTCTCCTGATGTGCGACGTTTGGGGACAGCCACGGCAGCCCATACAGCCGGGCAGTCCATCAAATCGCGGAAGCGCGGGCCTATAAGCAGCGGAGACGTGAAATGCAAGCCGGTTGACCGGGCCAGCCGGGCGATCGTACCGGACGTGGAACCGCCGCTTGCGATCGTCGGTTCTAGCAGGTCATGACTGCCGAACCCAGCCCCGAGCAGACCAGCGCACCCGAGGCGGAGAACGGCGAACGTGCGCCCGAAGAACGGCGTCAGCGCCGGCTGCGGCTCGCGCGAAAAGCAGCACGAGTCGTGGGCGCGATCCTTGCCCTGATCGTGCTGGCCTGGCTGGTCCTGTACGTCACCAAGGGACGCTTCCTCAAACGGCCGTTCGAATCGCTCGCCAGCAGCGCCAGCGGCCGGACGGTGAAGGTCGCGGGCGACTTCCAGCTCTACTTCGACATCATCGACGCCCGTTTCCTCGCCGAGGGGCTGACCCTGTCAAACCCGGCATGGGCCTCACGCCCCGATTTCTTCGAGGCGCGCCACATCTCGGCGCGGATCGAGACCATATCGCTGCTCTTCGGCAAGCGCCGCGCAGAATGGCTGGTTCTCGATGGTGGCAAGGTCGATGCCGAGTGGGACCGTCAGCGACGCAATACATGGACCTTCGGAGACCCGAACAAAAAGGGCGAACCTTTCGTCTGGCCGGTGATCGGACGTGCCACGGTGACCAACACCGAAGTACGCTTCGTCGATCCGCAGCTTTATCTGCGTACCGACATCAAGGTCGGCGACATTGCAGCGGGCGGCGAGCGAATCGATGGGCGCGTGCCGTTCACGGGTAGCGGCACGCTGCGCAACCGGCCCTTTACGGTCGACGGCTCGATCCTGTCGCCCAATGCCACCGTCCGGTTCGGGCCAACCCGTTTCGAGATGCGTGCGCGCCAGGGCCAGACGCGCATGGACGTCGACGGCCGGCTGCCAGCGGCCACGCAGATCGAGGGATCGGATCTCAACCTCAAGGTGCGCGGCCCCAATATCCGACTGCTGTTCGATCTGCTCGGCGTGGCGGCACCCGACACCCGCGCCTATGCCTTCACGTCGAAGCTCACCAAGGTCGGCGGCGAATGGCGCTTCACGCGGTTGAACGGCCGCTACGGCGCCAGCGACCTGCACGGGCGGATGACGATCAGCGTGCCGAAGGACCGGGTGTTCCTCGACGCGGCGCTCGAGTCCAATCTGGTCGACATCATCGATGTCGGCCCGTTCATCGGCTATGAGCCACAGGCGCTGGCGACCAAGGGCATCCAGGCGGCGGTCAAGCAGGCCGGCTCCACCCCGCGCATCCTTCCCGACGCGCCACTGCGGATCGAGACCATCCGCAGTTTCGACGCGCACATTCTCTACAAGGTGAAGGATTTTCGGAACCCGCAATTCCCGATCAGCAATGTCAGCCTGATCTTCGACCTCGACAACAGCCTGCTCAAGCTGTCGCCGTTCAGCTTCGATATCGCTGGGGGTCATCTTGCGTCCGACATCGTCATCGACGCCCGCAATCCCGCCGTGGTGACCGACTATGACATCCGCCTGTCACCGACGCCGATGGGCAAACTGCTCGCGGGCTTCGGCGTTTCGGACAACGGCACGACCGGAACGGTCAAGGCGCGAATCAAGCTGCGCGGAACCGGTAACACACTGCGCGACTCGCTCGGCTCCGCCAATGGGCGGATGGCCTTCACCCTGCCGCGCGGCACTTTCTGGACCCAATATGTCCAGCTGTCCGAGTTCGACATCGGGACGTTCGTCCAGAAGATGTTCGAGGACAAATTGAAGAAGCCGGTCGAGATCAATTGCGGGCTGATCGCCTTCACGGTGCGCGACGGCGTCGCCGCAGCCGACCCGGTGCTGATCGACACGAGCAAGAATGTCATGGTGGCGAAGGGTGGCTTCAGCTTCAAGGACGAGTCGCTCGACATGAACTTTCGCGCGGACAGCAAGAAGTTCAGCCTGTTCTCCGGACAGTCACCGGTCGGCATCAAGGGCTATTTCGCGCAGCCCGGCATCGACGTGATCAGCCCCGAGCTGCTCGCGCGCGGCGGCACCGCGATCGCGCTGGGTGCGGTCGCCACGCCCTTTGCAGCGCTGCTGGCCTTCGTCGATCCGGGCGACGCCAAGTCCGCTGCCTGCGGTCCGATTCTCGACGGTGCGCGGGCAAGCGCGATGCGCACCGCCAAAGGCAAGCCGCGCAAGGACATCGGCAGCGAGCGCGACAATGCGAAACAGGCCGGCGACCGCAAGCAGCCGGAGTCGCTGACGAAATCGCTGATCGACTGACGCTGCGTGCCGCGCCTCAGTTGAGGTGGGCGGCGATCGCCTCGATCAGACGTTCGTCGCCAGCCGCGATCACCTCGCCGGGGCTGTCGGCGTCGAGCGGGCGCCCCTGCCAGTCGGTCATCCGTCCGCCCGCGCCTTCGACGACCGGGATCAGCGCGGCGAAATCGTAAAGCTTGAGTCCGGACTCGATCACCGCATCGAGATGCCCCGACGCGACCAGCCCGTAATTGTGGCAGTCGCCACCCCAGAGCGTGTCCCCCGCCGCACCGCTCGCGCGCAGGAATCGATCGAGGTCGCCTGCAGGGAAGGCCGCCGGAGAGGTGGTCCCGATATGCGCTGCATCCAGCCGCGCGCAGTTGCGGGTGGCTGCGATCGCCCCGTTGAACAGCGTCGGCCGGCCGGCCGCGCCCACCCAGCGGTCGCCAATGATCGGCTGGTCGATCACACCCAGAACCGGCCGGTTCGCCTCGACCAGCGCGATCAGCGTCCCGAACAGCGGCCGCCCGGCGACGAAGGCGCGAGTGCCGTCGATCGGGTCGAGCACCCAGACCCGCTCGGCGTCCTCGCGCTCGCGCCCATATTCCTCGCCGATGATCCCGTCATCGGGCCGCTCGACCGCCAGGATCGCCCGCATCGCCGCCTCCGACGCGCGATCGGCCTCGGTCACCGGTGAGGCATCGGCCTTGGTCTCACGGTCGAACCGCGCACGGAAGAAGGGGCGAATGGCGGCACCGGCGGCCTCGGCCAGCCGCTCAGCGAGGCGAATGTCGTCTTCGGTCATGACAGCGACCTAAACCCGGATCAGGCAGGACGGAAGCGCTTTGCGGCGACAATCCGCTGCACGATGAGCGGCGCTTGCCGAGGGATAGGAATTAGCCATATACTTAGCCAGGAGGCACATATGGCCCAATTTTCGGTTCACGACGCAAAGACCAACCTGTCGCGGCTCATCGCCGATGCCCTCGCGGGCAACGACGTGGTGATCGCGCGCGGCAATGTGCCGGTCGTCCGCCTCGTGCCGGTAAACCCGCGTGGGCGTCGTTGCTTCGGGGCGCTCAAGGGGAAGATCGCCATCGATTCCCGCTTCGACGAGCCGTTGCCCGAGGAGGAACTGAGCGGCTGGAATCCCGCTTGAAGCTACTGCTCGACACCCATGCGCTGATCTGGTGGCTCGCCGGTGACGAGGCTCTGAGCCGCCATGCCCGTGAGGCGATTGCGAACGAGAACAATGGCGTGGCTGTCAGCGCGGCTTCGGCCATGGAGATCGCGACCAAATTTCGGATCGGCAAGCTGCCCGACGCCGCACTGCTCGCACAGGAATTCGAAGCGATCATCGCCGAACAGGGCTTTGCCGAACTCCCGATCAGCGTACGCCACGCCCGCTTGGCAGGCGAAATGAACATCGCTCATAAGGACCCGTTTGATCGCCTCCTGATCGCCCAGGCGCTGTCGGACGACATGTTTCTGATATCGAACGAGGCCCTGTTCGATGGCTTTTCCGTCAAGCGGCTCTGGTGACGCGGGCCAGCGCTCATGGCACTGCAGATTCCAAGCGAAAGGGAGACGATTCATGACCACCCCACCCGGCTTCGCCACCGTCACGCCTTATATGTTCGCCGACGATGCCACTGCTCTTCTCGACTTCCTGACCGAGGGGCTCTGCGGGGAGGTGGTGCAGGTCGTCCACCGGCCCGACGGGTGCATCGCCAATGCGCAGGTGCGGATCGGCACGGCCTGCATCATGCTCAGCGAGGCCAGTGCGGAATGGCCCGCCATGCCGGCGTCCTATTATCTCTATGTCGACGATGCCGACGCCAGCGTAGCCCGCGCTGTCGCGGCCGGGGGCACGGTGGAGATGGCGGTCGCCGACATGCCTTATGGCGACCGGCAGGGCGGCGTGCGGGATCGGCACGGCAATATCTGGTGGATATCGCAGCGGCTGGTCGAGGGCCCCTATAGCTAGGCGTCGAGCCTAATCCGCAGAACGTCGCGTCGGCCTGCAGGCCGACTGATCCTGATCCCAGCGCGCGTCGCCCGCCGACGGCAGGCGCGGACCGGGATCGGAATCGGGTGTTCGCCTGCCCTCGGCTTTGAAGGCGAAGGGGATATTGTCGTCGAAGCCGGACAGATAGGCGTTCATCGTGGCGACCTGTTCGGCCGTCACCTCTTCCAGTTCCACCCGATGACTCGCCACCACCGTCATCACCCCGTCACGCATATCGGTCCGACGCCAGTAGAGATTCTCGCCCAGTTGTGTCCGCATCGGCCTCGCACTGCTGGCCCAATGCCAGCCGGGCTCCTCGGGCGGCAGCCTGATGCTGGTCACGCTGCAGGAGAAGAAGGGACCTTCGGTCGTCCAGGGGATGCTCCGATCCTGCGGGTGCGGCCGGCGCCGGGGTTTCGGCGCCTCGAAGCCGACCCAGGGGATTTCGAGCATGGGCTCGGTCCCCGCAACCTGTTCCCAGGCGGGATGCCCCTGCCCTTCCACCCGCATGGTGAGGACGTTGGCCCGCTCGTCATAGCTCCACGACACTGTCGATGTCGCAAGCCAGGCAAAGGATTTCTGCCATAGGCTCTTCAACGAACGATCATTGGCCGCCTCGTCGCCGCCCGAGAGACGTGAGAGCATGTCGAGGGCGGCTTCCCCCCGATAGTGGGTCCGCGCCTTCAGGCGCGCCAGCCCGCCCGGCCCGGCCGAGGCATCGATCTCGACCAGTTCGAGCGGCTCGGGCCAATCAGGTGCTTTGGACGTCACCGGTTCCAGGTCTGCGCCCACGGCCCGCACGGGCAGCGCCCAGTGGAAATCCGGCTGGGGCAACTGATCGAGATAGCGATCCCCCGAGCGCGTCCCGTCGAGCAGATAAGAGGCGTCGCCGATGCGCGCCCGCACGAGCACATGATCGAACAAGGCCGGACTGGGCAGAAACTGATCGAGCCCGTCATCGTCATCGGTGTTGACGAGAACCGGCTCGGCGTCGATCCCCAGCGCGCGCAACAGGGCGCTCAGCAGGACCGTCTTAGCCTTGCAGTCGCCGAAGCGACGTTCCCACGTCTCGGCAACCGAGGCGGGCCGGAAATTGCCGCCGTCGAGCCCGACATAGACATAGCGTATCTCGTCTTGCACCAGCCGCAGCGCCGCCTGCGCCCGTTCGGCGGGGTCCCCGGTCGCGGCGGCGATCCGGGCGACTTCGGCCTGGAGAGGCGAGTCGGCTGGAATGACCGACACCTTATCGTAGAGCGGCGCCATGCGCCGTGACACTTCACGCCAGTCCTTGAATTCCGAATAGCCGACCGTCCGGCGTATATTGTAGCGGCCCGGCGCGCCGTCATTCAGGATCACGCCCGACGGATCGCGCAATTCATAGCTGATCACCGTCTCGGTCGCCGTGCGGACGGGCACCGCCTGGGGAAGGTCGCGCGAGGCCTGCCAGCGCATCGGCCGTCCGTTCGACCAGCGCAGCGTGAAGCGGAAGGCGCCGGGCATGGCTTCGTCCATCATGGAGCCGAAGCCGAAACCATGCTCGCCCAGCGTCGGATCCCGGTCGGTCGTCGTGTAGGCGAACTCCACCTCGTCGCCGATGCGCAGGCCCGGCGCCTGCAGCACCGCCGTCAACATCCCGTCGAGCATCGACTCCTCGAGCCCATCCTCGCGCTGGAGCACCTGAAAGCGATTGGCCTTGAGAAGATCGACCGACTGTCCGTCGCGAACCAGACGGGCGGTGTGGATCGTGGCGCTCCCGCTGGACGGGTTCCACATCAGGGACATCTTGCCGAAGCTCAGTCCGTCGGACTTCAAGATTTTCACCCGATAGGCGCTGTAAATTTCCTCCCCCTTGTCGGTGATGCGCACCTGCCCATCCTGATAGACCAGCCGATAGGCCGCATCGGGAGGCGCGCGACCGGTGGTCGGCGGGGGCGGCGGTGCGATCCAGCTCGCGGCGGGACCATAAGCCAGTTCGGCACCGGCAGGTGCCGCCCATGCCGACAGCGGGCATGCGCCGCCTGCCAGGACGGCTGCGGCTATAAGGGTCGGGATCACTCTGCTCATAGTTCGTCCGCCTGCAGGGGAAAGCGCCGCGTTCCGCCGGCGCGGCGGATCGCCGCCTGCACATCCGGCCGCTGTTTCAGGACGGGCAGCGCCCTTTCGAGCGGCAGCAGCGGCATTGGCGCATGAGCGGCGTCATAGTCGCTGAGCAGCAACAACATCCCGGACCGTTCCGCCGGGTCGTCGAGCCCGGTCACGAGAGCGGCGGCAGCTCCGTCCAGATCCCCGGCACAGGCGAGCAGGTGCAGCAAGGCGAGAGGATGCTCGGTCGCATGCGACCTGGCATAGGCGATGTCGTCGGCCAGCCCGGCGCGGTCGCCGGATAGCGCACGGGCGCAGCCCTGACCTGCACGAAGCTCCATGAGGCCGAACGCACTGAGATCCTTATTGTCCAGTCCCACCGTCTTCGCCGCCGCGAGCGCAGCTGCCGGCTGGCCATAGCGAACATGGAGGAAGACGAGGTTGATGCCCTGGTCGACATTGGGGCCGCCATCCTGTGAAGCTCCGAGGCCACGGGCCAAGGCGGCGACCGCCTGTTCGGGCCGGCCGGCTCTCCGCAAATTGCGCGCCATCTCGTCCCAGAACCAGCGTGTCTGCACGTCCCTATCGGAATAGGATCCGGCCAACGCGCCTTCGGGCGCAAAGGCCTCGAGCGTGGCGACCGCTTCCTCTGGCCGGCCAAGCCTGCGCAGATGCTGCGCAATGGCCACGACCGCGCCGAGCGAATGCATATGGCTTGCCGCAATTTCGCGGGCTCGCTCAAGCTCGCGCTCCCGCGCCGCGCGAAAGTCGATATCGGCCGGAAGCAGCGGCGCCAGATTCGGGTGGACCGCCGCCTGCATCAACAGATCGCCCTCCTCGATCCGCTGCAGCAGGACGCCCGCCGTCCTCTGGTCGCCCGCCTGAGCGAGTCTTTCGGCTCGCTGGAACAGATAATAGCCCTTGCCGCCCAGGGGATCGTCAGGCTGATAGGTGGAGTCGGTCAGAACGACGAGGAGCCGATCGAGCAGATCGGGCTTGCCGGCCTCCTCGACCAGATGGTGGACATCGTCGATCGACCCGAGCGGCATCGCGTCCAGTGCCGCCGGATTGGTCGCCGCCATGCCCTCCATCGTGGCGACCACGCCGGCGGCATCGTCGCGCTTCAGATCGGACCAGAGCCGGAGGCCCCAGAGGAAGCCCGCCCTCGTGTCCAGCGGACTGCCGAGCAGCGCATAGCGTTGCATCGCCGCCTCATCGGCCAACGCCTCGCCGCAGTTTGCCCCCAGTTGCGCGGTCGAGAAGCGTACCGACGGATCGAGCGCCGCAAAGGCCGGATCGCGGACAGCCTTGTCGAACAGCTTCAACGCACCGGCGCAGTCGTCGGCCGAGACGCGTTCTGTGGCCTGCCGCAGCATCGGCATCAGATCGGTACCGGCACGCGCCGCAACCGGTGAAGCCGCTGCGGCCAGCGCGAGCAGGATCGCGGTCAGGCGCCCCACCCCGCGCGGACGCGATGACGACAACAGGCAGGATCGCTCCCGCATAGACACCCCCCTCGTCCGCTACGGAAAGGCGAACGAGGGACCAGTCTATGCAAAACAGGTCCGGACTACGAGCTACGTAATGATCCGAAACGGCGCGATCACCCGAAGCGCCCGGACCGCCTTCCGATCAGTCGAACAGGCTGGAAACCGAGCTTTCGTCGGCGATGCGCTTGATCGCCTCACCGAGCAGCGGGGCGATCGTGAGGTGGCGGATCTTGCTCGCTTCGGCAACGGCCGGGGTCGCGCCGATCGAATCGGTGATGACCAGTTCGAGCAGCTCCGACTTCTCGACGCGGGCGACGGCGCCGCCCGACAGCACGCCATGGCTGACATAGGCGACGACGTCCTCGGCTCCCGCCTTGCGCAGCGCGGCTGCGGCATTGCAGAGCGTGCCCGCCGAATCGACGATGTCATCGACGAGGATGCAGAAGCGGCCCGACACGTCGCCGATGATGTTCATCACCTCCGATTCGCCCGGCCGTTCGCGGCGCTTGTCGACGATCGCCAGCGGCGCGTTGTCGAGGCGCTTGGACAGCGCGCGGGCGCGGACCACACCGCCGACGTCGGGTGACACCACCATCAGGTTGCGGCCCGCGAAGCGCGCATGGATGTCGGCCGACATCACCGGTGCGGCATAGAGATTGTCGGTCGGGATATCGAAGAAGCCCTGGATCTGCCCTGCGTGCAGATCGACCGACAGGACGCGGTTGGCGCCGGCGGTCTCGAGCAGGTTGGCGACCAGCTTGGCCGAGATCGGGGTGCGCGGGCCGGGCTTCCGGTCCTGCCGGGCATAGCCGAAATAGGGGATGACGGCGGTGATGCGCTTGGCCGACGCACGCTTGAGCGCGTCGATGCAGATCAGCAGCTCCATCAGATTGTCGTTCGCCGGATAGCCGGTCGACTGGATCACGAACACGTCCTCACCGCGAACATTTTCATGGATCTCTACGAAAACCTCTTCGTCGGCGAAGCGGCGGACGCTCGCCTCCGTCAGCGGCAGTTCGAGATAGGAGGCGATCGCCTTGGCGAGCGGCTGGTTCGAATTGCCGGTCAGAAGCTTCATAGATCTATCCCCGTTCGGGCGGTGTGGGCGGAAGACTCGGGGGCTCTTAGTCGCAAGGTGCCCTTGGGGGAAGAGGGTGGCTGAACCGATCATATCCGCCTAAGAGCCCGCCATGGTCGTCACCCGCTTCGCTCCCTCCCCCACCGGCCGGCTGCATGTCGGCAACATCCGCACCGCAC
Organism: Zymomonas sp.; assembly: GCA_027489105.1. Next base: position 4,715 of record JAIYAJ010000432.1, on the reverse strand, counting down.
TCCACAACTGGATGTGGGCGCGCGCCAATGGGGGCCGCTTCCTGCTGCGGCTCGACGACACCGATGCCGAGCGTTCGACCGAGGAGAACGTCGTGGCGATCCGCGACGATCTCGCCTGGCTCGGCCTTTCGCCCGATGGCGAGGCGCGGCAGTCCGACCGTTTCGCGCTGTATGAGCGCCGTTTCGAGGAACTGCGCGCGCTGGGCCGGGTCTATCCCTGCTACGAGACCGCCGAGGAGCTCGAGCTCAAGCGCAAGATTCTGGCCGGCCGGGGTCTGCCGCCGATCTACGACCGCGCCGCGCTGGAGCTCGAAGATACGAAGCGGGCCGCACTCGAGGCCGACGGCCATCGGCCGCACTGGCGTTTCCTGCTCGACCATGAGGAGCCGATCCGCTGGGACGACCTGATCCGGGGACCGCAGCATCTCGATCCGAGCCGCCTGTCCGACCCGGTCATCCGGCGCGCCGACGGAAGCTGGCTCTACATGTTGCCCAGCGCGATCGACGATATCGACATGGGCATCACCCATGTCGTGCGCGGCGAGGACCATGTCACGAACACCGGTCTGCAATTGCAGATGTTCTCCGCACTCGGCGCGACGGCGCCCGCCTTCGCGCACGAAGCCTTGCTGGTCGGCAGCGAGGGCAAGCTGTCGAAGCGGCTCGGTTCGCTCGGCTGCGACGCGTTTCGCGAGGAAGGAATCGAGCCGATCGCACTGATCGCGCTGCTCGGACGGATCGGCACCAGCCTGCCGGTGGAGCCGGTCGCCTCGCCCGACGCGCTGTTCGCCGATTTCGACTTCGCCCGCTTCGGTCGCGCCCCTGCGCGCTTCGATCTGGATGAACTCAAGGCGCTGAACGCGCGCATCCTGCACCTGCTCGACCATGCGGCGGTGGCGGAGCGACTTCCGGTGGGCATGGATGCCACGGCCTGGCAGGCGATCCGACCCAATCTGACCCGGCTGTCCGACGCCGCCGACTGGTGGGGCGTGGTCGAGGGTGCGGTGGAGAGTGCGCTGGGCGACGAGGATCGCGCCTTCGTGCTTCGGGCGGCCGAGGTGGCGGAGAGTATAGCCTGGGATACGGGCGTCTGGAAGGCACTGACCAGCCAGTTGAACGCTGCCACCGGGCGCAGGGGCAAGGCGCTGTTCCTGCCGCTGCGGCTCGCGCTCACCGGCCGCGAACATGGGCCGGACATGAACGCGCTGCTTCCGCTGATCGGCCGCGATCGGGCGATCGCGCGGCTGCGCGCCGCCGGAGCCTGAGCCCCGGCGCACGCTTTCGTCGTCAGAAGCGGTTCGACGGCGCGATCAGTCCGACCAGCAGGTAGAGCAGGATCGTCGAGCCGACGCCGCAGAGCGTCAGCAGGACTGCCGCGATACGGATCAACGAAAGATCGATCCCGCTATAGTCGGCAAGACCGGCGCATACGCCCATGATCTTGCCCTGGCTCTTGTTGAGGCGGAAGCGGTCGGTGCGGACGGACATGGCAATTTCCTTTGCTTGGCAGGACGGGTCAGAGGAGGACGGGGCGCTCGGCCGACGTCGGCGTCGCGGAGCAGAAGCAGTTCGCATTCGCCGGTCCCAGCGCCGTCGCCAGACAGGCAAGGCTGAAGAGCAGCGCACCGCCGACAGCGAGCAGGAAACGCCGTGCGTCGCTCATCTCGGTGTTGGTGTCGAACATGGTCAGGCTCCCTTTGATCGGCCCCCTCGGCCGGATGCCTGAAGCTTTGCAGGAGGCGTGCCAAATGCCCCGAGCCAGGAAATTCGGGGTGGAAATCTCGATCAAGGCCAGACAACCTCGAAAGATACGCCATTTTTCTGGAAAAATCGCCAACGAACGGCACATAGGCCCGGATCATGTCTCGCAGTTCGGAGGTTATGGATCCCCGCCTTCGCGGGGATGACGCGAGGGCAGCCGGCAGCCGGTGGCCAGCGTCCTGGTCGGTGGCAGACATCGGGCGATGCTGACCGCGCCGACCGGTTCCGGCGCCCGCCATTCCGGGCGCCGGGCTGGCGCAGCGAGCACGCCTCGCCTATCTTGGCTCCATGGCCATTTTCCCCCGCCCGTCGACCCCGCGCGCTTTCCTCTCCGATCTCAAGGCCTTTTGGGGCCAGCAGGAACGGCACAAGCTGCTGATCGCGGTGATATCGGCGCTGATGCCGATGATCATCGTCTGGGGTTTCTACGTCGATTCGAAGACCGAAAAGCCGAAGGCGCAAGTGATCTTCGTCGAAAGCTGGCCGTCCAGCCGCACCGATGCCGAGATCGAAAGGCAGAATATCGCTGACCAGAAGGTCCGCGACGCCCGGCGCAAGGAGAAGCAGGAAGAATATCGCCGCCTCGCCGACAAGCTGGGCATCGACTATTGATCGCCACGCGCGAAGACGACCGCCGATGGATGATGGCAGCGATATCGCTTGCCGGACGGGGACGGGGTCGCACCGCCCCCAATCCCAATGTCGGCTGCATCATCGTCCGTGGCGGGCGCGTGATCGGACGCGGCGTGACACAGACCGGCGGCCGCCCCCATGCCGAAGCCCAGGCCCTCGCTATGGCGGGCAATGTCGACGGCGCTACCGTATATGTTACGCTGGAGCCCTGCGCTCATGCCTCCTCACGAGGGCCCGCCTGCGCCGACCTGATCGTGGCGGCGGCGCCCGCGCGGGTCGTCGTTGCGCTGACCGACCCCGATCCGCGCACCAACGGCCGGGGGATCGCCCGGCTGCAGGCTGCGGGCATAGCGGTGACGACCGATGTGGCGACAGCGGAGGCTCGCCGGTCGATGGCTGGCTTCCTTGCCCGCCAGGCATCGAACCGGCCCCATGTCACGCTCAAGCTGGCGACATCGCTCGACGGGTGTATCGCGCTCGCGGACGGGAGCAGCCGCTGGATCACCGGCGGCGCCGCCCGGGCGCATTGCCATGTCGAGCGCAGCCGCCACGAGGCGATACTGGTCGGTCGCGGTACTTTCGATGCGGACGCACCGCGGCTCGACGTTCGGCTGCCGGGACTCGCCGAGCGCAGCCCGCGACGCCTGCTGCTGACGCAGGGCACGGCGCCCGAAGGCTGGACCGCCATCGCGCGGCCCGAAGCGATAACGGAGCTCGACGGGATCGATCATCTGTTCGTCGAAGGCGGGGCTGCGACGGCCGCGGCCTTCCTGCGCGCGGATCTCGTCGACCGGCTGCTGCTCTACACCGCACCGATCCTGATCGGCGGCGGCCGGCGGGCGATCGCGGATATCGGCCTCGGCGATCTCGCATCGGCACATGGCCGCTGGTGCATGACCGACACGCGCATGCTTGGCAGGGACCGCCTCACCATCTACGAACGCTGCTGACATGTTCACCGGAATCATCACCGACATCGGCACCATCGTCGCGACCGAGCAGCGCGGCGACCTTCATGTGCGCATCGCCTGCTCCTACGACACGGGCTCGATCGACATCGGCGCATCGATCGCCTGTTCGGGCGCGTGCATGACGGTGGTCGAACTCGGACCCGACTGGTTCGCCATCGACATCAGCGGCGAAAGCGTATCGCGCACCGCAGCCGACCGCTGGGTGACCGGTCGCAAGCTCAACCTCGAACGCTCGCTCAAGCTTGGCGACGAACTGGGCGGCCATATCGTCACAGGCCATGTCGACGGCGTCGGCACGGTGGCCTCGCTCGGCACCGACGGCGATTCGAAGCGCTTCGAGATTCGCGCACCGGCCGAGCTCGCTCCCTATCTGGCGGAGAAGGGTTCGATCACGGTCGACGGCGTCTCGCTGACGGTCAACACGATCACCGACCAGCCCGACGGCAGCACTCTGTTCGGCCTGAACATCATCCCGCACACCGCTGCGGTGACGACGATCGGCCTGCTTGAAGTCGGCGACAGCGTAAATCTCGAGATCGACGTGCTGGCCCGTTATCTGCGGCGCATGGAGCAGCTCCGCACCCTGGCCTGACGAGAGTATCACATTTCAATGTGATTTAATCGTTGCGATGTCATCTCGATGTGATATCGCCGCACCTATGAGCACCGAACTGATCGATCGCATCCGCCATGCCGTGTCCGAACGCGGCGTTTCCCGTTCCGGCCTGGCCCGCGCTGCCGGGCTTCACCCCAATTCGCTGCGGTCGCTCGACGACCCGGACTGGAATCCCACGGCGGACACGCTCAAGAAGCTTGAGCGTTACCTCTCCTATTCGGGCCTGTCGCCGATCGAGGAGATCATCGATGAGGCGCGCAACGGCCGCATGTTCATCCTCGTCGACGATGAGGATCGCGAGAATGAGGGCGACCTCATCATCCCCGCACAGATGGCGACCCCCGACGCGATCAACTTCATGGCGAAATATGGTCGCGGGCTGATCTGCCTGTCGATGACCAAGGAGCGGGTCGACCAGCTCGGCCTGCCGCTGATGAGCCGCAACAACGGCACCCGCCACGAAACCGCCTTCACCGTCTCGATCGAGGCCCGCGAGGGCGTTACGACCGGCATATCCGCCGCCGACCGCGCACGCACCGTGGCGGTCGCGATCGACGCGTCGAAGGGGCCCGAGCATATCGTGACCCCCGGCCATGTCTTCCCGCTGGTCGCCAAGCCCGGCGGCGTGCTGATCCGCGCGGGCCATACCGAGGCTGCGGTCGACGTTGCCCGCCTCGCGGGGCTCAACCCCTCGGGCGTGATCTGCGAGATCATGAACGATGACGGGACGATGG
>JAIYAJ010000040.1 GCA_027489105.1 Zymomonas sp. | reverse complement strand
CTTGAGCCCGCGCAGGATCGAGATCGTGTCCTCGACCGTCGGCTCGCCGACAAATACCGGCTGGAAACGCCGCTGCAGCGCCGGGTCCTTCTCGACATATTTGCGATATTCGTCGAGCGTGGTCGCGCCGATGCAGTGCAGCTCTCCACGCGCCAGGGCGGGTTTCAACAGGTTGCCGGCGTCCATCGCGCCTTCGGACTTGCCCGCGCCGATCAGCGTATGCATCTCGTCGATGAACAGGATGATCTGGCCCTCGGCGCCCTTGACCTCGTCGAGCACGCCCTTGAGCCGCTCTTCGAACTCGCCGCGATATTTGGCGCCGGCGATCAGCGAGCCCATGTCGAGCGCCATCACCTTGCGGTCCTTCAGGCCATCGGGCACGTCGCCATTGGCAATACGCAGCGCCAGCCCCTCGGCGATCGCAGTCTTGCCGACGCCGGGCTCGCCGATCAGCACCGGGTTGTTCTTGGTCCGGCGCGCGAGCACCTGGATCGTGCGGCGGATCTCCTCGTCGCGGCCGATCACCGGGTCGAGCTTGCCCTCGCGGGCGGCAGCGGTCAGGTCGCGGGCGAATTTCTTGAGCGCGTCATAGCGATCCTCGGCGCTCGCGGTGTCGGCACTGCGGCCACCGCGCAGCTGGTTGATCGCCCCGTTGAGCGCCTCGGCTCGCACGCCGGCCTCGGCCAGCGCCTTGCCGGCCGCCGTCGTCGACGACAGCACCAGCGCGAGCAGCATCCGCTCGACGGTGACATAGGAGTCACCCGCCTTCTGCGCGACCTGCTCCGCCTGGTCGAGGACGCGGGCGAGGTCGTTGTCGAGCCCAGGGGTCTGCTGTGCGCCGCTGCCGCTGACCGAGGGCACGCGTGCCAGCGCGGCGTCGGTTGCCCGCAATGCGATCGCGGGGTCGCCGCCCGAGGCCTTGATCAGCCCGGTCGCCATGCCCTGCTCGTCCTCGAGCAGCGCCTTGAGCAGCTGATCGGGGGAGATGCGCTGATGGCTCATCCGGATCGCGACGGTCTGCGCGGACTGGAGAAAGCCCTTTGAACGGTCGGTGAATTTTTCGAGGTTCATGCCTGATCCCTGCCTTCCATGGCCCACGATATGGTGTGGCTTTTGTGCAACACAAGTGGCTCCCGCGCTAACATGCCTCGCCGCCCGATCGATGAAGGCCCCGCTTCGTCCGACCGGCGTATTGCATGGATATTGCACCCTTGGCGGCAAAGACTAGATTGAGCGGCAATCTTCCCCCATCCGGAAAGTTCCCGAATGCGTCGCAGCCTGTTTCGCCCCGTCGTCGCCCTGCTGTTCGCGACCGCTCTCAGCACATCTTCCATCGCCGCCGCCCCCAAGGCCCCGGCCCCGGCGCCCGTCGCCGACCTCGTCAAGCAGGTCGACATCCCCTATCAGAGCTTCACCCTCGACAATGGCCTGCGCGTGATCGTCCACACCGACCGCAAGGCCCCCGTCGTCGCCGTGTCGGTCTGGTACCATATCGGGTCGAAGGACGAGCCCGCCGGCAAGACCGGCTTCGCGCATCTGTTCGAGCATCTGATGTTCAACGGCTCCGAGAACGCGAACGAGGACTTCTTCAAGCCGCTCGAGTCGGTCGGCGCGACCGACGTCAACGGGACGACCTGGTTCGACCGCACCAACTATTTCGAGACGGTGCCGACCGGCGCGCTCGATCTCGCGTTGTTCCTCGAATCCGATCGCATGGGCCATCTGGTCGGGGCGATTGACAAGGCGAAGCTCGATAACCAGCGCGGCGTCGTCCAGAACGAGAAGCGCCAGGGCGACAACGAACCCTATGGGCTCGTCGAATATGCCCAGCTCGCCGCGCTCTTCCCCGAAGGCCACCCCTATCGCCATTCGACCATCGGTTCGATGAGCGACCTCGACGCCGCCAGCCTCGACGACGTCAAGACCTGGTTCCGTTCGCATTATGGCCCGAACAATGCCGTGCTCGTGCTGGCCGGCGATGTCGATGTGGCGACCGCCAAGGCGAAAGTCGCCAAATGGTTCGGCGACATTCCGCGCGGGCCGGAGACGCCGCGCGCCGCCGTGACTATCCCGACGCTGAAGGCGCCGGTCGACCAGGTGATGAAGGACCGCGTCGCCCAGACGCGCATCTATCGCAACTGGGTGGTGCCGGGCCTCAACGATCCCGACCTGATCCCGCTCGACCTCGGCATGGACATTCTCGGCGGGCTTGCCTCCTCGCGCCTCGACAATGCGCTGGTCCGCAAGGACAAGACCGCCGTTTCGGTGACCGCAGGCGTGCAGCAGTTCGAGAAGATGTCGCTGGTCGAGGTGACCGCCGACGTGAAGCCCGGCGTCGACGCGGCCAAGGTCGCGGCCGAGCTCGACCGGCTGATCGCCGACTATGTCCGCACCGGCCCGACCGCCGACGAGGTGCAGCGCGCCGCGACGCGCCAGGTGGCCGGCGAGATTTCCGGCCTCGAAACGGTCGGCGGATTCAGCGGCAAGGCGGTAACGCTCGCCGAGGGCGCGGTCTATTCCGGCGATCCCGAAAAGTACAAGAAGGACCTCGCCGCCGCCGCCTCTGCGACCCCCCAGACGATCAAGGCCGCCCTGCAGAAGTGGCTGATGCGGCCAGCCTTCCGCCTGGTGGTCGAACCGGGCGAACGGACCCCGCAGGACATGGCGATCGCCGGCGGCGCGGCCAAGGGATCGCCCGAGGGCGGGTCGATGGCGCCACGCTATTATCGCAGCCCGCGCTTCGAGGGGGGAGCCGCCGCGCCCGCCATCTCGATGACGCATCGGCCGACCGCTGCGGTCGACCGCTCATCGCCCCCGCCGGTCGAGGCGATCAACGACCTGACCTTCCCCGCAATCGAGCGCACCACCCTGTCCAACGGCATCCCGGTGGTGTTCGCACGCCGCACGACCGTCCCGACCATTCGCATGTCGGTCAGCTTCGATGCCGGCCATGCCGCCGATCCGAAGGAAAAGCTGGGCACGCAGGGGCTCACCCTCGCGCTGCTCGACGAAGGCGCCGGCAAGCGCGACTCGATCGCGCTCGCCGAAGCCCAGGAGCGGTTGGGCGCGCAGATCGCGAGTTCGGCGACGATGGATCGCACCAATGTCTCGATGTTCGCGCTCAAGGCCAATCTCGCGCCGTCGCTCGACCTGCTCGCCGACGTGATCCAGCGCCCGACCTTCGCGCCCGCTGAGATCGAGCGACTGCGCAATCAGGTGCTGGCGGGCATCGCTGCCGAAAATGCCCAGCCGCGCGGCATCGCCCGGCGCATCATGCCGAGCCTCCTCTACGGCAAGCTCCACCCCTATGGCGTACCGATGTCGGGCAGCGGCACCGAGGAGGGCGTCAAGGCCGTCACCCGCGCCGACCTGCTGGCCTTCCACGACCGCTGGCTCCGCCCCGACAATGCACGCATCTTCGTGACGGGCGACACCACCCTCGACGAACTCAAGCCGCTGCTCGAGGCGCGCTTCGGCAGCTGGGCGAAGCCCGCTGCGCCCAAGGGCGAAAAGCAGTTCCGCATGGACCGCATGGCGCGTCCGGCGCGCATCGTCCTGATCGACCGGCCGCAGAGCCCGCAAAGCTACATCCTCGCCGGCGAATTGCTGCCGACGCGCGGGGTCGACGATCCGCTCGACCTGGTGACGGCCAATGAGGTGGTCGGCGGCAGCTTCCTCTCGCGGCTCAACATGGACCTGCGCGAGAACAAGGGCTGGGCTTACGGTGCCTTCACCCAGGCCCAGATGCTGCGGGAGACGATGCCGCTCTACGTCATCGCTCCGGTTCAGACGGACAAGACCGGTGCCTCGATCGCTGCGGCCATTGCCGACATGAAGGAGTTCCTGACCACCAAGGGTGTGACCGAGGAAGAGCGCGATCGCACGATCAACAACCAGATCCGCTCGCTCCCCGGCTCGTTCGAGACATCGGGCGACCTGCTCGGCGCGCTGATCTCGCTCGATACGCTCGGCCGCCCCGACGACTATTATGAGAAGCTGCCGGCCCGCTACCGCGCGATGAAGGCCGCCGATCTCGATGCCGCCGCCCGCAAGGCGATCCGCCCAGACGATCTGATCTGGATCGTCGTCGGCGACGCCGCCAAGGTCGAGCCGCAGCTTGAGGGCCTCGGCCTGCCGGTCGAGAAGATGCAGGTCGGTCAGTGAGCACCGAGATCTGGGATTGCGTGACCAAGGCGCCGTTCGGCGAGCAGGCGTCGGTCTTCACCATCGTCCGCGACGGTGATCGCTTCACGGGCAGCAACGTCGCCGACGTCGGCGAACTGCCCGTGATCGACGGCCGCATCGAAGGCGATCGGCTCATCTGGAAGATGCCGACCGAGAAGCCGATGCGCATGACTCTGGTGGGCAAGGCGGTCGTCGAGGGCGACCGCCTGTCCGGCACGGTAACGATGGGCGCCTTCGGCAAGGCCGAGATGACCGGGGTGCGCCGAGGCTGAAGCCGTCCCGCCAAGGGACAACACCACCCGCAGCTCGACCCTTCGACAGTCACGAACTGTTAGGGATTTCGCGCATAATCCCCGTTCCGATCGACGGGAGGCTCATCTTTGGGTTCATCGCTCGACCCTTCTCCGCTGACGCACAGCTGGCCGCTGTTCGAGCGCGCCCAGCGCTTCGACCTTGGCTGCGTGTTCAGCTGGAGCGGCAAACAGGCGATCGTACCCGCGCTCGATCGGCCACTGCTGGCCCGCAAGGGGATCGGCCTCTGGGATTGCGATCTGGCAGATGGCAGCCTCAGCTGGTCCGAGGGCGTGTACGATCTGTTCGGCCTGCCGCGCGGAGGACCGGTCGTGCGATCGGAGGCGCTGCGCCTCTATGCCGAACCGTCGCGGGCGGCGGTGGAGAAGCTTCGCGATTATGCGCTGCGCCATCGACGCGGCTTCACCCTCGATGTCGAACTGCGCCCCGCCGATGGCGGAATCCGCTGGATGCGCATCGTGGGTGCGCCGCTGTGCGCCGGGTCGAAGCCCGTCCGACTGCAGGGCTTCAAGCGCGACGTCAGCGCCGAATATCGGACGGCTGGCGGAGGTTGACCGCGCAGGTCGGCGCTGACGTCAGTCGAAGAACAGCTTGGTGACGTGCCCCATCTTGCGGCCTGGGCGGGCCTGCCCCTTGCCGTAGAGGTGCAGGTGCGCGGCCGGATCGGACAGGATCAGGTCCCAATGCGAGGCCTGCTCGCCGATCAGGTTGCGCATCTCGACGCGCGGCGCGGCGCGTGCGGTCGAACCGAGCGGAAGACCGCAGATGGCGCGGATATGGTTCTCGAACTGCGAAGTCACCGCGCCTTCGATCGTCCAATGGCCGCTATTGTGGACGCGCGGCGCCATTTCGTTGAACACGGGACCGGCTTCGGTATCGAAAAATTCGATCGCCAGCACGCCGACATAGTCGAGCTCGGTCACGATCTTGCCGGCCAGCGCCTTGGCCGCCTCGACGGTCGCCTCTGACAGGCTCGCCGGAACGGTCGACAGCGCTAATATCCCGTCCTCATGGACGTTGAGCACAGGATCCCAGGTTGCGATCGTCCCGTCCCGGCCGCGCACGACCAGGATCGAGAATTCGCGCTCGAACTCGACGAAGCCTTCGAGCACCGCCGGTTCCCAGGCGAGCGAGGCCCAGGCCTCGTCGGCATCGGCGGCGGTCTTGAGCCGTGCCTGGCCCTTGCCGTCATAGCCGAAACGCCGCGTCTTGAGGATCGCGGGAGCACCGATCTGCTTGACCGCAGCGTCGAGATCCTCGCGGCTGCTGACCACCGCCCATGGGGCGGGTCGCCCACCGATCGCCTGCACGAAGGCCTTCTCGGTCGCCCGGTCCTGCGCGGTCGCAAGCGCGCGCGGGTGCGGTGCGAGCGGCACGCGCAGCGCCTCCAGCGGGCCGACCGGGATATTCTCGAATTCATAGGTGATCAGGTCGACGCTCTGGGCAAAGGCCTGCAGCGCGTCGAGATCGTCATAATTGCCCTGGACCCAGCGCGCCGCCACATCGGCGGCGGGGCCGCTCGGCTCGGGTGCGAAGATCGCGCAGCGATAGCCGAGCTGGGCAGCGGCCATGCTGAGCATGCGGCCGAGCTGGCCGCCACCGACGATGCCGATCGTCGTGCCGGGCGGGATGAGGGCCGCGCTCAATCGAACGGCTCCTCGGCGACGTCCGCCGTCTGACGCACACGCCAGGCATCGAGCCGGGCGGCGAGGGCTTCGTCGTTAGTAGCCAGCATCGCCGCGCCGAGCAGCGCGGCATTGATCGCGCCGGGCTTGCCGATCGCGAGCGTCCCCACGGGAATGCCGCCGGGCATCTGGACGATCGAAAGGAGGCTATCCATGCCCTTGAGCGCCTTCGATTCGACCGGCACGCCGAGAACGGGCAGGCGCGTCATGGCGGCCGCCATGCCCGGCAGATGCGCCGCACCGCCCGCGCCCGCGATGATCAGCTTTAGCCCGCGCCCAGCCGCCGAGGTGGCATAGTCATAGAGCCGCTGCGGGGTACGGTGCGCCGAGACGACCTTCGTCTCATAAGGCACGTCAAGCGCGTCGAGGGTCGCGGCGGCGTGGGACATGGTTTCCCAGTCGGACCGGCTCCCCATGATGATCCCGATCAACGGTGCGTCTGCCATTGTCACTCCCAATCTTTCCGCCCGGAACGGGGAGGAGAACCGCCACAAGCGGTGGAGGGGAATGCGCGACGGTGGATCGCCCCTCCACCACCCTCATGGGTGGCCCCCTCCCTCGCCGAGGCAGGGGAAGAATATACTCAGCGCTCCGACAGATAATAGCGGTCGCGCGCGTTCAGGGCGTCGTCGAGTTCATAGACGATCGGCTGGCCGGTCGGGATCTCCAGCTCGGTGATCTCGTCGTCGGGAATATGCGACAGATGCTTGACCAGCGCGCGCAGCGAATTGCCATGCGCCGAAATGACGACCCGCTTGCCGGCCTTCAGATCGGGGGCGATCCGCTGCTCCCAATAGGGAAGAACACGAGCGATCGTGTCCTTCAGGCTTTCGGTGTTCGGGATGGCGATACCGGCGTAGCGGCGGTCTTTCGACAGGTCGAACTCACCGCCCTCTTCCAGCACCGGCGGCGGAATGTCGAAGCTGCGGCGCCAGATCTTGACCTGATCGTCACCATGTTTGGCGGCTGTCTCTGCCTTGTTGAGGCCGGTCAGGCCGCCATAATGGCGCTCATTGAGGCGCCAGTCCTTCTCGACCGGCAGCCATAGCCGGCCCATCGCCTCGAGCGCGAGATTCAGCGTCTTGATCGCGCGGGTCTGGAAGCTGGTATAGCATTGGTCGAAGTCGAGGCCTTTGGCCGCCATCAATTCGCCGGCCGCTATGGCTTCGGCGATACCCTGCTCGGTCAGGTTGACGTCCCACCAGCCGGTGAAGCGATTTTCCAGGTTCCATGCGGACTGACCATGGCGGATAAGGACGAGCGTCGGCATCACTTCCCCTTCTTGGCGGCGCGGCGGACAAGAGCCCTGCCTGACGCCGCAGCATCGACCGTAAGAGACGGAACGGGCCTCTTAGTGGTCCGCTGCCTTCCTGTCACCCTTGCAAATCGGTGCTTCCTCGCCTGAATAGGCGCCAATCCACGACATCGGAGCGCATGACATGGCCATCGCGAACACCACGATCCGGTACGAGCATGAAGGGGTGGCGTTCGAGGCCTATGCCGCCTGGGACAACGGCAGCGACGACCTGCGGCCTATCGTTATCGTCGCCGGTACCTTCATGGGCCGCACCGGCTTCGAGGAAGCCAAGGCCCGTTCGCTCGCCGAACTCGGCTATGTCGGGGTGGCGATCGACGTCTATGGACTCGGCAACTGGCCGCGCGATTTCGACGAGGCGCTGGCGCGCATGGGCGAGATGGACGCCGATCGCGGCCTGCTGCGCGATCGCCTGCTCGCCTCGTTGCGCATGGCGCGCGAAACCGGGGGCCCCGGCGACCCCGCGCGCGTCGCGGCGATCGGCTTCTGCTTTGGCGGCAAATGCGTGCTCGACCTCGCGCGCGCCGGCGCCGAGGTCGCAGGCGTCGTCAGCTTCCATGGCGTCTATGACGCGCCTCCCTTCCCCAACGCCAAGGTCAGCGCGAAGCTGCTGGTGCTCCATGGCTGGGACGATCCGCTCGACCCGCCCGAAACGGTCCTCGCGCTGTCGCAGGAACTGACCGAGGCCGGCGCCGACTGGCAGCTGCACAGCTATGGTCACACCGTCCACGCCTTCACCAACCCGGCGCGGGAGGAGATGTACAGCCCACGGGCCGACCGACGCAGCTGGCAGGCGATGCGCAACTTCCTCGACGAGATTTTCGCAATCGATGGATAAGGAGCGCGGCGACCCGGACAGGCTGGCTATTGACGACGCTCATATTGCGGCGCAGCATTCGAGCATGTCCAGCGCCCCGCCCATCACCCAGAACCCGGATATCCGCTTCCTAGGTCGCCTGCTCGGCGATGTCATCAAGGCCTATGGCGGGGAGACGCTGTTCCGGCGTATCGAATATATCCGCTCCGCCTCGGTCGACCGCGCGCGCGGGATCGTCGGTTCGCATGAGATCGACACCGGGCTCGAGGCGCTGACGCTCGACGACACGCTCGCCTTCGTTCGCGGCTTCATGCTCTTCTCGATGCTCGCCAATCTCGCCGAAGACCGGCAGGGCGTTGCCGCCGAACCGGGCGCCGACGTCGCCTCGGCGCTCGACCGCCTCGAAGCCGAAGGCATATCGCGCTCGCAGGTCGTCGAAATGCTCGAGCAGGCGCTGATCGCCCCCGTGCTTACCGCCCACCCGACCGAGGTGCGGCGCAAGAGCATGATCGATCATCGCAACAAGATCGCCGAGTTGATGATGCTCAAGGACATCGGCCGGACCGAAACCGCCGATGGCGACCTGATCGACCAGGCGATCTACCGTCAGATCGCGCTGTTGTGGCAGACTCGCCCGCTGCGACGCGAGCGGCTCTATGTCGCCGATGAGGTGGAAACCGCGCTGGCCTATCTGCGCGACATCTTCCTGCCGACTTTGCCCGCGCTCTATTCGCGCTGGCAGCGCGCGCTCGGCCATCGCCCCGCCAGCTTCCTGCGCCCCGGCAGCTGGATCGGCGGCGACCGCGACGGCAATCCCTTCGTGACGGCGGACTCGCTGCGCCTTGCCTTGTCCCGCGCGGCCGAAACCGTCATCGGCTATTATCTGAACGAGCTTCACCTGCTCGGCGCCGAATTGTCGATCTCGACCGAACTGGCCGAGGTCACGTGGGAGGTCGAGAAACTCGCCGAGGCTTCGGGCGACAAGAGTTCGGCGCGCAGCGACGAGCCCTATCGCCGTGCGATTACCGGCATCTATTCGCGCCTGTCCAAGACCTATGAAATGCTGACCGGCCGCCTGCCGGGCCGGCTGCCCGCAACCGATGCGGAGAAGGGGCCCTATCAGACCCCGGCCGAGCTGCGCACCGACCTGGTGGAGATCGCCCACGCCCTCAACCGGACCGGGGCGGGGTCGCTGTCGGGCAGCGGCGCGCTCGGCCGGCTGATCCGCGCGGTCGAGACCTTCGGCTTTCACCTCGCCACGCTCGACATGCGGCAAAATGCCGACGTGCATGAGCGGGTGATCGCGGACCTGCTCAAGGTCGCCGGGGTCGAGAACGACTATCTGGCATTGGACGAAGAGGGGCGCGTCGCGCTGCTCCGGACCGAACTGGCCTCGAAGCGCCTGCTGCGCACGCCCTTCGGCGACTATGCCGAGGAAACGCTGTCCGAACTGGCGATCGTCGAGGCGGCGGCCGAGGCTCATCGTCTCTACGGCCGCGAGGCGATCACCACCTATCTGATCTCCAAGGCCGAGAGCGTGTCGGACATGCTCGAGGTCAACATCCTGCTCAAGGAAGCCGGCCTCTATGTGCCCGGCGAGCCGCCCATGGCGGCGATCATGGCGGTGCCGCTGTTCGAGACGATCGGCGATCTCCAGCGCGCGCCCGAGGTGATGACCCGCTGGTTCGGCCTGCCCGAGGTCGCGGCGGTCACGGCGGCGCGTGGCCATCAGGAGGTGATGGTCGGCTATTCGGATTCGAACAAGGATGGCGGCTATCTGACCTCGGTCTGGAGCCTGCACGAGGCATCGAGCGCGCTGAAGCCGGTCTTCGCCAAGGCCGGCAGCGCAATCCAGCTGTTCCATGGTCGTGGCGGTGCGGTCGGGCGCGGTGGCGGGTCGAGCTTCGCGGCGATCCTCGCCCAACCGCACGGCACGGTGCAGGGCCGCATCCGCATCACCGAACAGGGCGAAGTGATCGCCGCCAAATATGGCACGCGCGAGAGCGCCTCGGCCAATCTGGAGGCCATGGCCTCGGCCACGCTGCTGGCCTCGCTCGAGAAGGAGGCGCTGGCACCCAAGGACGCCAAGCGCTTCTTCGCCGCGATGGACGAGATTTCGGGACGCGCGTTCAAGGCGTATCGCGGTCTGGTCTATGAG
>JAIYAJ010000465.1 GCA_027489105.1 Zymomonas sp. | reverse complement strand
CGAGCGGACCTTTTCGGGCCAGTCGGTCAGCGTATCCAGGCCTTCGGGCAATTCGTCGGCGAAATCGGTGATCTTGCGGAACCACTGGCTGAGCTTGCGCCGTTCGACCAGCGCACCCGAGCGCCAGCCCCGGCCGTCGATCACCTGCTCATTGGCGAGCACGGTCATGTCGACCGGATCCCAGTTGACCGCCGACTCCTTGCGATAGACCAGCCCTGCCGCGAACAGATCGAGGAACAGCGCCTGCTCCTGGCCATAATAGTCGGGCTCGCATGTGGCGAGTTCGCGGCTCCAGTCGAGCGCGAAGCCGATCCGCTTCAGCTGCTCGCGCATGGCAGCGATATTGGCGCGGGTCCAGTCACCCGGATGGACCTTCTTCTCCATCGCGGCATTTTCGGCCGGCATGCCGAAGGCGTCCCACCCCATCGGATGGAGTACTTCATAGCCCTTCATGCGGCGGAAGCGGGCGAGCACGTCGCCCATGGTGTAATTGCGCACATGGCCCATGTGGATGCGCCCCGACGGATAGGGGAACATCTCGAGGACATAGCTTTTGGGCCGCTCGCTGTCGTCGCGGGCCTGAAAGGTCTGCCGGTCTTCCCAGACGCGCTGCCAGTGCGCGTCGGCCTTCAAATGGTTGAAACGCGCGTTCACTTGATCTTTCGCTTCTTGTTCAGCCGGCGACGGTCGCGCGGCGCAGGTCTCGGGCCTTGGTCAGGATGATATCTTCAAGCTTCTGCGCGGTCGCGGCCTGTACCGACGTGTCGACCCAGCTGCCGTTCGACAGCACCTGGCGCTGGGGCGCGACGCGGACGGCATCGGCGCGCAGATCGGCGTCGAGGATGGTCACGGTCACCTTCATCCGTTCGGCGGGCTGGTTCGGGTTCACATACCAGTCGGTGACGATGACGCCGCCATTGGAATCCGCCTGCAGCAGCGGCATGAAGCTGAGCGCCTCGAGCGAGGCCTTCCACAAATAGGTGTTGATCCCGATCGTGGTGGTCTTGGCCGCCGCAACATCGGACGCGAGCTGCGCCTTGTTGCGTCCACCTCCGCAGGCCGCCAGCGAGGCGACGAGGGCAAGGGCGATCGCGGTACGGCAGGGGCGACGGATCATGTCAGGCAAGTCCTTGGGGCTCGAAAAGGCGTTGCGCGCCGTTATAGACACATGCCCCCACCGGGCAACATGTCTTTGCCCCGCGAGGCAGGGTCCACGTTGCTCCGGACGCACGGTTAGATTCATCGATCTGAAACACATATGCCTCTACAGGCGTTGGGCGGTTGTGGAGTCTGTGCAACAGGGACGGACTTTCGCCGCAGGCGGCTGGCATAGACTCGAATCGAGTGCTAACCGACTGACATAGAGAAAAGTCCGGAATTGGCAGGATGATGGTCAAGGGGGTCACGGCAAGGATGATGGGGACGGCGCTGCTCGCGTCGCTGGCCCTGTCTGTGCCGGTCGCAGCCGCCAAGACTCCCGCCGCGCCGAAGGTCAAGGTCGACCGCAAGAAGGCCCGCGGTATCGGCTTCTTCACCCCCGCTGCGTCCGATCCTCGCCAGGCCGCCCTGTTCGATCGCGTCGGCGGCAGCTTCGCCGAACCCAGCTTCCGCTTCACCCCCTCGGGTGGCAATGGCAAGCGCGCGGTAACGGTAGCCATCCGCGCCCGCTCGTCCAAGCCGGGCACCTCGAGCACCACCATGCTCGCCGGATCGACGATCAGCATTCCGAACACCACGGCGCTCAACATGGGCCTGGCACCGACGGCCTACAGCCTCGGTGCGTCGGTGGGCTGGAAGCATTTCACCCTGTCGGGCGATTTCGCACGCATCGACGGCGGCACCATTCCGGATACCCGTCAGATGGCGGATATCGGCGTGAGCTACTCGCGCTCCAAATGGAGCACGCGCCTGCTCTTCGGTACCGAAAAGGCGACCGGCGCGACCAATCTCGGCGGACCCGAAGAGGCCCTCTCGGTCGATCTGGGTGGCTCTTTCTCGCTCACCAAGAATCTGGAGCTCTCGGGTGGCGTTCGCTACAAGAGCCAGCGTGACCACAGCGACCTGACCAGCGACCAGCGTCGCGACAGCCAGTCGGTCTACGTCGGAACCGCCTTCCGCTTCTGATAGCCGCCGTCAGGCTTGCTTTCGCCCGGACGCCCGACCGCCCCAAGCATCGATCGCCGCCCAGCCCTGTGCGCCGAGCAAGCGCGCATGGCGCCCACGTCGAGCCGTCATGCCCCCCAGAGCGATCACCGGCAGACGCGTCGCGCGCAGGAGCGCGGCAAAGCGCATCCGGCCAAGACCCGACGCTCCGGGATGGGAGCGTGTCGCATAGAGCGGGGAGAGGAGGAGCGCGGTGGCGCCCGATCGCTCCGCCGCCCGTATCTCGCGCCGATCATGCACCGGCGAAGTCCCGAAGCGCGGCGCATGCGGCTGACGGTGATGGGCTCCGTCTGCCCCCCAGCGCCGAGCCATATGCTCGTCTCCTGCCAGCAACAGGACCAGCCCTCGCCGTCGGGTCTGGCGGCGGACGGCATCAAATAGCCGCCGACGCTCGGCAGGTGGCAGGCTATAGTGTCGGAAGATTACGCCCGAACCGCGCGGCAGCCGGTCGATCGCATCGAACAGCCTTTCGCCGAGCCGTTCGTCGGTCATCAGCCACAGATGCGGCAGCACGGGCTGGCGGCGTTTCATCGGCGCTTCTATAGCGGAGCCCATGCCCGATAGCACCACCACCGCCGATCTCCTTCCCGCACAACAGCGCGTCGAGGCGATCCTGTCTCGGATCGCCCATGCCGCCGCGCTGGCCGACAGGAAGGCCAGCGATATCGATCTGATCGCCGTGTCGAAGACCAAGCCCACGATGGCCATCGCCCCCCTGATCGCCGCCGGCCACCGCTCCTTCGGCGAGAACCGGGTGCAGGAAGCCGCGGAGAAATGGCCCGAATTGCGCGGCACCGACGGACTGAAGCTCCATCTCATCGGAAAGCTCCAATCGAACAAGGCCGAGCAGGCCGTCGCCCTGTTCGATGCGATCCATTCGGTCGACCGCCCCTCGCTGATCGACGCGCTGGCCAAGGCCATGGATCGCCAGGGTCGGCGACCAGACTGCTTCGTCCAGGTGAATATCGGCGAAGAAGACCAGAAGGGCGGCTGCGCCATTGCGGACCTTCCCGCCACCCTCGTGCGGGCCCGCGACGCTGGGCTCGCCATCGTCGGACTGATGGCGGTTCCCCCGCTCGACGTCGAACCCG
This sequence comes from Zymomonas sp., assembly GCA_027489105.1. The sequence goes on along the minus strand of JAIYAJ010000465.1, from coordinate 2,130 downwards.
CGCCTTATTTCGCGCTATTGGCGAAGCTCGCGGAACGCCACGGCCTGACCGGACTCAGCATGGGCATGTCTTCGGACTTCGAAACCGCCATCATGCTCGGCGCGACACACGTCCGGATCGGCACGGCCCTGTTCGGCGAACGCAGCTGAGCTCTTTGTCTTTGTCAGCTAGCCATGCAAAATCCGGTCTGACATAGTATGTAGACCGCGTGACTGGCGACGAGGATGGATCACCATCGGGGAGCGCGGGCTGAGCCCGCCGCTCGCCTGGGCACCATCGCAAGGAATGATGCCCATGACGCGCCCTTCACAAGCCCAAGACCCTGTTTCGATCCGCGCCTGGCGGCGTCTCGACGATCGCCTGACGACCTCCGGTCAGCCCACTGAAGAGCAGCTGAATCTGCTGGCAGCTATCGGCGTTTCCGACGTCATCAACCTGGCCCTGCACAGCCACGAAGACGCGCTCGTCGACGAAGCTGCGAGCGTTACGACACTGGGAATGGGCTATGTCCACATTCCCGTCGATTTCGTCGCACCAACAGACAGCGATTTCGATCATTTCATGGCTGCGCTCGATAGTCTCCACGGCCGCAATGTTCATGTCCATTGCATCCTGAACGCCCGCGTCTCGGCCTTCTTCTACCGGCGGGCGCTGGTGCTGGGTAACGATATCGCCGAGGCTGCTGCACGGCTTGATAGCATCTGGCGTCCCGGCGGTGTCTGGGCGGTCTTCGTCGGCCGAGCCGAAGACGCAGCTCTCCCGCATCGCTTCGCAGGGCAGGACTATGCCCTGCTGACCGGCTGATGACCCAAGGCCTTATAGCCTATTTGATCGCCTGCGGATTGACCGGTGAACCGAAACCGCCGGTCACGGGCAGCGGCGGCGCGGACAGCAGGAAATCATATTGCCTGTCGGCCGCACAATCGGCTGCCAGCGCTTCGAGATTGAAGATTTCGCCCAGCGGCATGCCCATGTCGCGCAGCGCCAGCATGTGGACGGGCAAGGGGACATCATAGCGCGGATCGGGTTCGATCCCCAACGCCTCGACCGCCATATTGTCGGCGGCCACCGCAGCGACATCATGATCGTGGAGCCATTCGACGACATCGGCGCCGAGGCCCGCCTGCGCGCCATGGAAGGCGTGGGCGTCGCCGGTGTCGGTGAACAGCCGGATCATCCCCGTCCGAACCAGAATGATGTCGCCCGCCTCAATCGTGATGCCTGCCGCCACACAGGCCGCGTTCATGTCGTCGGGGGTGATGACATAGGTGCGCGGCAGCATGTCCATGCCCTTGAGCCGGGCGATGTCGAGCAGGACGCCACGCGAACTGATTCCCGGCAGTGCCAGATGCTCGATGCCGCAGCGATGCGCACCGTGCCGTGCATCGACATGGCTGCGCGCGTCCAGGCCATTATAGAGCTGCCCGCCATAATGCATGTGGGCGAAGGCGTCCCATTGGGTCGACGCCTGCAAGCACATATGAATGACGTCGTCGCAATATTGGACATCGCTGCCCTCCGCGATCGGCGTGAACAGCTCGGTGACATATTTGATGGGGTTCGACCGGAATGTCCCGATCTGCGGGCCGTTCGAGTCACAGTTCAGTCCGAGTGCGAACAGCTTGCCCTGACGAACGGCACCTGCTCCGCGACGAAGCGCTTCGGGACCGATATGATTGAGCGTCCCACGCTCGTCCTCCGGCCCCCAACGGCCCCAGTTGCGAAGCCTTTCGGCCAGTCTGTCCCAGGCCTCGGTCGCCATGCCTCGCTCTCCTCTCCCCGGTCCCGTTCGATGGGACTCCGGACCGCGATCTTCACGCCCTGCTGCCTCAGAGGCAAGCGCGATAGATCTCTGTCCGTGGCAGAAGGAGGGAGGGCCGCGCCGAGCGACCCCGGCTCAGGAGTTCATCGAGTCGAAGAAATCCTCGTTGGTCTTCGAATCCTTCATCTTGTCGAGAAGGAACTCCATCGCGTCGATCGTGCCCATCTGCATCAGGATGCGGCGCAGGACCCACATCTTCGACAGCTTGCCCTTGTCGACCAGCAGCTCTTCCTTGCGGGTGCCGGACTTGCCGACATCCATCGCCGGGAAGATGCGCTTGTCGGCGACCTTGCGGTCGAGGACGATTT
>JAIYAJ010000448.1 GCA_027489105.1 Zymomonas sp. | reverse complement strand
TCAGCGTACCCGGATGAGCTGATTGGACCTCGCGCCGCCCTGGTGCGCAGGGCAGCTCGCCCGTCGGAACTGCTTGTCGAGGCAGAGCCAGACTTCCTCGAACCAGCCGGCCTTGTCGACGTTCAGGCGCATCTGATCGGCCTTCATGCCGGGATTGGCCTTGGCGAAGGCCTGCTGGAAGGCGGCGGCGGTCATCGACTTGCCGCGCAGTTCGTCCATCTCGGGGAAGCGCAGTTCGGAATAGAGCGCGGCGCTCTTGGCGAAATAGGCCTCGGGCGTCTTGCTCATGCAGGTACCGTGCTTCTCCCATTCATGCTGGATCAGCTGCGGCGACGGCGTGGTGCAGACATGGTCGCGGATGACCTTCTCGGGCACCAGCCGGGTCGGACGGCAATATTGCGGCCACTGGGCGCCTTCGCCGTCGGGCCAGAGCCCGTGCAAGGTGAAACCGAAGCTCCGCTCGCCGCCGCACTGGAAATGGTCGCGCGGGCTGGTCGTGCGGTCGGCGCAATATTCGGGGGACCAGCTGATTGCCAGCGTGTAGCTGCCGATCGGCAGAAGGCGGCGGGGTTGCTCGCTGGTCGGCCCTTCGAGCATCGGGCGGAGCAGTTCGGCCGGCACCTCGCAGCTGGGCGCCTTGCGGCTGCATGCCGGGGCCGCAATGAGCGCAGCGAGAGCGAAGATCATCCGCCCGCGCATGTCAGACCGCCCGGAAGTCCAACCCGATATCGGCAGCCGGCGCCGACTGGGTGAGCCGACCGACCGAGACATAGGTGACACCCGTCTGGGCGATGGCTTTGATCGTGTCGAGCCGCACCCCGCCCGAGGCCTCGGTCGGCACCCGTCCACCGACCAGCGTCACCGCGCCGCGCAGCGTTGGCGGATCCATATTGTCGAGCAACAGATGGGTGGCGCCCGCTTCCAGCGCAGGCTCGATCTGGTCGATCCGGTCGACCTCGACGATCACGCGCTCAATCCCGGCAGCCACGGCGCGACGCACCGCCTCGCCGATGCTGCCGGCAACCGCAACATGGTTGTCCTTGATCATCGCGGCATCGTCGAGCCGCATCCGGTGATTGGTGCCACCGCCCATTCGCACCGCATATTTCTCCAGCACGCGCAGCCCTGGGATCGTCTTGCGCGTATCGAGCAGGGTCGCGCCGGTCCCTGAGATGGCGTCGACATAGCTGCGCGTCAGCGTCGCCACGCCCGAGAGATGCTGTACGGTGTTGAGCGCCGAGCGTTCGGCAGTCAGCAGCGCCCGCGCCTTGCCACGCAGCCGCATCAGCACCCCGCCACGCGCAACGCGGTCGCCATCGGCGGCCAGCGTCTCGATCTCCACATCGGGGTCGAGCGCACGGAAGAAGGCCTCCGCCAGCGGCAGCCCCGCCACGCTGATCGCGTCACGGCTGGCCATCTCGCCCTCGAACAGCGCATCGGCCGGAATCGTCGCGGCCGAGGTGATATCCCCGCCGCTGCCCATATCCTCGGCCAGGGTCGCGCGAACGAAGGCATCGAGATCGAAGTTCGGAAGGGTGAAGGTCATCCGCTATCCCTGCGCTGCTAGCCGTCACTTCCGCGAAGGCGGGAATCCATATTCGGTGAAGGGCGAACCTCTTGCGATTCGCAGGCCATGGATTCCCCCCGTTCGCGGGGACGACGATCGGTCCTTAAAGCTTCGGCCGCCCGACGTCGGGGCCCGACAGGCCACCGGTCATCTCCAGCATCCGGTCGAGCGACCGCTTCGCCTTGACGCGGGTGTCCTCATCGACTTGGATCTGCGGGCTCAGGTCGCGCAGCGCGAGATAGAGCTTCTCCATCGTGTTGAGGGCCATGTACGGGCACATATTGCAGTTGCAGTTCCCGTCCGCGCCCGGCGCGCCGATAAAGCGCTTGTGCGGCGCGGCCTTTTCCATCTGGTGGATGATGTGCGGCTCGGTGGCGACGATGAAGGTCTCGGCATCCGAATTCAGCACATAATCGAGGATGCCGCGGGTCGACCCGACATAATCGGCATGGTCGAGAATGTGGACCGGGCATTCCGGATGCGCCGCCACGGGTGCGCCCGGATGCTGCTCCTTGAGCTTGAGCAGCTCGGTTTCCGAGAAAGCCTCATGGACGATGCAGCTGCCTTCCCAGAGCAGCATGTCGCGGCCGGTCTTGCGCGCGAAATAGCCGCCCAGATGGCGATCGGGCGCGAAGATGATCTTCTGGTCGGCGGGCAGTTGCGACAGGATCGTCTCGGCCGAGGAAGAGGTGACGATGATGTCGCTATGCGCCTTCACCGCCGCCGAGCAGTTGATGTAGGTCAGCGCCAGATGATCGGGATGCGCGGCGCGGAAGCGGGCAAACTCCTCGGGCGGACAGCTGTCCTCCAGGCTGCAGCCGGCGTCCATGTCGGGCAGGATCACGGTCTTTTCGGGCGACAGGATCTTCGCGACCTCGGCCATGAAGCGCACGCCGCAAAAGGCGATCACGTCGGCATCGGTCGCCGCCGCCTTGCGCGAGAGATCGAGGCTGTCGCCGACGAAATCGGCCAGGTCCTGAATCTCGGGGCTCTGATAATAATGGGCGAGGATGACGGCGTTACGCTCCTTGCGGAGCCGCTCTATCTCGGCGCGCAGGTCGAGGCCCGTCAGATTCTCGGTAACGGCGTTCATCGATTCACTCTCCAGGGCGGCTCAGGCCGCGAGGCTCCATAGCGCGTCGTCGTGGCTGACGATACCGCGCCGCTCAAGATCGATCAGATGTGCGAGCACCGACAACCCTGCCGCCCGATGCAGCTTGGGATCGATGCCGGCATACATTTGCAGGACCATGTCGGGGATCGCGCCGACGTCGCGGCCCAGCAGGCGCAATATCTGCCCCTCGCGCTGCTTGCGATGCCCGATCAGCCCGCGCACGAAGCGCTGCGGCCGCTCGATCGGATCGCCGTGCGCTGCAAAGTAAATCTCGTCCTGATCGCGGTGCATCAGCCGCTCGAGACTGTCGAGATACTGCGCCATGTCACCATCGGGCGGCACGACGACGCTGGTCGACCAGCCCATGACATGGTCGCCGGTGAACAGCGAGCGCGCTTCCGGCAAGGCAAGGCAGATATGATTCGAGGTGTGCCCGGGCGTGGCGACCGCCTGAAGCGTCCAACCTTCGCCCTGCAGGACAGCACCATCCGCGAGGATGTCGTCGGGCGTATAATTCCGGTCGAACGACGCATCGGCGCGCGGGCCGCTATCGTCGAGCACCAGCGGCGCGCAACCGATGATCGGCGCGCCGGTGCGCGCCTTCAGCAGCGCTGCTGCCGGGCTGTGATCACGATGGGTGTGGGTGCAGACGATCGCGGACAGGCGCGCATCGCCGACCGCTGCGACGATCGCATCGACATGCGCCTCGATATCGGGACCCGGATCGATCACCGCAACGTCGCTCGTGCCGACGAGATAGGTCTGGG
>JAIYAJ010000416.1 GCA_027489105.1 Zymomonas sp. | reverse complement strand
GCAGCCGATCGTCCGTTGCGGTGTAGTTGGCGCATAGGCCAACGGGGTGAGATATCCGAGCGCCGAATGCGGGCGCGCGATGTTAAAGCCGATGACCCAGGCCGCGATCTTGGCGCGGGCGTCGTCGAGATCGAAGAACAGCGTCTCGTTGAGAAGCTCGTCGCGCATGCGCCCGTTGAAGCTTTCGACGAAGCCGTTTTGCATGGGCTTTCCTGGAGCAATGAAGTGCCAATCGACGTCGTTGTCTCGACACCAGGCCAGCATGGCGTTGCAGGTGTATTCTGTGCCGTGATCGCTGACGATCATAGCTGGCTTGCCATGCCGCTCGATGATCGCGGTCAGCTCACGCACCACGCGTCGACCCGAGATCGACGTGTCGGGGATCGCGCCGAGGCATTGCTTCGTCACGTCGTCGACGATGTTGAGGATGCGGAAGCGGCGCCCGTTCGCGAACTGGTCGTGGACGAAGTCTGTGGACCAGCGCGCATTCGGCTTCGCCTCGACCAGGATCGGCGCACGGCGCACCCACGGCCTTGCGGCGGGCGCGACGCTTGCGCGCTTCGTAGGCTTCGATCGTATCAGCGGCGACTGCCTCGTCGTCGAAGGCGCCAGCCTCGAACTTCTGGATCCAGATCCGGACCAGGTTGCGTGACAGGTCGTGCCGGCGGGCGAGGCTGCGGAGCGTCTCGTCGGCCAGGTAATCGTGTACCACCTGGCGTTTGAACTCGATGCTGTGGGTGCGGTGTCGGGCCATGGGCTTCCATTCTTCGAAAGCCCGGCTCCCCGGTCAATTGTTCGCCGTCACGCTGTCCGCCTCAGGGGGCGCACTCCACTGTGTGGACGAATTTGATCAAGCATAGCCCTGCCGCGAAGCTGACGATGGACCGGAAGTTCCGAGCTGTCTTTTCGCAGCGGAGGGCGACGCGCTGGAAGCGTTTGAGGGCGCCGATGCCCTGTTCGATACGGGCGCGCGCCTTATAGAGCGTCCTGGCGAAGAAGGCGGGCTTGTCCTTCGCGTTGTCCTTGTGCGGGATCACTGGCGCGATGCCGCGTACGCGCGCCATGGCCCGGTTGGCCTTGCTGGCATAACCCTTGTCGCCGATCACGGCGCGGGCGCGATGTCGGGCCCGAGGTCGATCAGCACGGCGAAGTGGGGCGCGTCGCCTTTCTCCCCGCCGGTCAGGTCGAAGCCGATGAGCGTGCCCGAAGCATCTGATTTTGCGTGGGTTTTGGTCGTGAAGCCGCCGCGCGAACGGCCGAGCGCCTGGCCCTGCTGCCCCCTTTTGCGCCTGCCGCCGAAATATGGGCGCGCACGATGGTCGAGTCGAACATCTGTATGAGGTGGGCTGACGAACTCAGGCCCGCCAGCGCATGGAAGAAGGCCTCGAAGACGCCCGCCTTGCCAAGCCGGTCGAAGCGCTTCCACACCGTGTTCCAGTTCCCGAAACGCTCGGGCAGCGCTCGCCAGCGCACGTTCTCCACCGTTAAGAAGTGCAGCGCTTCGAGAAACAGTCGGTCGCACGCCGCCTTGCGCCCCCGCCGCCTTGCGCCCCCGGCGCAGCAGGCAGGCCCGGAACACTGTCAACGTGATCACCCAGTCGTCTTCGCCCATCCGAGTCGACATCGCTTCCGACCTCCAAATCAGTCGGAAACCCATGAATCACATTCGATTCCTCGCTGGAATCCTCAAACTGTTGCTTGCGGCAATTCGTCCACACCGCGTAGGGTGCGGCGCGATAAAAAATCCGCGCCGGGCCGCCGATGTCAGACGCAAGTGTGCCGCCAGTTCACCGTCGGATGGAAAATCGACCCACTCGGATAGCCAGTCCGCAATACGCGGATCAGATAGCGCAAATGGTGGTACTCGTGAAATTCGGACGTCCCGGGAATATTCGGTGCGAGCCCGATCGAGAGCAGATATTCGCCGGTCAAAAGCTCAAAGCTGGGAAACACAGCTTCCAGTATACCGCGGCGTCGGGCAGGCTTACGATAGGGCGCTGTGTCATAGGTACGCATCTCTTCATCGCGCATCGGGTTGATGGTCGAGAACATGGCAACTGACAAAAGGTCATGACGGCGGTTAAATGCGAGCGACAAGCCAAGCGTCGCTTCAATTTCTTCGGGTCGGTCGCATTCATATTCAACCTGTAAATGCATGCAATCGCCGGTCCTGATAGCGGCATGGCACTTGCCTTGCGAATCGACCCACCGAATGGCCGTGATCCGTGCCGGTCCGCGTCGGTAAACATCATGGTGCATGACATCCAGACCCTGGACGTCGAGCCCGCTGACGGTCTTGGGCTTGTCAGCAACCATGGCAGGGGTTAACCGCAGTTCTCCATCCGCAAGATCCATGCTCCCAAACACAGTCTCTGGATGGTCATCGGGATGCTGGGAACGCCCGGCGACAGCCGCCTCTCGTTCACTAGACACAGCTCTCTGTTCCGTTGCCAGAGGCAAAGTCGCAGGGGCGGCCGCATTGATCATGGTGGCCAGTCCGGAAGCTATCTCGACCTCATCTATCGTAGCATCAGCCACGAGCGATGCACCCACCTCATCCATCAATCCGGATGGATCGCTCTTGCGAGCGACATCGATCATCACCCGTCCCTGGCCGCCTGACAGACGTTCATGGATGGCGTAGTCGTAGTGCCGGCAAACATCGATGGCTTCGCCAATCTCGCGCACCCGGCCATTATCCAGCCAAATCGCATGGCTGCATAGGGTGGCAACCTGGTGTGTGGAGTGGCTGACGAATAGCACGGTTGCGCCGCTTGCGCATAGCTCGCGCACTCGGCGCCCGCATTTCACCACGAAATAGCTATCACCAGCCGCAAGCGCCTCATCAATGATAAGAATTTCCGGCTCGATACTGATAGCGGTTGCAAATGTAAGCCTCGCCTGCATGCCGCTGGAATAGGTTTTGAAGGGCTTGTCAATGGCATCGCCAAGTTCAGAAAAATCAACGATCCAGTCATACTTCCGCTCCACCTCCTGACGCGTCATGCCAAGGCACATACCGCCCAGGAACACGTTGTCGCGACCCGAATACTCGGGATGGAACCCAGTTCCCAGTTCAAGAATAGCAGAAATTTTGCCGCGTACACGAATATTACCGGAGGTCGGCGTCAACGTTCCGGCAACGATTTTCAACAACGTGCTTTTGCCCGCGCCATTCGATCCAATAATTCCAAAGCACTGGCCCTTGGACATCTGGAAGCTGATATCCTGCAGAGAATGATGTTCCTCATGCCGCTTGCGCCCGGTGATAATCTCTGCCAGTAGGTCCGAGTTTTGTCGGTATACCTTATAGGTCTTCGAGATGTTGTTGGCTTGGATCGCGATGTAATCGCTGCCTAGTGCAGCAGGATCATTG
>JAIYAJ010000262.1 GCA_027489105.1 Zymomonas sp. | reverse complement strand
TGGGCCTCGCGCCTGACGCTGACGGTCACCGACGTGCGCGTTCAGCGGCTGCAGGACATCAGCGAGGAGGATGCGATCGCGGAGGGCTACCCGCCGCCGGAGCAGCGCGCGCAGAGCGGTGTCGCCGAGATCCGGGATGCCTACCCGATCGCTTGGTACTCCTGGCTCTGGGACAGCATCAACGGCGCCTGCTCGTGGGAGGCCAACCCGTTTGTGGTGGCATACTCTTTTGAGACCCACCGATGCAACATCGACCAGATGCGGGAAGCACGATGACCGCTCAGATCAACATGACTGGAATGCGGTTCGGGCGCTGGACCGTGCAGAGCTACATTGGCAAGCGCCTCTGGCTTTGCCGCTGCGATTGCGGAGCCGAGATGCCCCGCGATGGTAGCAGCATCCGTCTAGGGCGTTCGACGTCCTGCAAGCCTTGCTCCGCTGCGGCGAACAATCCGCGACGGACGCACGGCGGCAAGCGCACGCGCCTCTACAACATCTGGTGCGGTATGAAGGCCCGGTGTCTCAACCCGAATGAAGAGGCTTACCCGCGTTATGGCGGGCGCGGCATCCGCATTGCCGAGGGATGGCTCAACGACTTTGCCGCCTTCCGCGCATGGGCTCTGAACAGCGGATACGACAAAGGCCTGACCATTGAGCGGGTCAACAACGATGGCCATTATGAGCCGGGGAACTGCAAGTGGGCGACTTACGCCGAGCAGAACCGCAATCACCGGCGGAATCGCCCTATCCTCTATCAGGGCCGTTACGTCCTGATCCCCGACTTGGCTGCTGAGTTCGGCCTGCCGGCTGACGTCGTAAAAAACAGGATCCGCCGCTACGGCTGGACGATTGAGAAGGCCCTCACGACCCCTGTCGCTCACCGCGTGAAGCGTGAGCCTTGGGTAGCTGCAGGCATGTCGCAGACGACCTTCTATCGCAAGCGCCGGGCGGCAAAGACGGCCATGACCTTTGTCGTCGAGCGCCGCAACATCGACGCGGAGGGCTGACATGCCGCGCGCGCGCACACTGCCAGCTGATGTTCTGGGCGACGGCACGCTGGCCGACGCCGGCCGGCTGCTGAACCTGAGCGAGGCCGACATGCGGTCGAAGCTGGCGGCCTTGATCGCGCGCGGCTTCCCGCAGCCTGATCCGACCACCGGCATGATCGACCTCGACGCCGTCGTTCAATGGCGGCGCTTGCGACACCCATCACTCTTCGGCCTGATGAACCACCAGCCTGGCGCTCAGAACGCGCCGGCTGTCGTGTCCGACAGGATCAAGAGGATGTTCACCAATGCCGAGGCCGGGCGGTAAATCGATGCGGGTGCCCTACTACTACGAGCGGAGGGGCCGGGCTTATTGGGAGCCGCGCGGGATCGTGCCCCCAGGCTTCGCAGCGCGGCCGCTGGGGCCCGCCGGCGACGAAGCGCGCATGAAGGCGGCCAAGCTCTACAACGCCATGTGGCAGGCCCGCAGGGGCGGCGCCGGCGGCGAACAGGATAACGCCCCGAAGTGGCCGAAGGGCACGATCGGCGAGGCATGGGAGCTCTACCGGCGCACGGCCGAGTGGCCGAAGAAGAAGCCGCGCACGCGCGAGGAATGGGACCGGGTCTGGGCAAGGCTCCACCCGATCTTCGGCGACGTGAAGCCGAACACCGTCACCATGATGGACATCAGCCAATGGCGCGCGCAGATCGAGACGCACGTCTCCCAGCGCGAGGCGCATCGCTGCGTGAAGATCTGGCGCGCGTTCTGGCAGGTCATGGCCGCGATGAAGTATTGCGATGCCGAGAACGACCCGTCATTTGGCGTCCGCAACACGGAGCCCGCCGCGCGGTCGGCAGAATGGCGCCAGGGTGAGATCGTCCAGATCGCCAAGCGCGCCTGGCGCGAAGGCTACAAGGGCCTCGCCGCGGTCATCGTGACGATGTGGGACGGGATGATGTCGCCGGTTGACGCGCGGACGCTCCTGCCCGCCCAGCGGATCTATGCCGGCAAGCTGCAGGCATTCGCCATCACGCGCGGCAAGACGGACGCATCGGCCTTCGCTCCGATCACGAAGCGAGCCGCCAGGGTGATCGACGCCTACCTTGCCGACCGCAAGGTGATCGAGATCGACAAGCCCATCTTTCGGACGAGGCGCGGCGCTGCCTATACCAAGAACTCGCTGGCCGAGGATTTCCGAGACATCCGCGCCCTGGTCTTCCCCGGGGATTCGAGGACGCTGGCGGACATGCGCCGCAGCGGCGCGCTCGAGGCCGCGGCGGGCCAGGTCGATCCGAAGGCGCTCAGCGACGTGATGGGCAACGACATCGACAAGTCGCGCTTTCTGCAGAAGACCTATCAGCCCGCCCAGATCGCAACCGCGGCGACGGTTTCCGACGCCAGATTGAGGGGGCGCAAAGCTCGCGCGGCGAACGAAAAGGGCTCGTAATTCCGAACGTGCCGGCCAGGATTCCGAATTGGCCGTTTTCAGGCCAACCAGAGACAGGAGCTAAAGCGATGATTTGTTTTGGGAATAATGGCGCGGGCGACGGGGCTCGAACCCGCGACCTCCGGCGTGACAGGCCGGGAGATAGCGCTGCAATCGCGCGATCATTCGGAAATTGGTTCCGCGAATGTCCGCCTGGAACTCCGGTTCTTCCGAGCCGCCGCTTGGCCTGCGGGAGGGCTCGCTCATGAGCGCCGCGAGCCCCTATCTCATCACCGGCCCGGCGCTTATCTCGTTTTCAGGTGGGCGCACGTCGGCGTTCATGCTGCACCAGATCATCGCGGCCCATGGCGGAACGCTGCCGGATGATGTCGTCGTCGCCTTTGCCAACACCGGCAAGGAGCGCGAGGAGACGCTTCGCTTCGTCCATGAGTGCGGCTCGCGCTGGGGCGTTCGCATCCACTGGCTGGAGTTTGTCAGTCGTGGCGAATGGCGCGAGGTCGGCTTCAACAGCGCGAGCCGGCAGGGTGAGCCGTTCACCGCTCTCATCGCGGGCAAAGGCTACTTGCCGAATGCTGTAACGCGGTTCTGCACCTCGGAATTGAAGGTGCGTGTGATGAAGGGCTTTGCCCTATCTCTCGGCTGGCAGAATTGGTCGAATGTGATTGGCCTCCGATACGACGAGGGCATGCGCGTCCTACGCCAACTCGCCGCCAACGACGCGAAAAAGGAGCGCTGGACGACGGCGATGCCGATGTCGCGGGCGCGGCATACGAAGCGCGATGTCATGGCGTTCTGGCTGGGCGAAAACACCGACCCCGCCGAACTGACGCATCCACTTCCGCAGGGCTTCGACCTGGGCCTTCGAGACTACGAAGGCAACTGCGACCTTTGCATGCTGAAATCGCGCGGCGCGCTCAAGCGCCTCATGCGTGACAACCCCGGCATGTCCGACTGGTGGCAGGAGCGGGAGGCGTCAATCACGATGGCCAGCGCAAAGGCCACGGTCGCGGGCCGGCGCTTCGTCACCGAATACAGCTACGCCGATCTGGAGCGTGAGGTTGCGACACAGCCGTTCATGCCGGGCCTGCTCGCTGACGAGGAATACGACGCCGAGTGCGGCCTGACCTGTGCCGGGGAGGCTGCCTGATGCAGATCATTGACCTACTTGGAATTGTCGTTCTCAGCGGCTTCATCGCTTTTCTATGCGGCTGGTTTCCGGGGCAGCGCTCATGAGCGAACGGTCAGCCTACATCGCCGACCAGCTTCGGCTGCGCGGCCAGCGCCGGTGCGTTGACGGCTACGCGGTCCCGTTCGACAGCAATCTCGACATTGAGGCCGCCGAGATGATCGAAGCCCTCGCCGCCCCTCGCATGGAGATGAAGATGACGGAGAAGCTGACGGAGACGTGGCCGCTTGATTGGGACGGGAAGCCGGTCCCCTTCACCAAGCTCACGCATGCGGCGCGGCGCCGTCTGATGCAGGCCAAGAGCGTCGTGATCCGCAAGCCCCACCCTCTCACAAAGGAACCCGACCATGGACAAGACTGAGGTGGAGGCGCTGCGGGTTGAGATCGCCGCGCTCTACTACGCCTGGGGCGAAGGCATGAAGCCGCCCCCGGTCGAGTGGGCCAGAGGCAATATCATTCATAGCCGGGCCGCCGTCCACTCGGGCGATTGCACCAAGGAATCGCACACATGCAGTCGGTGTCTGGCGGATGACGCGCTGGCGTTCGCCGATGCCGTTTTGGCCCTCACCCCGCCCCCTGCAGGGGATACGGGAGAGGCGGCGGCGCAAAAGGATTTCGATGCGTTGGTTCGAGAATATGTAGCCCTCTCCGACATCAGGAAGGCGAGGGAGTGAGGGGCCGAAACGCAAAAAGCCGCCGACCTCCCGAAGGAAGCCGGCGGCGAAGTTTAGGGAGGAAACGCCCAAGGAGGGCACCCGGCACCGCCGGGTCAGTTGAGGACGGAAGGCCCGTCTAATCGCTTCAAGGCTTCAAGCAGGTTCTCGCGCGCGACCTCGCGGCTCACCCCTTCGTTGATCTCGTCCAGCACGACGCCCAGGATTCCGATCGCCGCATAGGCCCGCACGATCTCGTTGTGGTGGTGCCCGAGCATCGCGCGGACCTCGGCCGCGGCCTTGTCCATCGCCGCCTCGCCGGCCTTCGTGAGCTTCCGCAGTTCGCCCATGCCCTCGACCTTTGTCATGACCAGGCCGGCACGCGCACGCGGGGCTTCTCTGGCAGTCGCGGATCTTCCAGGAGGATCGGCGCGCGCTCGCGCATCCACCATTTGCTGTGGAGCAGGAAAAGCCACTGCTGCGGCGGCTCGGGATCGGCGCGCAGATCGTCGGCGTATTCGCCATATCCGACCACCGAGCCGTTCGACAGGACGGCGCCGGCATTGCCGGTGCTGTGGTAATGGCCGTGAAGGATGAGGTCGGGCCGGCGGCCGAGCCTGGCCTGCTGCGCCTCGATCTTCTTGGTGCCGCGGACGATCGGAAGCATCGGCCCGGCGAAGCCCATGCCGCCGCGCGTGCCGATCTTGTCGCCGTGCGAGAGGAAAACCGTGCGCCCGAAGACCGGAATCATCTGATCTTTCGCCGGCCCAACCTGGAAGGTGATCTGCTTGTCTCCCCGGAAGCGTTCGGCGAGCATCGAGGCGATCATCGTGTCGTAGCTCAGGCGCGAGTATAGCTTGGCGGTCGGCTTGTGGGTCGTTCTGCCGTGGTTGCCGGGCACGCTGGCGACATGCACGCGGCGATACTCCAGGCGCAGCTTGATCAGGCCGGCCGACAGAACCTCCGCGGCAGCGATCGCCTGCTCTGGGCTGGTCAGCGCGTTCGTCTGCGCCAACTCGTCGTGGATGCTGCCGCTTGTGAGGTCGCCGCCCAGCGCCAACAGGAAGCCCTCGCAGTGGGTGTCAGCGGCCCAGCGTTTCCCGACGACGCAGGCGGCCTCGAAATAGCGCTTCATGCGCGCCCGGCAGATGTCAGGGTTGTAGGCGTTGGTCCCGTGGATCTCTTCGGGATTGATCACCTCGCCCATGTGAACGTCGGAGACCAGGCCGCCGACGACCGATCGGCCCTTCTCGCTTTCAGCCGCAGAGGCAAGCCAGTCCGGGACCGTCAGCGGGACGCCACGCAGGCCGGCAAGCTGTTCGGCAACGTGCTCGGCTTCATCCGCTGCGCGCTGGGCGTCGCTCGCCTTTTTCCTCCAGAACGCGGCGTCGAACCTTTCACGGCTGGTCATGGGCGCCTCGGCCGCCTCGGCCGCATCGGCCGCGCCAGTATCGCGCAAGAACTCCTGCCATCTGGCGAGGCGGGCCTGAAACCCGCTGCGTGACATGCCTATTGCATTGGCGGCCTTGACCTGGCTGCCGTGCTCCGCGAGCGCGTCCGCTGCGGCCTTGCATTCTTCACAAGTCAGGGTCGGGTGCGCCGGCATCAGGGTCGTGCCCTCATCAGTTCGTGTCGCAGGTCGTCGACAGCGCGCGACAGGTCGTCGATCGACTTGCCCAGCCGGTCCAATGCTGCCCGGTCGGTCGCGTCGAAGCTCAGGACATTGCCGCGCGGCGCGTCTGGTGTGGGGTCTTTGCGTGCCGTCTTCGCGGCGGCGAAAAAGGCTGTCACGATAGCAACAAGGCCGCCGATCAGGGCGAGGATGATCGGCTCAGATATTCCGCCCATGCGCCCGCTCCATTTCGATGAAGTCTCGACCGGAGCGCCAGGCAGATATGAGGTCCATAGCGACGAAGATCGAATAGACGGGGACCGCCGTGCTGATGCCGTGCTGGGGCGCGTGAAGGATCAGCAGCACCACGAGCGTCCAGAACGTGACCCCGCCCGCGCTGGTGAAGCCGCGCAGGAAGGGCGACCGCCGCCAAGCCCCGTTGGCGTAGAGCGCCAGCATCCGCAGCGACGACATCACAACGCAAAACGCAGCCCATGCCCATTCCGGCGCAATCAGCGCGAAAGCGTCATAGGTGCGGGAGTTGGCGAAGGTGTCGCCGGGGACCGCCAGGACGATGCCCCAGCCCATCATCGCCGCAGCGGAGCACCATTCGAGTGTGCGAACGCGGGTCGGCGCATAGGGGCGCGTCAGTGTCATCGGCTGATCGCCATCTGCTTCAGCGCGACGTCTTTCGACGCCGACCCGGCCGAGCTCCCGACCCAGTAGCCGACAACGCCGCCGGCCAGCGTCTGCCAAGCGCCGAGCAGGTAGAGCACGACGTCGGCGCGGACGCCGGGCGATGGGTTCATGGCAAGCCACGACAACGCGATGAACCCAAACAGCACTAGGACCGAGACAACCGGCGCACCCCATGAGATCACCGAGCCCTTGTCGACCAGCGCGAGCGTCTGGTCGCGGGCGCCCTGGCGGTCGCGCAGGATGGCTTCGAGGTCGGCGTTGAGCGCCGGCGCCTTCTCAGCCTCGACGCGCTGGACGATGGCCGCCGCGTCGGGCCGGGTTTCGATGGCGACCTTGACGGCTTCGGGCGTGGCCTTGGTGCCGAATGCCTCAGCTAGCGCGCCGATGGCGGCGCCGGCCAGCGTGCCGACCGGGCCGCCGATGATGGTTCCGAGCAAGGGCGCGCCCGCCTTGCCGAGCGCTGCGACGAGATCGGGGATCATGGCGACATCCTTTTGCGGAAGGCGGCGATGAAGCGGGACCAGAAGCCTTCGCTTTTGGGCGCGACGAACTCGCCATCGTTGCGGGTGGGTTCCAACACCGGGGCGGCGGGGGCGGGGGCTGGTGTTGGAACGGGCTGCGCGGGCGCTGGGGCTGGATCTGGCGTCGGTGCGGGCCGAGGGGCCTGCGGAGGCGCGGCAGGCGCCGGCGGGGCGTCTGTGCCCTGCCCTGGCGACCAAGGCGTGTCCTTGATCTTCTGCCACTTCGCGAAGGCCGCCGCCAGCTTGGTGTCATAGCTGTTGGCCTTGTAGCCGGCGCCGTTGTAGCCGCGAGCGAACCCCGCCCAGTCGTGCCGCCGGATCTCGTCGTCGAGCCCGTTCGTGACGATGAAGCGGATCATCGCTTCAAGTTGGTTGTCCTCGCCGTCGGCGAAGTCCTCGACCATGGCACGGGCGGTCTTGTAGCCGGCCGCCGCATGGTTGAAACCCATGATCTGACCGAGCCCCCAGCTCGTCGACATGAGCGCGACGTCGCCGGCGATCTCGTAAGCCTTGAGAATGCGGGGGTAGCTGTCGGCGGGGTAGTCGCGCTTCCACTTGGGATAGGCGAGCCCTTCCTTGGCCAGCAGATCGCGCGTCTCGCCCTTGGACTGGCGCCAAGCGATGTGCGGCTCGTAGAGCGCCTTCACCCGGCCCATCTTGTCGAAGCCGGAGCCGGCCGCCTCGACCTCCATGACGGCGTGGATCTCGTCCTCCCCGACGCCGATCTCATGACCGATGCGCGGCAGGTCAATATCCTCCAGACGCTTTGCGCGGCCGGCGAACTTGATGGTCATGATGCGCTCCGATGTCGGAAGGGTCAGGTGCCGCCGAAGATGGCGAAGAGGCACAGCGGCGCCCCGCTCGGGCTGATGCACAGGTGCCATTTGCCGTCAGGACTCGGCTTTGCCTTGCGGTAGCCGAATTCCACCACGAGCGGCGCCGGCCGCTCCGGGCCCCACATGGGATGGCCGCCAGGTCTGACCGTCACGACATAGCCGGCCGGCGTCTCGCGAACCGTGCGGCCGTCGATGACGGCGCAGTCGCGATCCGAGCAGCACTCGATCGGATAGGTCCACCCGCTCGTGGCCTGGTGGGCGTGGACCGGCGTGCCGGCGCTGCAGGACGAGAGCGCTAGGATCGCGAAGGCGGCCAGGGCGCGCATCAGTTGCACTTCCGGGCGGCATCACCATCGACGGCGATGCAGTAGAGGATCGTCCCCGCCGTGCCGCAGCCGGAGAGGATCGACGCGAGCGCCAGCAGCGCCAGCCCGAGGGCAGCGTTTCTCATGGGATGCTCCGGGTTGTCAGAGGGCGGCGGAGAGGATCAGGCAGCCCCAGAGCCCGCCGGTGGCGACCTCGGCGCGCATCCAGTCGTGTGAGCCGATCGGGCGGAACAGGATGACGTAGACGGCGGTGGCGGCCGCAGCGAAGGCAGGAGC
>JAIYAJ010000372.1 GCA_027489105.1 Zymomonas sp. | reverse complement strand
CACGATCCTACGCCCCGAGCCCTGAATGCCGAAGAATTTCCGACAGTTTGAGTAAACGTCGCGCTATGCGGTTGCGTGAGTTCGGCTTGCGCGAGCCCCTTCACGAACGGCCCGCTCCTGCGGCACGCGCCATCGGCGAGAGGTCGATGTAGATACGGTAGTCGCGCACCAGATGGCCCTCGCAGGTCACGACGTTGACGTAATCCGCCAAGAGGCTGCCGCCCTGCGCGAATTCATAGGTCACCGTCGCTTCGTAGATGAGCACATCGTCCATCTCGAAGACGCGCCGAAGCGTATGCCGGACATGACGGAAGGCCTTGAAGGCCTCCGAAACCATGCCGCGCACCGCGTCGCGGCCGGTCACGGGCGGATTGCCGCCAAGCTGAAACGTGACGTCGGCGGTCAGCCCGCGCACGAACGCGTCCGCATCGACGGCGGCGTCGGCCTCGAAGGTGCTGGCAACGAGCGCGCTGAAGCGCGGCGTCCTGATGTCCTGCGGCGTCATTGGCGTTTCCTTTCGTGGTCTTTCGCCTTGTGCGTCAGCTTTTGCCCGTCAGCCTGTCGATGATCGACTGCACATTGGAGTCCGCCGCCAGCGTCCGGCGCTTGAAGCGCCAGGCTCCTTCATGGCGAACAAGCTGGTCGGTGAAGGTCGCCGTGCCGATCGTCGTGTTGCTCGCCCGGTCGAACACCGTCAGGTACGAGAACATCGTGGCCGTGTCCCCGGAGATGCCGATCTCGTGGTTCGTCACCACGTGTCGGCGGTTTCGCGCGAAGGTGGAAAGCATGAAGTCGTAGGCTCCGCGGATCTGGTCGAAGCCCGCCGCCTCGCCCCAGAAGCCCGCCAGAGCGCCCTCCGCCACGAAGGTGCCGACGAACTTCTCGGGCATCTCGGCATCAAGCCCATTATCGAACCGCGCGCCCAGTTCCATGATCTCGAGGCGGTCGGCCGCCGCCAGCACCCGGCTGCGATCGGCGGCGGACATTTCAGAGACAGTTATCGTCTTCATCCTGGTCAGGCTCGGCCAAGCGGCGCCAAGGACAGGATGACAGGTTCCAGAAATGGCACTAGTTGGCTAGATTGGTACAAATTGTTCCACTGGCAGGACAATGAGGCCATGAAGCTTTCCACCGTCGATCTGCGTCTGTTCGCAGCCATCGCCGACCATCGCGGCATCACGGCCGCAGCGCACAGGCTCGGGCTGACCAAGTCGCTGGTCAGTCGGGAGCTGGCGACGCTCGAGGCCCGGCTCGGCACGCGGCTGGTTCAGCGGACGACGCGCCATGTCTCGCTCACCGACACGGGCGAGCTGCTCGCCACCTATGCGCGCCGCGTGGTGGAGGAGATGGACAATGCCGAGGCGGCGATCGAGGCCTCGCGCGAAACGCCCCGCGGCGCGCTGAAGATCACGGCTCCGTTCTCGATCATCCGATTCCTGCTTGCGCCCCGGCTCGGCGAGTTCAACGCACGTTACCCCGACATCCAGATCGCGCTCGACGCCACGACCCGCGTCGTCGACCTCGTCGAGGAAGGCATCGACGTGGCGATCCGGACCGGCCGGCTGAGCGATTCACGCCTCGTCACGCGCTGGCTCGGGGAGGTGCCGCAAATCCTGGTCGCTGCGCCGCGCTACATAGCGGCGCGCGGCATGCCCGAGACGGTGGCCGACCTCTCTACGCATGCGATCATCAACCTTCAGCGCGAGCTGAAGCCGGAGACGTGGTCGCTCGAGGCGGAGCAAGGCCCGCCCGTCAAAGTGCATGTGAGCCCGCAGTTCGCCCTGCACGATCCGGGAATCCTGATCGACCTCGCGACCCAGGGGCTCGGCATCGGGGTGGCGCCGCGCTTCTATGTGAGCGATGCGATTGCCCGCGGCGAACTGGTGCAGGTTCTGCCGGGCTACCGGCGGGCGCTGGTGCCCATCCAGGCCGTTTACCCGTCACGCCGGATGCTGGCGCCAAAGGTCCGCGTCTTCGTCGACTTCGCGGCCGAGGTGATCGGCGCCGCAACCTGAGGGGCAAGGCGCGCGCGACGGCCGGAGCCGGCAGCCTACCCGACCGCGACCGCGCCGATCGCCATCGCGACGGCGGCCTGCGTCGGGTCGATCACCGGCAGGCCGAGCGCATCTTCCAGCGGCCTGCGGTGCCGGGCCATGCCGGCGCAGCCCATGACGATCGCGCCGGCGCCATCCTCCTTGAGAAGGCCGCCGATCTCGATCATGCGGGCCAGCGTGCCGTCCCCCGCGGCCGTCTCGGCCACGCTCATTTCCAGCGCCCGTTCGCCGACGAGGCGGTCGGTGAGGCCCATCTGGCGCATGTAGCGGATGTGCCGCGGGATGGAGCGGGTGCGGATCGCGATCACGCCGAAGCTGTCGGCGCGGCTGAGCGCCGTGAGGATGCCGCATTCGGCGATGCCGAAGACGGGCCGCCGCGTCGCCTCGCGGCAGACATGGAGGCCGGGGTCGGAATAGCAGGCGATCACGAAGGCCGCGCTGGCCGTGTCCGCCTCGACCAGACGGCGCAGCGGCAGCGCGACCTGCTCGACATGCTCCTGGCTTTCGACGCCGAACGGGCCCTCGGCCAGCGTGGCGCAGACGATCTCCGGGCCGGCGGGATTGGCGAAACCGGCCAGCGCGTCCCGCAATCCTTGCGTGACGGCCTCGTTCGAGTTCGGGTTGACGACAAGGATGCGCTTGGGTGTCATCGAGACGTTCCGGTTACGGGACGAGT
>JAIYAJ010000328.1 GCA_027489105.1 Zymomonas sp. | reverse complement strand
TGAAGCTCGTCGTCGTCGCCTGGGCGAGCGCCGCCGCGTAGATCGCGTCGCCGTCCGGCAGCCTCCACACGCCCGCTCCTGGGCGGGTCGTCCGGCGCAAGTCGGTCATCAGCGCGATTTGCCGGTCCAGTGCCGGATATACGCTCTGCTCCACCAGGCGCGCCGCCGCCGGACCAAAATCGCCGGCGATGCCCTTCTCCGCCGCCCGGCGCTTCAGCGACAGCACGAGCGGGCTTTGATCGGCAGGGACGTCGCGCAACTTGCGAAGTTGCCCCAGGGTCAGGTCCACCGAGAAGTCGGGCGCCGTGAAGCCGCGCTCGGAACGCGCCCGCTGTACTGCGCTGTCGGTATCGAGGACCGGACCGAAGGCCTCCAGCCGGGCAAGATAGGCGTCGCAATCGGCTCGGTCCGCAATCACATGGGCGTCGTTGAGAAAATCGGGGACGCTGAAATAGGCGCCGCCCTGCTGGAAGATGCGATAGGGGCGAATCACGCTGTCGATGCCGAAACGCTCGGGTGCCACCGCGGAATTGCGCAGCGAATAGAGAACGATCTCACGGTTCAGCGCCGCCGCCTCGGACAGCTTGTCCACCGGAAAGGCTTCGAGCTGCGCCAGACGCCGCTTGGTCCGCACAAGATCTCGCCGCATCTCCTCGTCGCTATTGTCGTCGAGCCGGCTCTTCGCCGCAGCGCGGGGTCCCTTGTCGAAGCCCAGCCCGGTGCAGAACTCAGGCGACGCATCGAGCGCTTCGGCGAAAATCTCGTCGAACAGCGCATTCAGCCTGGCATCATCCGGTCCGGCGGGGGCATCGGTGGCTGCCGAGACCGCCCATGGGTGGAGCCCGGCCACCAGAGCGGCCACGCCTGCCGATGCGATGAACGAGCGACGATCCATGAAAAATCCTCTCCAGAACAAGGTACTGACAATGTTGTAGAGAGCGCTTTCGCACTTTGCCAGCCACCGGCCGCAGCCCGCTCAGCCGTCGATCCGGACCACCGAAACGCTTTGCTCCACCATCTCGGCGCTGCCGAAAGCCGTCATGAACGCGATGTCGGTCGCGTCACGCCCAACGGCGATGCGCGCCAGCCCGTCGAGCGGCGCAAGGCCAGTGGGATCCACCAGATACCATTCCCCCGCCAGCCAGACTTCGACCACGGCATGGAAATCCGGTGGATCGAGGTCCAGCGCATAAGCGGACACCAGGCGGGCCGGAACGCCGGCGGCGCGCGCGAAGGCCGTAAGCAGATGGGCGAAATCGCGACAGACACCCTGGCGCGAGACGAAGCTGTCCACTGCGGTGGTGGTGCCGTCGCTCGAACCGATCCGGTAATCCAGATTGCCGCGCACCCATTCGGTCATCGCGACGATCTTGGCGCCATGCGGGTCGCCGGGAAAGCGGCGCTCGACAAAGGCCTCGAGCCGATCGGATTCGCAGTAGCGGCTTGGCCAGAGATAGGGGATTACGCCCGGCGGCAGCTCCCGCCGGGGCGTGATCGGCAGCGCCTCGATCGGCGAATTGCGCCGGAGCAGCTCGACCTGCGCGGTATAGCGCGCCTCGAACTCGGCTTCGGCCCGCATCCATGTGCGCCGACCGATGCCCTCCTCGCCCGCAATCGGACGAAGCTCGCCGCTGCCGGAAACAGTCAGCAGATCCTCGATCAGCCGCTGGTCCTCGAGTTGGGCGACCTCGACGCTCAGCAGGACGTCGGTCGGTTGCGCGAAACGGTAATGAAGATGGGAATCGATCCGGACGCGCATGCGTTCTCCAGGCTGGAATTACAGCATCAGGACACCGGGCGGACCGCAAAGTTCCGGACCATCAGCAGATCGCTTCCAGCCCGATGACGGCCGCCAGGATCCTTCGGCGATCCTCCTCGCTCGCCGCCCCTCGGCCACACCCCGCCGCGAGCAGCCGATCGAGCCAGAGCGGACCATATTCGAAATGATGGTCGATGCAGAGACTCTCGACGGCCTTGCGCACGTCCCGCCCGCACGCGTCCAGACTCGCGAGCCGACGATTGAGCGCGGTCTCCAGCTGCGCCGAACGGTCGGTCTCGGCTTCGACCGGCCGGCCGACCGCTCCTCGCCCGACCAGTTCGCGATATAATCCCCCGCTGGGCGCCAGTGCGGCATAATGCACCCAATAGAGTTTGAAGAGCGTCCGACCGGCATCGCGCAGCGCCTCGGCTGGGCGATTTCGATGGTCGAGCAACCCGCCCAGATAGGCGCGACCGATCGCATCGACCGCCTGCCCATGGTCGCGCCCGCCGCGCAGGGATGCGGCCGCCTCCTCCGCCTGGCCCCTGCGCCATAGCCGCGCAGCCACCGGATCGAGGTCTCCCGCACGGTCCGCGCGATGCAGGCGAAGCTCGGCCGTTCCTCTGTCGATACCCGGCTGCGCGCTCGCCTTGAGCCGCCCACCCGCCGTACGTGCACCCGCCAGCCTCTTACGCCCCGGCCTTCCCATCCCGCATCTCCCAGCTAGACAAAAAACTTGCACTCATCGGTTCAAAAATTACTGATCGCGTCCTCCAGCCTGCGAGAATCGACATGCTCCGCCCCCACGAACGCCTCCGCTCGCTGCGAGCCCGCTCGGGCCTGTCGATGCGCGCCTTCGCGGCGACGCTCGGATCCCCGCTCGACAAGCGCTACGCCTATTATGAGGAGAAGCGGTTCACCGGCCCGCTGCCGATCGACGCCGCCCGCCGGATCGCTGCAGCTCTCCTGCCTTTCGGCGTCGACAGTGCGGAGATTTTCGCACTGGCCGGTCTCTCGCCGGACCAGAGCGAAGCAGAGGCCACGATCGAGCCCGACGTTCAGCAGATCCTTCTGCCGGTAGCGCTGCCTAATGCGGCAGCACTGACCCGCATGTTCGAGACCCTGCTCGAGGACCATGTGCCGATGGAAGGCCGCGCCGGGCTCGCGCGAATGCTTGCCTTGCGGCTGCCAGGCGCGCTGCAGCGCGCAGCCTCTTCCACGCCAGTTCGGGCCCGGCTCCCGCGCGGCGGAGATGCTGCACCTCCCGCCAGGCATCGTCCGCCTCACCTGCCCGAATAGCGCAACCGATCTCGCAGGAGGGACAACCAAGGCTGCAGGCCGGGGACGATCGAAACACGCCTTGCTTCATCGACTCGCTCCTCACATGTTCTTTTTTTGTTCTATTTTCGCGGCGCGAGATTGTCTAGGATTTTTCCTATCTGCCGGACAAAAAAATGCCCGGACGGGCCGGGCACTGGTTCGAAGGGATCAGAAGCCGCGCGGGACTTCGCGCAGCGAGCGATAGGGGGCACTGCTCGCTGCATAGACAGCCTGTGCTTCCGCGACCATCAGTGGATCGTGCGCCGGCTGCGGGCGGAACACTGGCGCGATCAGCCAGTTGGGCGGCGTCGGCCGGGCAGCGACGGATGGCGCGACGTCATTGGAGAACGCGCCGGAGATCAGAAGCTCCGCCTGCGCCATCATATCGCCCGTCATCATGTTCATTGCGACTCACCATCCCGATCGATGTCCTGACGACCTGATGCTCCTGTCGGCCGCTCAAGAAAATAGGACTCAGCCATATGTTACAATTGTTGACAGCTTCCTAATTTCTGCCCGGCGTTCCGCCATTGCGGCTGTCCGCAGGAAGATCGGCGCCGATCGCAAGAATCAAGATTCTGATTGATTTTTGTACAATATTATTGTACATCCTTATCGGTCTTGCGGAGATTTCGACTTGCTTGAGCCCAGACTGACTCAATCGAGGACGGAGGTTGCCCGCATCGACTCCCTGATCCGGGCGCTGGACGATCTGCGCCATTGGACCGAGGCTGTGGAAAAGCGCCGTCCGTTCCGCGACGTTCGGCAGCAGCGTCTGGCGGTCAGCGATGCGCGCCTACGGGACGAGGCGTGGGGCCACAGCCTGCTCGCGGCGCATGATCTGTTCCAGATCGACGGGCTTCACGCGGCCTGGAGCGATATGGCGGGCGGAAGCGCTTGAGCGACGCCTGCGGACGGCTCAGGAGGTGATGAGCTTCAACCCTGTGATGAACAGGATCACCGCCAGCGCCCGCTGGACGAATGTCTCGTTCAACCACATCGTCAGACGCGCGCCGATGACGATCCCCGGAATCGATCCGATCAGCAGCATCGCGAGCAGGTGCAGGTCGACCGCTCCGGCGATCATGTAGCCGAGCCCGGCGACCAGCGTCAGCGGCACGGCATGCATGATATCGGTGCCCACCAGCTTTCGCGCGGTCAGCCGGAGCGGATAGAGCATGAGCAGCATCGTCGCCCCCAGCGCCCCGGCGCCGACAGACGTCAGCGTCACCAGCGTACCGAGCACCGCGCCCCCCAGCACCGTCAGTACCGGCTGCCAGCGCACGAACCGCTTGGCGCGCGCTTCGTCGTCGACATCGATCATCGCGGTGACGAGCTGACGCCGGAACAGTGTGGCGACCGAGGTGGCGATCAGCATTCCGCCGAGCATGGTCACGACCATCCCATGCTTTACCTGATGGGCGCCCGACGCGAACAGGAACAGCAAAGTCAGGACCGCAGCGGGTATGCTGCCCAGCGCCAGCCAGCCGACGATCTTGACGTCCGCGCTCTCCTGACGGTGGTGGACGATCGAACCGGCGGTCTTCGTTACCGCTGCGAACCAGAGGTCGGTGCCGACCGCCGTCGTTGGGGCGACGCCGAACAACATGATCAGGATGGGGGACATCAGCGAGCCGCCCCCCACGCCGGTTATCCCGACGATGATACCGACGAGCAATCCGGCCAGAGCATTCAACCAGTCGATATTGATCATGATGCCCCGGCTCTGTTCACGTCCCCCTATCGCCGGACGTCAGAACACGGACAAGAAAGCCTTTCTTGCTCGACTGCAAGCGATCACGCGGCATCCTCGCGCGCCCACGCAACCGCTCGCGACAGAGAACCGCTCCCACCGGAAACGGCAAAAGGCCGCCAGGATGGGCTGGAGCCTCCTGGCGGCCTTCGTCGGCCATGCCGGTTCGCCGAAGGATCAGCGGGCGGCGAGCTTGATGTCGGCAGCCGGCGCAGCCTGAGCCAGGCGTGCCTTGGCGCCGACGATCGCCTTCTGACGGCAGGCGGCGACTTCGATGCTGGTGCGGACGTCGGGGCGACCGCAGACATTTTCGGCGGCGCGGCGGATCCGCGCGTCGAGCTGCGAAGCGCCGGCCACGCTGGCGAGGTCCAGGTCACCATAAGCGACGGCGACACGGACGGGTTCGGCGCGCAGCGGGGTGGCCGCAGCTATGGTAAGGAAGGTGGCGACGATCGCGAAAGTGCCGGCGACGGTGTTGTTCAGCTTGGTCATTTTCAGGTCCCTTTTTGCTAAGCGTTGTGGATGCCACATGCTCAGCAGGAACCGTGCCAAGTCGAACACTGCAGAAAAATCAGCGATTTTCCTGTCAGAGCAGCAATGACTCCCGCCACATATTGGGGTAAATTACCATCTTGCGGTCAATATCGCGAGTCTGTCACGACCAACGCCGTAACGCCGTCACCTCGATCTCGATTTTCATCTCCGGGCGGATCAACCCGACGATCAGCGCAGTCGCTGCGGGCCGGATCTCTCCGAAGCGCTCGCCCAGCACCGGGGCGACCTCCTCCCACCACGCGGCGTCGGTCAGATAATAGGTCGCGCGGACCACATCGGCGAGCGCGAAGCCCGCTTCCGATAAGGTTCGCTCGATGAGGTCCAAGGCATTGCGGGTCTGATCGGCCACCGCGTCTGGCATGATCCGCGTGACCGGATCATAGCCCGTGGTGCCCGCAACGAACGCCCAGTCGCCGTCGACGATCGCCCTGCTATAGCCGGCCTGGCTTTCAAAGGGAGAGCCCGAGGATATCCGGGTGCGCGTCATTCCTTGCCGTCGGCATAGACGATGCGGACCTTGGCCGCAGCCGCGCGCGCGGCGGCTCTTGCCGCGTCGCTCGTCCCATCGCGCGCCAGCGCCAGAGCGACGCCCATACGCCGGTTCGGGCGGGTTACGGGCTTGCTGAACAGCCGGATATCGGTCTCCACCCCGTCCATGGGCGCCAGTGCGCCTTCCAGCCCCTCGAAGTGGAAATCCTCGGCATTACGGTCCGCGAGAATGACTGCGGACGCTGCGGCGCCATTCAGGTGGATGTGCGGGATCGGCAGGCCCAGGATCGCGCGGGCGTGCAGGTCGAATTCGGTCAGGTTCTGCGAAATCAGCGTTACCATGCCGGTGTCGTGCGGCCGTGGCGACAGTTCGGAGAAGATCACCTTCTCGCCGGCCACGAAGAACTCGACCCCGAACAGTCCATAGCCGCCCAGATTGTCGACCACCTTGCGCGCCATGTCCTGCGCGGCGGCCAAGGCCTTCTTGGACATCGGCGTCGGCTGCCAGCTCTCCTGATAGTCGCCACGCTCCTGCCGATGTCCGATCGGCTCGCAGAAGAGCACGCCCTGCCGGGTGCGGATCGTCAGCAGGGTGATCTCATAGTCGAAGGCGATGAACGCCTCGACGATCACGCGCTGCCGGTCGCCGCGCATCCCGTCGACAGCATAGTCCCAGGCCGCATCGATCGCGCCCTCGGCAGTGACGATGCTCTGCCCCTTGCCCGATGAGGACATGACCGGCTTCACCACGCAGGGTATGCCGATCTTGGCAACCGCCGCGCGCATCTCCTCGCGGCTTTCGGCGTAGAGGAAGCGGGACGTGACCAGCCCAAGCTCCTGCGCAGCCACGTCACGAATGCGGTCGCGGTTCATCGTCAGTTGCGTGGCACGGGCCGACGGCACAACCGAAAATCCGCGATCCTCATAGTCCTTCAGCACCTCGGTGCGGATCGCCTCGACCTCGGGCACGATATGGTCCGGGCGGTGCTTCTCGATGACGGCGGCCAGGGCCTCCCCATCGAGCATCGAAAAGACTTCCGACGCGTCGGCCAGCTGCATGGCGGGCGCGTCTGCATAGGAATCGCAAGCGATGACATAGGCGCCCAGTCGCTTGGCCGCGATCACGAACTCCCGGCCCAGTTCGCCGGAGCCGAGCAGCAATATCTTCGCGATCGGGGTCATCATGGTCTCCTTGCTGCCGCCGATAGAGCGTCCCGGCCGCCAGATAAAGCGCCTGCGGCATATCCCTAGGGGAATTTACATAAGTTCATTTTGTATCGGCAGCCCGATCCGCTACTCATTGTTCCAAACCGCTAAGGGGGCGAGGCGGCAAGTGTCTGTAGACCTGTTCATTTTTGCCGTGCTTCTGCTCATCAACGCGTTGATGACGATCGCGATGCTGCTAGCGTCGCGCACGCTGGGTCAGCCGCGGATGGCCAAGATGCTGGCCGCCGCCTTCGGCTGCAACGTCCTGCTCTATATCGCCGATCCGATTTATTACTTCTATTTTCGCGGCAATCCGTGGGTCAATCTTCTGGTCAGCATCTTTGCGACGACGACCCCGGTTCTCGCCGCCATGGCCTATCGCATGCGATCCGGCCTGCCCCACAAGACCGGCTATTTCCTGACGAGTCAGGCGATAGCACTGCTGACGATCTTCATCGTCAGCACCGGCTATCCCGACCGCGGCGTGTCCGGAGCGATCGTCCCCTTCTATGCGGCGGCCGTGCTGCTGTTCGGCGTGACGAGCGCCCTGCTCCGCCCCGGACGCCAGCTGCTGCTGGGCGAACGACCGATCATCTTCACCTGTATCGGCATGGCGGCGGTGGAAACCGCAGGCGGGCTGACGCTGGCCCTGATCCCGCCGCAGGGGTCGGAACTGCTCGACAAGACCTATACGATCATCGTCTTCCTCGGTCTGCCCGCAATGACCGTCGCCGCGGGGATTTTCTCGCTCTATCTGATGGGCGGCGACCTTGCCGAACGGCTGCGCCTAGCCGCAGATACCGACTCGCTGACCGGCGCACCCAATCGTCGGGCGATCGAAGCGTCGGGAACGCGCCTGATGCAGGAGGCCAATGCCTTCGGCCGCCCGCTCACCGTCGCCATCTGCGACGTCGATCATTTCAAGGATATCAACGACCTGTATGGCCACAGCCATGGCGACGCGGTGCTCTGCCAGATCACGGCGCTGTTCCGCGAGACACTGGTCGAGCCGGAGCAATATGGGCGCTTCGGCGGGGAGGAGTTCGTTCTCTTCTTTCCAGGCGCGGACACAGACCGAGCCCGGGAGAAGGTCGAGGATCTGCGGCTTCGCATTGCCCGCCTGCGCATCGGCGACCTACCGCTGCGCCTCACCGCCAGCTTCGGCATCGCCCCGATGAGCGCCTCGGACCAGATATTGAGCGACGTGATCAAGCGCGCCGATCGCGCGCTCTATGCGTCCAAGGAAGCGGGCCGTAACCGCACGACCGTCGACCGTCAGGTGGCCGCCGCCTTCTGATCAGCCGAACCTGGCCGCATAGAGATCGGGCTTGAAACCGACGAGCAACTGACCGCCCACGTCCAGCACCGGCCGCTTGATCATCGACGGCTGCGCTTCCATCAGCCCGATCGCCTTGGCCTCGTCGATGTCGGCGCGATCCGCATCCGGCAGCTTGCGGAAGGTGGTGCCGGCGCGGTTGAGCAGCACCTCCCAGCCCAGTTCGCCGCACCAGCGCACCAGGGTATCGCGGTCGACGCCCGCCGCCTTATAGTCGTGAAAGCGATAGTCGATCCCGCGCTCCTCCAGCCAGGTCCGCGCCTTCTTGATGGTGTCGCAATTCTTGATGCCGTACATGGTCACCGTCATCGTCTTCCCCTCTTGCGGCCGGGCGCCCCCTGCCCGGCCGGCGGCCGGTTGGCAGGGGGCACGGGCACCTTACTCACAGAACATATTTGGAAAGATCGGTGTCGCGGGCAACCGCGCTCAGCTGGCCGTCGACATAGGCGCGATCGATCGTGATCGTCGTTCCCTTGCGGTCCTCGGCGTCGAAGCTGATCTCCTCAAGCAGCTTCTCCATCACCGTCGACAGGCGCCGCGCACCGATATTCTCGATCTGCCCGTTGACCTCGGCCGCGACCTTCGCGATCGCAGCGATGCCGTCGTCGGTGAAACCGATCTCGACACCCTCGGTACCGATCAGCGCGCGATATTGTTCGGTCAGACTCGCGCGCGTGTCCGATAATATTCGCACGAAATCCTGTTCGGTCAGCGCCTTCAGTTCGACCCGGATCGGCAGGCGGCCCTGCAATTCGGGCAGCAGGTCCGACGGCTTGGCGACATGGAAGGCGCCCGACGCGATGAACAATATATGGTCGGTCTTGAGCGGACCATATTTGGTCGAAACGGTCGTTCCCTCGATCAGCGGCAGCAGATCACGCTGCACGCCTTCGCGGCTGACCGAACCGCCGCGCACGTCGGACACCGCGATCTTGTCGATCTCGTCGAGGAAAACGATGCCATTCTGCTCGGCATCCTGAAGCGCGGACCGGCTGACCTCGTCCTGATCGAGCCGCTTGTCCGCCTCTTCGTCGACCAGCTTCGACCACGCGGCGCGGACCGTCATCTTGCGGCGCTTGGTGCGCCCCTGGCCCATGGCCTTGCCCATCATGTCGCTGAGGTTGATCATGCCGACCTGACCGTTCATGCCGGGCAGTTCGAACGGCATGCCGCCCGAATCCTCGACCTCGATCTCGATTTCCTTGTCGTCGAGCTGATGATCCTGGAAGCGCTGACGGAAGGCCAGCCGCGTCGCCTCGCTCGCATCCTTGCCGACCAGCGCATCGAGCAGGCGAGCCAGAGCCGCCTCCTCGGCCTTGTCCTTGACCGCGCTGCGGCGGCGCTCCTTTTCGAGGCGGACGGCTTCCTCGACCAGATCGCGGGCGATCTGCTCGACGTCGCGGCCGACATAGCCGACCTCGGTGAATTTGGTCGCCTCGACCTTGACGAAGGGCGCGTCGGCGAGCTTCGCCAGGCGGCGGCTGATCTCGGTCTTGCCGCAGCCGGTCGGGCCGATCATCAGGATGTTCTTCGGCGTGACCTCGTCGCGCAATGTGTCGGGCAGACGCTGCCGGCGCCAGCGATTGCGCAGGGCAACGGCGACGGCGCGCTTGGCATCGGCCTGGCCGACGATATGCGCGTCGAGCGCGGCGACGATCGCCTTGGGAGTCAGTTGGTCGTTCATAAATCCTGCTTTCGCTTGGGCTTGTCGGGAACGGGAACCGCTCAGGCGGCGCTGTCGAGCGCCTCGACCGTCAGGCTGTCATTGGTGAAGACACAGAGTTCGGCCGCGATCGCCATCGCCTTGCGGCACAATGTCTCGGCATCAGGCTCATAGTCGACCAGCGCGCGCGCGGCCGACAAAGCGAAATTGCCGCCCGATCCGATCGCGGCCACCCCGCCGACCGGCTCGAGCACGTCGCCATTGCCCGTCAGGATCAGCGTCACGTCCTTGTCGGCGACGATCATCATCGCTTCGAGGTTGCGCAGATATTTGTCGGTCCGCCAATCCTTGGCGAGTTCGACCGCCGCGCGCAGCAACTGCCCGCTATACTGCTCCAGCTTGCGCTCAAGCCGGTCGAACAGGGTGAAGGCGTCGGCGGTGGCGCCGGCAAAGCCGCCGATTACCGATCCGTCGCCCAGCTTGCGGACCTTGCGGGCGTTCGGCTTCATCACCGTGTTGCCCATCGAAACCTGGCCGTCGCCGATCACGACGACCTTGCCATTCTTGCGCACCGACAAGATCGTGGTGCCATGCCATTTGGGAAGTTCGCTCATATCCGTCCTGATGCTTTGCGGAGAGCGATATGGGAACGGTGCGGCGGTTGCGCAATTGCGCTCAGCTCTTGCCGACGAACATGAAGCAGGCGGCCCCCACCATGCAGGCGAAAGCGCCCAGATGCCGCCAGCCGAGATGCTCACCCAGCACGAAGACGGCAAACAGCGCGAACACGACCAGGGTCACGATTTCCTGGGTGATCTTGAGCTGACCGGCGCTCCAGCCGTGAAGATAGCCGATCCGGTTCGCGGGCACGGCAAAGCAATATTCGACGAGGGCGATGGCCCAGGATGCCAGGATGACGATCCACAGCCGCGCATCCGCGAATTTAAGGTGTCCGTACCAGGCGATCGTCATGAAGATGTTGGAACAGACGAGGAGAATGAGGGGTGCGAGCGTCATGCGACGCTCCATAGGACTCCCGCCATCGGGAGAAAATGATCAAACCAGCTGGCGGCGGTCCAAAGCCCGGTTGCGGCGCCTGAGCGTGCTCCCGATCAGACCAATGCCGCCGAGCAACATCATCCAGGTTTCGGGTTCGGATGCGGCCAATCCCATATTGGCTTCGGCAACCCATTTCAGACTGCCGCTGGCGATAGCGTAAAGCGCTTCGCCGCCAAGGGACGAGGGAACGCCAGCCGCCACAGGGACAGCCATCAGTATCACCGTGACCGCCATCACTGCCACTCTGCGAAAATCGCGCATGCTGCCCCCCCGCCGGATCGGCTCGACGGGAGCAGTCCTAACTGATCCGCGCGCCCATCGTTAAGGTAATCGGGGGTAACCGACCATGGTTTACGATTGTTTACTTAGCGACCAGCCGCATCGAGACGAAGGCCTGACAATCCGGACCTGTTGCGGCGCATGACGCCGCCAATCAGCAGGAAGCCGGAGATCAGCATCATCCAGGTCGCCGGCTCGGGCGCCACGATCGGATTGCCTCCGCCGCTGGAGCTGATGACCGAGCCGATGCCCACGCCGGAGACGAGCGTCTTCTCCAGCCCGGCCCGGGCGATGATCGACGCACCGACGGCGACT
>JAIYAJ010000079.1 GCA_027489105.1 Zymomonas sp. | reverse complement strand
TGGCGCCGCCATCGCCATAGCAGCCGAGCGGTTTGGCCGGAAAGAAGCTCGTCGTGGCGAAATCACCGATCCCGCCCGCGACCCGGCCCTTGTAGCGTGCTCCATAGCCCTGTGCCGAGTCCGCAATCAGGACGAGGTCGTTGTGCTTGCAGAACGCCTCGATCGGATCGTAGTCGCAGGCCTGGCCGAAGAGATCGACAGTGATCAGCGCGCGCGGCTTCAGTCCGTGCTTCCTGGCCGTATCGAGCGCGGCAGCAAGGCCCTTGCGATCGATGTTGTAGGTCGCCTCGTCGATCTCCGCGAAGACCGGTGTGGCGCCTATCCAGGCGACCACCTCGGCCGTCGCCGCGAAGGTGAAGCTGGGGCAGATCACGGCATCGCCGGGGCCGATCCCCAGCGCCTCGAGGACGAGGATCAGCGCATCTGTGCCGTTGGCGACACCGATCGCGTGTTTGGCGCCACAGAAGGCTGCAAGTCCTGCCTCGAACTCGCCGACCTGCGCGCCGAGAATGTAGTTGCCGTCGTGGACGACCTTGAGGATGGCGTCTTCCATGGCGTGGCCGATATGCTGGCGCTGGGCCTTCAGGTCGATGAACTCGATCGTGGGACGCTCGCTCATCGAATGACCTCCTCCAGAGTGTCGGGCCCCGTCTCACGGTAGCGACGCCCGGATTCGGGGCAGACGAGATCGACGCCCAACTTGGCGCCGTTGTGGCTCATCCAGCCGATGCGGCGCGCCGGGACGCCAGCCATCATCGCGAAGTCCGGCACATCCTTCGTCACCACGGCGCCGGCCGCGATGAAGCAAAAAGCTCCCAGCGTGTGCCCGCAGACAATGGTCGCATTGGCACCGATGCTCGCTCCCGTCTTGACCAGCGTGCGCCGGAACTCCGATTTGCGGTTCAGGAAGGCGCGCGGATTGTTGACGTTGGTGAAGACGCAGGACGGGCCGCAGAAGACGTCGTCCTCGAGGTCGACGCCGTCATAGAGCGCGACATTGTTCTGGATCTTGCAGCCATTGCCGATGGTGACGCGCGGGCCCGCCATGACGTTCTGGCCGAGAACGCAATTCTCGCCGATCACCGTCTGGCCGAGAACATGGGCAAAATGCCAGATCTTGGTGCCGGCGCCGATGGCGACACCCTCGTCGACATAGGCGCTTTCGTGGATCGCGACGCCCGGAAAGCGCGCATCCTCTTGCATCTGCGAAGCGCCGGCCACGGCTCAGCCTTTGACGTATTTGGCGACGAAGGGATGTTTCTCGCCGGCCGTTACGATAGGCGCGCGGCGGAACTGCGAAACGACTTCGATCGAAAAGCGCACATCCTCGAGCCCATAGCCCTTGCCGGCGAGTATTTCCTCGTAACTGCGGGTATGAAGGTCGGTGAAGCCGTCCGAGAACTCGACCTCTTCGCCATCCATCGTGATCGACCGGTAGGTCGTCTTCTGGCCCTTCACGCCATCGGGCAGATCGTTGGCGTCGACCGACAGGAACCAGCGGATATCTGCCTTCTCGTAGCTGAGGAGGCCGCCGGCCCTGCCGTCTTCACGCAGATTGGCCGTCTGCGACTGCAGCGGACCAAAAACATATGCCAGCATGTCGAAAAAATGGACGCCGATATTCGTCGCGACGCCGCCGGATTTGGCCTCGTCGCCCTTCCAGGACGCGTGGTACCAGCGGCCGCGCGAGGTGATGTAGGTCAGATCGACGGCGTGACGCTTGTTGGATACGGCAACCTGTTCCTTCAACGCCTGAATCGCAGGATGCAGCCGCAACTGCAGGATGGTGTTGACCTTCTGGCCGGTGTCCTGCTCGATCTCGATCAGTCCGTCGATGTTCCACGGATTGAGGACCAGCGGCTTTTCACAGATGACGTCGCTTCCGGCGCGCAGCCCGAAGCGGATATGGGCGTCGTGCAGGTAATTGGGCGAGCAGATGCTGACATAATCTATGCGCTCGTCGCGGCGGCGCAACTTGTCGATATGCCGGTCGAAGCGCTCGAACTCAGTGAAGAAATGCGCCTGCGGAAAATGGCTGTCGATGACACCGACGGAATCATTGGGGTCGAACGCGATCTTGAGATCGCCACCCACGGCCTTGATGGCCTTCATGTGGCGCGGGGCGATGTAGCCGGCGGCGCCGATCAGGGCA
Organism: Zymomonas sp.; assembly: GCA_027489105.1. The sequence goes on along the minus strand of JAIYAJ010000079.1, from coordinate 1,833 downwards.
AAGCTCGTCATGAGGCAGCTCTCGTTGGATCTGTTCTGGCTTGATGTCGCGTTGATCGCCGGTTTGCTCAGGCCTTGAAGACGTTGGCGGCCATGACGCCGTTGCGGGCGCAGGCGTTGCGCGTATCGATGACGAGCTTCGAATGGGTAACGATCGAGCCATAATCGACGTCGTCATGGTCCGTCGCGATCAGGACCGCATCGAAACCGGCCAGACAATCGGCGCCGATACCGACGCTTTTGCGGCCGGTCAATTCGGCATGCTCGCGTGTCGGCGGAATGATCGGGATGAAGGGATCGTGGAACGCGACATGGGCACCGCGCTTCTCGATCAGCTCGATCAGCTTGAGCGCCGGGCTCTCGCGCATGTCGTCGATGTTCTTCTTGTAGGCGATGCCGAGGATCAAGATCCGCGCGTCGCTGAGGTTCTTGCGAACCTGCGTGTCGAGCAGTTCGGCGAGCCTGTTCACGACCCTGTAGGGCATCCGGGAATTGATTTCACCGGCAAGCTCGATGAAGCGCGTCGCGATATCGTATTCGCGGGCCTTCCACGTCAGATAGAATGGATCGATCGGGATGCAGTGACCGCCAAGCCCAGGCCCCGGATAGAACGGCATGAAGCCGAAGGGTTTGGTTTTCGCGGCGTCGATGACCTCCCAGACGTCGATCCCCATGGCCTCGTAGACCACCTTGAGTTCGTTCACGAGAGCGATGTTGACCGCGCGAAAGATGTTCTCCGTCAGCTTCACGGCTTCGGCGGTCGCAGTCGACGACACCGGCACCGCCGTGACGACGAGCGCGCTGTAGAGAGCCACCGACATGGCAAGAGCGTCGGCTCCGTCGCCGCCGACCACCTTGGGGATCGTCGAGGTGCCAAAGTCGGGGTTGCCTGGATCCTCGCGCTCGGGAGAGAAGGCGAGGAAGAACTCTTCGCCGCTTTTCAGCCCGGTCGCCTTCTCGAGGATCGGCCGCATTACCTCGTCGGTCGTGCCCGGATAGGTCGTCGACTCCAGCACGATCAGCTGATCCTTGCGCAAACGCTTGGCGATCGCTTCGGTCGTCTTGACGACATAGGAGAGGTCGGGTTCGCGATGCTTGGTCAGCGGCGTCGGCACCGCGATCAGCAGGGCGTCCGGCTCCGACATGCGGTCGAATTCGGCCGTCGCGAAGAAATGTCCGTTGCGGACGCCTTCAACGATCAGATCCATCGGAATGTGCTTGATCGCGCATTTGCCGGCGTTGAGGTCATCAACACGCTTTTGGTCGATGTCGAAGCCAATGACCTTGATGCCCTTGCGCAAGGCGGCCAGAGCGAGCGGGATGCCAACATAGCCGAGGCCGACGATGCCGATGACTGCCGTTCGGCTTTCGACCCGCTCGATAAAGCGCTGGGCGACTGGCGAGTTCACATTTAACCCCTTGGTGGACAGGTATCGATCGTCAGAAATCACTCAAAGACAGGCTGCTTCTTCCAGACTTCACAGACTGCGTCAATGCACGCTGGCGGATCCGGCAATGCTGGCGGAACAGGGCAGACATCAGCGGTAAGCCGGGGTTTGCCCTGGCGAGAAGCGCTGCGTCTCGGTGCGCCGAGGTCGCGCCTGCCTCGCGCGCAGCACGTGCCTTGCTCAGAACGGTCGGCTCGCGCAATAAGCGGCCAGGCCTTGGCGATGGCTTGGAACGAGAGAGGTCTCCATGAGCTTTGGCAATAGGAACTTTCACAACCTCCACAGCCACGGCTTCATCCGCCTCGCCTGCGCCGCCCCGCGGCTCAAGGTGGCCGATCCGGCGTTCAACCTTGCGCAGATGCTGCCGCTGCTGCGCCGGGCGGAGG
>JAIYAJ010000593.1 GCA_027489105.1 Zymomonas sp. | reverse complement strand
GGCAGCGTGACGGCGCCGGTCAGGCCCGCGAAGGCGCTGCCGATGAGCCCCGCCAGCACGACATAGCGGACGGCCATGTCGACGCGCTTGTAGCCCGCACCTGCCGGCCCGTGCTTGAGGTGCACCGTCCAGGCGAGCGCCAGCCAGGCGAGACCCAGCACCCACACGCCGATGGCGGCGAGGGCCGGGGCATCGATCCACCCCTTGGCGACCGCCAGACCGAAGCCGGTCGGCAAGGCCAGGATCAACGTCGTGCGCGGCGCCATGTCGATATTGTTGAGGATCTTCAGCGCCATCATCCGCTCGGGGACCGACCGTGCCGGATCGACCATGAAGCGCGATCCGTAGAAGGCACCCAGATCGCCACCGAGCCAGTAGATCGGGATCAGAAGATGCAGCAGCGTCAGGAAGGAAAGCCCCAGCTCCATGGCTCAGGCCCGCCCGCCGAAGAAGCTGTCGATCGCCGCCTTGCGCGTCGCCCGGAAATACTCGGCATCGAGGCGCGGCAGTTCCTCGAAGCGCCCGTCCGCAAGCAGCTTTTCGAGCTCGACGCTGGAGTCATAGAGCGGGTCGTTGACGGCGGCGGTCACCAGCGTCGGGCACTGGACCAGCGGCAGGCGTTGGTCGGCGGGCCATTTGAACGCCGCACGGTAGTTCAGATGATAGGTCGTGCTCGCCTTCATCACCTCGGTGATCCATGCGTGGAGGTCAGCCGCATTGCCGAGCCCCCCGTCCCGCCGTCCGGCGCGGGTGCGGCGGTACCAGGGGAAGAACAGATATTGATCGCGGCAGAACTGGAACAGCCGCATCAGATAGGCGCCGTCGAGATCCGGTTCGAACGGGAAGGCGTAGCGGGCGAGCACCTCGTCCAGTTCCTCGCCCTGCATCAGGCTGACCCCGTCGAGGACCAGCGCCGAGATGCGCTCGGGGGCGAGAATGGCGAGTTCGGTGGCGATGGCCGCGCCGGTGTGCGAGCCATAGACCCTCACACGGCCGAGCCCGACCGCATCGAGGAACTGCAGCATTGCTGCGGCAAGTTCGGGAATTGTCGGTTCGCGATCGAACAGCGCGACGCTGTCGCCATTGCCGGGCGTGTCGGGCGCGACGACCCGCGCGTCCGCAGCAAAATCCTCGATCGTCCGCAGCTGCTGGCGTGAGCTGCCCGGTGAGGCGTGCAGGATGAGCAGCGCCTCGCCGCTGTCGCCCGCCATGCGATAATGCATCTGTCCGTGGGGAAGATCCACGAAGCCGCGTTTGACGGGCACGGCGTTCATCAGATTTCTCCGCCTTCGACGATCTCGAGCAAGGCCCCTTCGGGTGTGGTCACCACGCCCGAGCGGCGACCGCCATAGACGGCGCCCACGCGCACGACCGGGGCACTCGACCAGTGCCCTTCGAGCCGATCGAAATCGGGATAGACCATGGTCGTTATGGCGACGCCGGGCGGCAGTGCTCCCGCATGGCGCGGGCGTTCGGTTGCCGCATCGGGATATTGATCGAGTTCGAGGAAGACCTGCCCCCCGCCCCGCGCAGTCGTCAGTTCGATCTTCGTCGTCTCCGGAAGGCCGAACGCCTTTTCGATCATCGAATAGCGGATCGCGACCGGATCGATCATCGGCAGGCCGAAGACGTCCTTCACCCATTGCGCGGTCTTGCGCAGGTCGGGACAGGCCAGCACCATGATGAACGGGCGGTCGACCAGCGACTGTGGCTGCGGCAGGCCGGTATCCGGTCCCGGCTGCAGGATCTGCGTCAGATAGACCGTTTCCTGATCCGCGCCCCGCACCTGCATCGGTTTGACCGTCGCGAACCCGTCGAGCGGCTTGGGCGGGCCGATGACCTCGAACGGGCTCTGCAGCATCTTCGCATTCACCGCCTCGACGTCGGTCACGCAGAGCTCGATGGCAGCCCATCCATAGGTCCGGATCGGCAGATAGTCCGGTACCGGATCGCCTTCGACGAAGCGCAGAAAGACCTCCGCACCTGACGCCGGCTGCAACACGGCATAGGACCGGTTCGCGCTGGCAGGAGCATCCCATGCCGCTGCCAGATCGGATGGCACTTCACCCCGCTCGACGGTGCGATAGTCCATCCAGCTTTCGTAGCGGGCGATGGTATTGTCGAGATCGGCGACGACGTGCGTGGCGCACTTCAATAAGGTCATGGCGAGTCCCCCGCTGTACCGATATTAAATGATATATAGATAGTACAAATACAAGCGATTATGCGATGATGCCGCTGCGACGGATTGCCGCGAGCGCGTCGGGCTCCCGATCAAGGCTCCGCACCGCCTGTTCCAGCCGGTCATGGGCGTCGGCAAGCCCCGCAAATGTCAGGCAAGCGCGAGCCTTTGCCGCGTGCTGCGCCTCGGTAAGTGGCCAACCCGGCGAGCCGAGTTGCGCTGTGACAAGCTGCACCAGCTCGCGCCCGTCCTTTGTGCGCGCGATTGCACGCGCCGGGACGAATGCCGCCATGTCCGGATTGCCGTCGGGGATGACGCTGATCCGCTCCGCCAGCGCCAGCACGTCTGGATCGTTCAGCGCAACCTGCTCGAAATCGGCGAGCGACACGGTGCCGCGCAACAAGGTCACGGCGACCAGATATTGCATGCAAAGTCGCGCATATCCCGGCTCCATACCCTTTCTCGCTGGCCGTCCGACGAGGCGGTGGATCAGCGGCGGCGCATGATAGACGAAGCTGTCTAGAGTGTCGGCCGTGAGGCCCTGCTCGTCGCGCAGCTGCTGCGCCGCGACGATCCCGCCATGTCCCGCCCGGCCTGTCGGAAAGGGCTTCCAGCTGACCTCGCAGATCCGGTGTCTCTGCCCCAACTGCCCGAGCGCCTGGGCGAGCGCCTCGCGCTCCTCCATAAGCGCGAAATAGCCGAACGGGCCATCCAGCGGACGCGTGACGCCGGGCATCCCGCTGCGTGCAAGGTCGATGGCAAGCAGGCTGCCGCGTGCTGCGTTCGCGACCTGCAACGGCAACGCAGGCTTGCCTTCGACATGCGCCTGCATCGTGCCCGACACCAAGGCCAGGGCATGGCCGAAGGCATCGAGCGCCTGTTCGCGGGGCATCGCCCGCAGGGCCGCGATTGCAGCGACGCAGCCGAATATGCCTGCCGTCGCCGGACGAAAGAATTTGAGCGCGCCCGGCGCGGCGATGCCGAGCGTGACCGCGACGTCGACCCCGGCGACGATCGCCGTCAGAAAGCGCTCGCCATCCACCGCTTCGCCGCGCGCCGCTTCGGCGAGCAGCGCGGCAAGCACGGTCGCCATGGGGTGAAGCACGGCGGGCTCGTGCACGCAGTCATATTCCTGCCCGTGAATCTGGAAGGCGTTGACGAACGCCGCCGATGCCGCCGGCAGGCGCACATCCGGACGGCCGAGCACGCCCGCGTCGTCCCCGCGCCCCCATCCCTGCGCGATGGCAAGCACCGCGTCGGCGTGCGCAGCATTGCGCCCCGCCACACCTACCGCGAGCGAATCGTGCAGGAAGGTCTTTGCACGAAGGCGGGCCTCATCCGTGATGTCCGCCCAGCGCAGCGACAGCGCGTGATCGATCAATAGGTGCGCGGGATTTGGAGACTCGGGGGACACCATCCTCAGTGCGGCTCCTCGCCCCCGGACACGTTCATGCTCTCGCCGGTGATGTAGGAGGCCTCGGCCGAGCAGAGAAAGGCCACGGCATTGGCCGTATCCTCGGGCAGGCCGGGGCGACCGAGCGGGATGCGCGCCGCCATATTCTTCAGATATTGCTCGACGCTGATGCCCTGCACGGCTGCGAAATGTTCGTTCTGCCACTTGCCCAGGCCAGTGGTCACATGGTTGGGGCAGACATTGTTCACGGTGATGCCATGCGCGCCGAGTTCGATCGACGCCGAGCGCACCAGCCCGACGAGGCCATGTTTCGAGGCGGTATAGGCCTGCGCATGCATGAAGCCCGACTTCGCCGCCTGACTCGCGATGTTGACGATGCGTCCGCCCCGCCCTTGCGCGATCATGACCTCCGCTGCGGCCTGCAGGCCGAACCAGGCACCGGTCAGGTTCACGTCGATCACCGCGCGCCAGTCGCTGGGCGAGACTTCGCCCAGCGGCTTCATGATATAGCCGATGCCCGCATTGTTTACCCAGATGTCGAGCCCGCCATGCGCCGACACGGCATGCGCAGCCAATGCCTGCACCTGATCCGGGTCGCGCACGTCGCAGCACAAGGTCGATGCTGCACCGGGCATCGATTCGGCCACCTCGCGCATTTCCGCCTCGGCGCCGATCATCGCGTCGGGCGTGGCGCTGTCGCGAGATCCGCCGATGTCTGCGATCACGACGGTTGCGCCGTCTTCCGAAAGACGCCGAGCAATGGCCTCGCCCAGCCCCTGCTTGCGCCCCGATCCGGTGACGACCGCAACCTTGCCGGCGAACTTCATGCCTCCACCTCTTCGGTGGTCAGGAAGGTCACCTCGACCATGCCGTTGAACGCGGCTGCAACCTCAGCCATCGCAGCAGTCGATATATCCTTTTCGAACTGCACCATGTCGGCGACGTCGAGCACCTCGATATAGCCGAAAGGCGGCTTGGCATCGCTTCCCAGCACGCCGGTCGTGCGGAACACCCGGAAGCTGGCGATCGACGGCAGGGCGTTGACCGTCGGAATGTCGGTGCTGCGCGCCCAGGCGAGATACTCCTCGTCCGAGACGCCCGATTTCAGGTTGAACATAGCGAAAATATGCATCGATCTGTCCTTCTTACCGTCTGCCGGTCAGTCCGGTTGTTGAACCTTGCATCGTCACACGCGTCAATATAGCATATGAATATAACAAATGAGGAAGGCCGTGATCTCTTCACCAGACACCCCGTCTCCCGCCGATGAGACCCCCATCGCGAACGATCCTAGCGCCGGCTATGACGGCCCGCCCGATTATCGCGTCATTGGCCGCCACGCGGTTTTCCCGCAGACCAGCCATGACGAGATCGAGCGGATCAACTTCCTCGCCCAGATGAACCGGCACCTGGCCGCGCGCGTCGTGCCCGGCGTGAAAGCTGCGTTCGAGACGCGGGTCGTTCCGGCGTTCGAGGCACAGCATGGCCGGCCGATGGCCGACCGGCACGATGCCCGGCGCGCTCTTCTCGACGATCCCGCCTTCCAGACATGGTCTGCGCTGCGGCGCATGACGATGGAGCAGCGCCAGCAGGCCGGCCGCTGGACCGCCCTGCGTCAGCGCGAGCAGCTCAATGCGGTGGCCCAGGCGTTGACCGAAGGGGACAAGCGGCTGTCGCTCGATCCGTCGCTGGCGATTCCGCGCTACGTGTCGGCGGTGGACCATCACTGCATGCCCGGCAGCTATCACAGCGAATATTTCCCCGGCGATGTCGTCAACGGCGCCAATTACGACCATGGCGGCTTTGTCACGACGGGCGGCCTGCTCGGCAAATATAGCGATGGCGGCGGCCATGCCGTGGTCAAATGGGTCCGGCGCAACCTGCCCGATTTCAAGCCGGAGAAGATCCTCGAGATCGGCGGCACCGTCGGCCATTCCTCGCTGCCTCTGGCGCAGGCCTTTCCGGAAGCGGAAATGACGATCGTCGACCTTGGCGCGCCGGTGCTTCGCTATGGCCTCGCCCGCGCCAAGTCGCTCGGCGTTGACAACATCAGCTTCGTCCAGGCCAGCGGCGAGGATTTGTCGGCCTATCCCGATGCCAGCTTCGACTGGATCCAGACGACGATGTTCCTGCACGAACTGTCGACCAAGGCGCTCCGCGCGATCTTCGCCGAGACGCGCCGCCTGCTGAAGCCGGGCGGCATCGTGCTGCACGTCGAGCAGCCGCAATATGCGCCGGACATGCCGCTGTTCGAACAGGCGATGCGCGACTGGGACGCTTTCTACAACAACGAGCCCTTCTGGAGCCGCATGCACGAGATGGATCTGGACGCCGAGATGATCGCAGCCGGCTTCGACGCCGACAAGCTGATCCATGGCGGCGTCACCGGCGTGGTCGATCGCGAGCTTTTCCCGGATGCGGAAGAGGATGATACCGAAGATTACGGCCGCAAGGCGGCCTGGCATGTGATCGGAGCCGTCGCATGAGCTTTTCCGATGCCCTGGCCGGAGCCGGCGCCAAACCTGCGGGCAAGCGCCCCTATTTCCTCGAACCCCAGGTCGAACGCGTCCTGGCGATCACCATGTCGATCGCGCAGGAACTCGCCGTAGCGCGCCAGCGCAGCGACACGCTCGAGCGCCTGTTGCTGGCAAAGGGCGTTCTCACTCAGGGCGAGATCGACGCCTATGTTCCCGATCGCGGTGCATCGGCGGAGCGCCAGATGTGGAACCAGGAATTCATCGCCCGCATCCTGCGGATCGTCCAGCAGGAGAATGAAGCCGTGACGACGTCCGGCGACGTCGCGTCGGGTGAGGTCGGCGAAGAGCTGGCGCGCGACGGATGACTCTGTCGGTCGTCTCGCTCCCCTGCCCGACAGCCGGATAAGGGCCGTGCCGAGCGACACGGCACCATGCCGTTTTTGACATGTTTCAACATCAATCGGCTGCGGTGCCGGCAGGCCGCACTCAGACAAACAGCGGAAGATCATCGATGTCAGACAGCATGACCCTCAGCCGCATCGCCCCCGCCCCCGCAGATCTGCGCGCCCGTCTGGAGGCGATTGTCGGGGCCGATCACGTGACCACCGACGAGCAGACCCTGCGCCTGTTCAGCGAGGACATCTGGTCGCGCAGCGAGTATGTCACGATGCTGTCCGTCGCGCCCGGCAACACGTCCGAACTCGCCGCCGTGGTGACCGCCGCCAATGATGCCGGGGTCGATATCGCGCCGCGCGGCGCCGGCATGAGCTATACCGGCAGCTACATCCCCGCGACCGCCAACACCATCACGCTCGATATTCGGCGCATGAACCGGGTGCTGCGCGTCAGCCCCGAAGACATGACGGTGACGGTCGAAGCCGGCTGCACCTGGCTTGCCCTCAACGAAGCCTTGAAGCCGCACAATCTGCGCACGCCTTTCTGGGGCCCGATGTCGGGCATTTATTCGACCATCGGTGGCGGGCTCTCGCAGCTCAACGCCATGTTCGGCGCCGGTCATTATGGAACGTCGAGCGAAAGCGTCGTCGCGATCACGATGGTGCTCGCCGATGGCCGGACCCTGCGCACCGGCGCGCGGGGGCCGGATGGCAACACGCCGCATTATCGTCACTATGGCCCGGATCTCGCAGGGCTGTTTATGGGCGATTCCGGCACCCTTGGCATCAAGGCTGAGATCACCCTGCGCCTCATCCGGACCCCGGCGTTCGAGGACTCGGTATCCTTCTCGTTCAAGACCGGCGAGACGATGCTCGAAGCGCTGGCCGAGATGACCCGCGCCGGCATCGCGTCCGAAAGTTGCGGCTTCGATCCGGGGCTTACCCGCGTACGGATGAAGCGCATGTCGATGGCAAGCGACGTCAAGACGCTCGGCAAGGTCATCGCCAAGGAAAAATCCTTCGGCAAGGGCCTGCTCGCCGCCGCAAAGATCGCGATGGGCGGGCGCAATTTCATTCCCGAAGAGGAATATCCGCTGCACATCACGGCGGAAGGCCGCTGCAAGGAAGCTGTCGCCGCCGATCTGGCGACGGCTCGGGAAATCGCCGCCCGGTTCGAAGGGGTCGAAATCGAGAATTCGATCGCCAAGGTCATCCGCGCAATGCCCTTCCCCGCCCCCAATTCGATCCTCGGGCCGGAAGGCGAAAGCTGGGTGCCCGTCCATGGCCAGGCCTCGCTGTCCACCGCGCCGGCCATGTTCGCCGAAATCCGCGCCTATTTCGATTCCATGCAGGAGAGGTTCGACCAGCACGGAATTTTCAACGGCTTCCTGTTTTCGTCGCTGTCGACGACCGCGCTGGTGATCGAGCCGGTGTTCTTCTGGCCGGAGGGCTACCGCCCCATCCATGAATCGATGGTCGAGCCTGCGCACCTCAAGAATCTCAAGCAACTCGGCCCCAATGCGGCGGCGACTGCGGTGGTCGACGAGGCGCGCGAGCAGGTGAAGGCGATCTGCAAGACATATGGCGCCGCGCATTTTCAGATCGGGCGCGCCTATACCGCCTATCGCGAGAGCCGCGACGAGGCCTTCAAGGATGTGCTGGACGCCGTGAAGGGCGTCGTCGACCCGCGCGGCATCTTCAATCCCGGCTGCCTCGGCTTTCCCGTCCGGGACGGCCGGAACTGAGCGCATGACGACCGACACCTATCGCGCGATCCGGCTGATGCGGATCGCGCCCTCCTTCCGCGAAGGGGCCGACATCGTCGAACTGCCGGTCGATGAACCGGGCCGCGGCGAGATCCGGGTCCGCAACCTCCATTGCGGCGTCAACGCGATCTTCGATACGCAGATCGCCCGCAATGCGGTCGACTATGTGAAGATCAGCCTTCCGACCTTCACCGGCGTCGAGGCGATCGGCGTGGTCGAGGCGGTCGGCGCAGGCGTATCGAGCTTCGCACCGGGCGATGCCGCCGTCACCGTCCGGTTCACCGGCGGCTATCGCGAGCAGAACACCGGCCCCGTCGCGAGCTTCGCACCCGCGCCCGCTGCCACGCGCGATTATCTCGCTCTGGCCTCGACCGGGGTTTCCGCGATGGTCGCGCTCGAACGGATCGGAGAAGTGAAGAGCGGCGAGACCGTCGCCATCTCCGCGGCGGCTGGTGGCCTGGGCCATCTTCTCGTCCAGCTGGCCGTACTCAAGGGTTGCCGCGTGATCGGCGTGGCCGGCGGTGCAGAGAAATGCGCCTTCGTCTCGTCGCTCGGGGCGGAACGCGTGATCGACTATCGCTCCGAAGATGTCGGCGCGGTTCTCGCTGCCGAATATCCGCGCGGTATCGACGTTGCCGTCGACACGGTCAGCGGGACAATTTTCGATGCCTTCCTCGCCAATCTGGCCAATCATGGCCGCCTGGTGGTGGGCGGCGCTGCGTCCGACCTGGAAGGCAAGCCGGAGATCGTGAACGCCCCCCGCATCGCCCACGCGATCTATTATAAGGGCGCGTCGGTGCGTGGCTTCATGAACGGGTTGCTGACCCCGCATTGGGAGGATGCCCGCAAGCGCCTGTTCGATCTCTATGCGCGCGGGCTGATCCGTATCCAGGTCGACAGCCAGCGCAACATCGGCATCGAGGGAATCTACGACGGGATCGAGCGACTGCTGTCAGGCAAGTCGATGGGCAAGGTCATCGTCGATCTGGACGCTAAGAGGGGGTGAAGCCGTCGCGGGGGCGGTGCGTCTCCGCGTCCGGCGAGAATGGCCGATGACATATTTTCCCAAGACGCTTTTCGAGAAGATCTGGGATGCGCATCATGTCGCGCAGACCGCCGGCGGCGCGCATCTGATCGCGATCGATCGTGTCTTCCTTCATGAACGGACCGGTGCCTCCGCGCTCAAGTCGCTGGCGGCGAACGATCGTGCCGTGCGCGATCCGGCACGGGTGTTCGCGGTCATGGACCATATCGTCGACACCCGGATCGGGCGCGGCGACGACACGCTGATGCCGGGCGGCAGTGCGTTCATCACCGAAACCCGCGCGGCGGCGCAGGCGGCGGGGATTACCCTGTTCGACGTCAACGATCCCGATCAGGGCATCACCCACGTCATATCGCCCGAGCTCGGCATCGTCCTGCCCGGCGTGACGCTGGTTGCGCCCGATAGCCACACCTGCACGCAGGGCGCTCTCGGCGCCTTTGCCTGGGGCATCGGATCGTCCGAAGCCGAGCATGCCATGGCGACCGGCGTCCTGCGGCTCGACCGGCCGAAGACGATGCGCATCACCGTCAGCGGCAGGCTTGCGGCAGGCGTCACGCCGAAGGACCTGGCGCTCCATCTGCTCGCAAAGCATGGCGCCGGCGGTGGCGCCGGCCATGTCGTCGAGTTTGCGGGAGAGGCGGTCAGAGCGCTCGACATCGAGGGGCGCATGACCCTGTGCAACATGGCCACCGAATTTTCGGCCATGACTGCGATCATCGCGCCGGACGAAAAGACCTACGCCTATCTTGCAGGCCGACGCTACGCCCCCGCGGACTTCGACGCTTCCTATTGGGCGTCGCTCGCCACCGACGAGAGCGCGACCTTCGACCGGGAAATCCTGATCGATGGTTCTGCCGTCGCGCCGATGGTCAGCTGGGGCACCAGTCCCGAGCACAGCGTCGGAGTGTCCGGTACGGTGCCGGAGGGGCCCGAGCGTGCTCACGCCTATATCGGCCTCGAAGCAGGCCAGGCCATCGCCGGCACACCGATCGATGCGGCGTTCATCGGCTCCTGCACCAACGCCCGCCTGTCGGACCTGCGCCGCGCCGCCGATCTGCTGCGGGGACGCCGGATCGCGCCTTCGATCCGCAAGGCTCTGGTCGTTCCCGGCAGTTCGTCCGTCAAGCGCGCGGCCGAGGCCGAGGGGCTGGACAGGATCTTCACCGAAGCCGGCTTCGAATGGCGCGCCAGCGGCTGCTCGCTTTGCTTCTACGCCGGCGGGGAGAGCTTTCCGGAGGGGTCGCGGACGATCAGCAGCACCAACCGCAATTTCGAGGGCCGCCAGGGCCCCGGCATCCGCACGCACATCGCCAGCCCGGAAACCGTCGCGGCCAGCGCGATCGCCGGTGCCATCGCCGATCCGCGAGACTTTGCCCGATGACCCCCTTCACCACCCTCTCCTCGATCGCGATCTCGCTGCTGCGCGACAATGTCGATACCGACACCATCATCCCGAGCCGCGAGATGAAGAGCACCGGGCGCACCGGGCTCGCCGACGGGCTGTTCGCCCCATGGCGTTACACCGATGTCGCGACGCGCGTGCCGGATCCGGACTTTCCGCTCAACCGACCGGAAGCGCAGGGCGCTCGCCTGCTGCTCGGCGGCGCCAATTTCGGATGCGGGTCGAGCCGCGAACATGCCGTCTGGGCTCTGGCCGAATATGGCATCCGCTGCATCATTGCAGAGAGCTTCGCTCCGATCTTCCGCGCCAACTGCATCCGCAACGGCCTATTGCCCATCGCCCTGGACCGGGCCTTCGTGGACGGTCTCGCCTGGCAGATGGTCGACGTCGATCTGACGGCCCAAACCGTTACTGCTGGTGGCAAGACGACGCCCTTCGCCATCGAGGAAGAACCGCGCCAGATGCTCCTCGAAGCGCTGGACGTCATCTCGTTGACGCTCAAGTCCCTCCCCGAAATCGACGCCTGGACCGCAGCCGATCGCGCCCGCCGTCCATGGATCTACGCTGGGAAAGCCGCATGACCGATATTCTCGTTTCCGAAGTGGGCCCGCGCGACGGGCTGCAATCGATCAAGGCCGTGCTGCCGACCGAGGCCAAGAAGGCCTGGATCGCGGCAGAAGCCGCTGCCGGCGTACGCGAGATCGAGGTCGGCAGCTTCGTGCCGCCGAGCCTGCTGCCGCAGATGGCCGACACCGCCGAGATCGTTGCCTTCGCCCGGACTATCGAGGGGCTGAACGTCGTCGCCCTCGTCCCCAACGCCAAGGGGGCTGCCCGCGCCGTGGAAGCGGGCGTCCATGGCATGTCGATCCCCTTTTCGATGTCGGAGACGCACTCGCTGCGCAACGTCCGCAAGGACCATCCGGCGATGCTGGCCGAGATTGCCGAGGTCGCCCGGATCGCGCGCGATGGCGGCGTGCACTTTGCCGTCGGCCTCTCCACAGCATTCGGTTGCACGATCGAAGGAGCCGTATCGGAGGACCAGGTCGTCCGCCTCGCGGTCGCCGCTGCCGAGGCCGGCGCGCAGGAATTCAGCCTCTCCGACACCACCGGCTATGCCGACCCCGCACAGGTCCGGCGCCTCGTCCGCAAGGTCAAGGCCGCCATCGGTGCCGACAAGCTGACCACGCTTCATCTCCACAACACCCGCGGGCTCGGCCTCGCCAATGCGCTGGCTGGACTGGAGGAAGGCATCACCACGCTCGATTCCTCGCTCGGCGGTCTCGGCGGCTGCCCCTACGCGCCTGGCGCGTCGGGCAACCTCGTTACCGAAGATCTCGTGCTGATGCTCAATTCCATGGGGCTCCGGACCGGCATCGACCTCGAGAAACTGCTCGCTGTTCGGACGATCCTGGCGGAGGCGCTGCCGGGCGAGCCGCTCTATGGTTTCACCCCCGATGCGGGCCCGATGCTCGACTATGCGGAAAGGATTGCCCGTTGACCGGCAAGACCGGACCTACCCCGCTCGCCGGGATCAAGGTCATCGAATTCACCCACATGGTCATGGGGCCGACGGTCGGCCACATCCTTGCCGGTCTGGGCGCGGACGTCATCCGCGTCGAGCCGCTCGGCGGCGATCGCACGCGCCGCCTGCTCGGTTCGGGTGCGGGCTATTTCCCCATGTACAATCGGGGCAAGCGCTCGATCTGCCTCGATCTCAAGTCGGAAGAAGGCAAGGCCGTCGCGCGCGATCTGTGCGTCGACGCGGATATACTGGTCGAGAATTTTCGTCCCGGCGCGCTCGACCGGCTCGGCCTGTCCTTCGATGCCCTGTCCGAAGCCAATCCGCGCCTGATCTATTGCTCGGAAAAGGGATTTCTTCCGGGACCCTATGAGGATCGCACCGCGCTCGACGAAGTGGCGCAGATGATGGGCGGCCTGGCCTATATGACCGGCCCTCCGGGACGCCCTTTGCGGGCAGGATCGAGCGTGGTCGACGTGACCGGCGGCATGTTCGGGGTAATCGGCATCCTTGCCGCGCTCGAAGAACGGCATCGCACGGGCAAGGGCCAGAAGGTCGTGGCGAGCCTGTTCGAAACCACGATCTACCTCGTCGGCCAGCATATGGCGCAGTTCGCCGTCACCGGAAAGGCGGCGGCGCCGATGCCCGCGCGCATCTCCGCCTGGGCGATCTACGACGTGTTCGAGACCAAGGACGAACCGGTGTTCATCGGGGTGGTGTCCGACAGCCTGTGGGAGAGGTTCTGCGCGCTGTTCGCGCTCGATGACCTCTGGGCGGACGAAGAGATCCGGAGCAACAATGAGCGCGTTCTTGCCCGCGAGCGAATCCTGCCGCGCATCCGCGAGCTGATGGCGTCGATGACCCGGGCGGAGATCGTCGCAAAGCTCGAAGGCACCGGCCTGCCCTTCGCGCCGATCGGCCGGCCCGAGGATATGTTCGACGATCCGCAACTCGCAACGGGCGGGCTCGAGGATGTCGTGCTCGACGACGGCAAACAAACCCGGCTGCCCACCGTCCCGCTCGAGATGGACGGAAAGCGCCCCGGAAGCAGCGTAGTCCTGCCGCGCCCCGGCGCCGACACGCGCGCGATCCTGCAAAGCCTGGGATATCCGGACGAGCGCATCCAGACGCTGATCGAGCGGGGCGCCGTGGAGACGGCCTGACTCAGTCGAAATCGAGGGGAGCATCAGAATGACCAAGTCCGACACGAGCGACGAGACCTTCCTCCTCAGCCGCCGTACCATGTTGACCGGCGTCGGGCTTGCCAGCGCGGGACTCGCGGGAGCCGGCGTCCTGGACGCCGCGCCCTCATTTGCCGCGACGCTCGCCCGCGAGGAAGGCATTCCGACCGATCCCGCAGCCCGCATCGCGATGATGCGGCGGATGCGACTGCGCACCGATTCCGGCATCGTCTACTGGTGGTTCCGCGGTCGCAACTATGCCCAGCAGGGGGCCAAGCTGACACCGCTTTGCGAGCTGGTGTTCGGCGCGGTCATGAAGGTCACGCCTCTGCCCGACGGCGGCCTCGAAACCACGCAATATGAACTCGGCTTTCGCACCGCTCCGGGCAGCAGCGAGCGCACCGACCAGCTCCGCAATCCGCTGACCGGAGAGATGGTCGACGTGCCCTTCGTTCCGGTCGGCCCCACCACGGTGCGCTACACGCCCAACAACGACCTGATCTTCGACGGCGCCATCGCCAATACGAAGTTCACGGTCGAGCATATCCCCGAGCTGTTCTACCACATCGGCGACCAGATCAGCTTCCAGACCCATACCGCCGCCGTCACCGAGACACCGGGCCTGCCGTCGCGGCGCCTGAACGACATGTCGATGATCACCAGCCCGGCAAAGGAAGCGCTCGATCCGAAGGTCCACTGTGCCAGCGCGACAGGCTATGGCACCGACCTCAGTGACTATGCGCGCTGGTGGAAGATGCCGGCGGGCATGGGTACGCAATGTCTGCGCAGCGTCGGTCGCAAGGAAACCAGCTATTCCGGCATGCCCAAGGACTGGGTGGCCATGCTCGCCCGCGTCAATCCTGACGGCGCACGCGATCCGTTGAAGCTGCTCATCCTCAAGCAGGAAGACTATCGCAATTGATCCGCGCGCTGGGTCTCGCCCTCGCCGCCGGGCTCCTCGCGGGAGCAGCCGGCGGGGACGACCCTTTGACCCGGCCGATCACCGGAACCGACGCGGCGCGCTGGCTCGAGCCGGACGCGCCGCTGCGCGTTTTGCCGGGGCTTGGCTATGTCGGGCCCAGGCGGGTCAAGCAGGCCGTGATCGACACCGGCCAGGGCCTCATCCTGATCGACGCCGGTCTGCCCGAGGGGCTGCCCGTCCTGCGCGCGCATCTCGCCGAACTCGGCTATCGTATCGATCAGGTCAGATGGCTTCTGGTCACCGAACCGCATTATGACCATGCGGGGGCGATCGCCGCCATCGTGCGCGAAAGCGGTGCGCGCGTTTATGCGTCGGCCTCCGCCGCCGCCGCATTGCGACGTGGCCTCAGCGGCGATGAGGACCCGCAGCGGGCGAGCCTGATCGCCTACCCTCGGGTCGAGAGGGTAACCGTGGTCGAGGACGGGCGCAGGCTGCGCTTCGGCCGCGTCACGATGAAGGCGCGGGCTATGCCGGGGCATACGCCGGGATCGATGGGCTGGTCATGGCGCTCTTGCAGTCCGAAAGCCGGTTGCATCCCGATATTCTTCGCGGCCAGCCTCAACTCGCTGACGGCCGGCAGCTACCGTTACCGCGACCATCCCGAGCTCGTCGCCGCTTTCCGCCGCAGCCTGGCGATGCTGCGCGACGAACCCTGCGACATACTTCTGTCCAACCATGCGGAGCATTCGGGCGCTGACCTGAGGGCAATGGCGCGACGATCAGGCGCCACTCCCGACCCGATGCGCGCGCCCGGCGCCTGCAAGGCCATGGCGGACAAATATTCCGCGCTGCTCGATGCCGAACTGGCGCGCGAGGATGCGACCTCACAATAGAAGGCCCAATTGAAAAGGGCGGCCCGATCGGACCGCCCCTTCCCGTTTGCGCTTCTCGCGTTTCTCAGAACGGCTTGACCGTTCCCAGAAAGCAGATCCCCGAAATGGTGATCCAATAGACATAGGCCATCAGGCGGCCATAGAGGAACTCGCGTTCCAGCGCGGCTTCCTCGGCCGGGTTGGGACCCTCCGCCAGTCGGCGGAAACGAACCGTCCACAGGCGCATGATCCAGCGCAGACCGAGGCCGATGCACAGGGTGAAGCCATAGAGCGTCAGCTTCGTGGCGTACCAGCGCGACCCTTCGCCCGCCTCGAGCGGCCCATGGCCGAGCAGCGACGAGATGCCGACCACGAAGAGCGTCGGGATCAGAACCCAGCGGATCTTCTCGTCGAGCTTTGTGAGCATCACGCCCGTGTCGGTCTCACGCTTGATGAACGCGCTCCAGCAGAGGGCGAGCCAGCCCGCGACGAACACCCACATCGCGGTCAGGAAATTCCCGCCATAAGGCTGCAGACCATAGATGTGGCCCATGTGCAGCCCCAGCGGGAGCAGCAGGATAATGCCGGTCCGCGCCAGGATGTCGATGCGATAGGCGGTTTCCATGTGCCGCCTGCGCTCCTCCATCGAGAGCTTGCGATTGATGATGTTGAAGCTGGTCTGGAACACCCCCCACTCGCCACCCAGCCAATAGACCATGGAAACGATGTGGACCCAGCGCAGGATCAATACTTCTTCCAACAACGACTTTCCCCTTAACTGTGGAAGCCGCCACTAAGCCACTGCGCGTCAGCCTCGGGAGAGCCGCTCCACCCAGTCGGTGACCGGTGGATCGGGAACTCCATGGCTTCGACCTCCTGCTGGAAGCCGCGCATGACGCGGGCGATAGACGCCCTCATGGCGATGCCTCGTTCCTCGCCGGCACGCGCGTCCGGCTCGAAGTTCTCGATGGCACCACGGCCGACGGAGCCTTGCGCCTCCAGCAGCCGTTCAACAATATTCAGGCATTCCCGCGCCAGGCCGGTTCGACCGTCAGCGACAACGCCAGCGAATACGGACAGTCGATCTCCTGCATGATGCCGAAATCTCCCTTACTGCGGGCTGATCTACCACCAGAGGTTTGCAGTCCCCCTGGGCATTCCAGTTTACAGTGCGCCCGTGATCGATCTCGTCGCCATCCAGCAAGCATCGAAACAGACTCTTGTCGGAAACTGCTCGCACACCGGTCACAAAATGGATGATCGATCGCGAATTCGGCGTCTTCCGCCACCGCCTCGCCTTCATGCTGCCCCGCACCCGGCGAGCTATGGAAGCCGGTTCAAGCGCCGACGAGCACTATGTCGATGTCAGCCAGACCTTCGCGAAGCCGTCTGGCGTCCGCATATTCAGGAGAGTTGTAGAAGGACAAAGCCGCTTCCCGGTCCGGCCATTCCGACACGACCACCGACGCGCCATCCGTTCCGCTGCCTTCTAGGACGGTCGCCCCCGGTGCCCGGACGACATAACGGCCGCCATGGGCCTCCAATCTCTCGGCCGCCTTCTGGGAATAGCCGCAGGCCATGAAGGCGTCGCGATCCCTGAGCTTTGCGGTTACGACCAGCCATGCGGGCATGATGACGCTCCTGTTCCTGTCCGGACCCGAACTGCACGCCTTGCGCCGCGACTTCAGCGGACGACAGCCGACCTATCCGGCCAGCGGAAGATCGCACGGCGCTTCATATTTCCGGCTCAAGCCATTGCAATCAAAGGCTCCTATGCAGCTCGCCAAGGCCCCTAACCTGCGCAGATGCGGCATCCGAAAAGCCGCTTGGCGGATAAGTCTGTCCGAAAATATCCGGCGCCGACGCCGGAGGCATAGCAACATCGTTCGAAACCAAGGCGGCGATTCCGCCGTGCGACAAGCCATCGGGGATAACATGACCTATCGATTGGGTGTGGACGTGGGCGGCACCTTCACCGACCTGCTGTTGTTCAACCAGAGCAGCGGAGAGTTCTGGCGCAACAAGACGCCGTCGACCCCGCACGACAGTTCGGAGGGCATCCTCAACGGCGTGACGGCGATCTGCGAAAAGGCCGGGATCAGCCCGTCCGACGTCGAGTTCTTCCTGCACGGCACCACCGTTGCGACCAATGCGGTGCTGGAGGGCAAGGGTGCCCGCGTCGGTCTGATCACCACCGACGGCTATCGCCAGGTCATGCAGATCGCGCGCAGCTTCGTGCCGGGCGGTCTGGCGGGATGGATCGTATGGCCGAAGCCGGTGCCGCTCGCCGCGCTCGAGGACACGATCGAGGTCCGCGGCCGGATGGACGCGCACGGCCGCGAGCTCGCCCCGCTCGACGAGGCGCAGGTCCGTGATGCGCTGATCGCGCTGCGCGACAACGGGGTCGAAGCGCTGACCGTCAGCCTCGTCAACGCTTACCTCAACGGCGCGCATGAGTGCCGGATCGGCGAACTGGCAGCCGAGATCATGCCGGGCCTGCCCATTTCACTGTCGCATCAGGTCCTGCCCGAAATGCAGGAATATGAGCGCACCCTGACCACGGTCGCCAATGCAGCCGTACGCCCCGTCGTGGGCAAATATGTCCGCAACCTGCGCGATCGCCTGCGCGGCGCGGGCATGGCAGGTTCGCTCTCGCTGCTGCGCTCGGACGGCGGCCTGATGTCGTCGGAGAAGTCCGAGGAGCATC
>JAIYAJ010000575.1 GCA_027489105.1 Zymomonas sp. | reverse complement strand
GGCCGACTCGGCAGTTTCGTCCGCAATGCCGCCGGCCTGCCGGTCGCCGATCTGGTCGGCGATCCGGGCATGATCATGCCGCCGCAACCGGGCTTCGCGCGCCTCGGCGACGCCCTGCGCGACGGGATGGCGCGGCTGCTGCACGCAGGGGGGCAATCCCCGCTGCTGCAATATCAGCCGCGCGGCGGGGCGGTGCGCGACCGGCAGGAAGCCGCGCGCGCCTTTGCTGCGCGCGCTATGGCGACCAGGGAAGAGCAGGCCATCGTCACCGCAGGCGGGCAGCCTGCGCTGCACGCAATCATCGGCACGCTGTTCGCGCCGGGCGACATCATCTGCGCGGGGCGGTCGACCTATCCGGGCCTGATCGCGCTGGCGCGCCGCTTCCGCCTGACCCTGCGCGCGATTCCCGGTGATCGGGACGGGCTCGATCCCGACGCGGTCCAGTCGGCCGCGCTCGCCGGCGCGAAGGCCATCTATGTCGTTCCGACCAACGACAATCCGACCACCGCCACGCTCGACATCGAGCGACGGTTGTGGCTGGCGGCGATCGCGCGGCGACATGGGCTGATCCTGATCGAGGACGACGCTTATGGTCAGCTCCCCGAAAAGCCCCTGCCGCCGCTCGCCGCCTTCGCCCCCGAGATCAGCTGGCATATCGCCAGCCTGTCGAAGATCATCTCGCCCGTGCTGCGCGTGGCGCATGTCCGGGCACCGTCGGCCCAAGCAGCGAAACTGCTTGCCGACGATCTCCACGAGACGAGCGTCATGGCCCCGCCCCTGAATGCGGCGCTGGCGACCTACTGGCTGCGCGAGGGGATCTTCGCCGAGCTCGTCGCAGGGGTTCGCGCCGAGGGCGTGGCGCGGCAGCGCCGGATCGCACCGCTGCTCGCCGGGCTGGATCATGCGAGTCATCCGGAAGGCTATCATCTCTGGCTGCGCCTGCCGGGCGATGCCCCTGCCCCGGCGGACCTCGCCGCGCGGCTGGGTCCCCTGGGCCTGTCGATCGTGCCCGGCGAGCGCTTCGCGGTCGATCCGGGGGCACCCGAAAGGGCGATCCGCATCTCGATCGGCGGCGCGATCGGCCACGAACGCCTGACGCGGGCGTTCGAGGGGCTTCGCACCCTGCTCCGTCTCTAGCCCAATATGCTGTCCGGCTTGGTCCACAATGGAGCAGATTGCCGCTCCCCCTCATCTTCCGGCCAAAGCGCGACCGCTTTAGAAACACCTCCGTTTCAACAGGGGGACCATTCATGCGCTATCGGATATTGGCTGCGGTTGCGGCCGGCTTGATCGCGGCACCGGCGGTTGCGGCCGACGACGCCGTCACCTTCCGCGTCGAAGCCCATGGCGGCTGGGACCGCGTCACGGTCGGCGGCAGCGATGACGATGGCCTGCTTTATGGCATCGGTCTTGGCGTCGACGTGCCGATCGGATCGATGGCGTTCATCGGTTTCGAAGCCGATGCCGATCTGAGTTCGACCAAGCAGTGCGACCAGTTCCTTGGCGGCGGCTTTTGCCAGGAGGCCAAGCGCGACCTCGCCGCCGTTGCCCGGGTCGGGCTGAAGGCGAGCGACAAGATCAAGGTCTACGCACTCGCCGGCTATACCAATGCGCGGATCAAGCAGACGGCCACGATCGTCATTTTTCCGGGAACGATTACCGAGAGCACGTCGGTAAATGGCGACGGCTTCCGCGCCGGTGCAGGGGTCGAGATGAAGCTGGGCTCGTCGGCCTACACCAAGCTCGAATATCGCTACAGCAACTATGAGGGCGGCTTCTCGCGCCACCAGCTGGTCGCAGGCCTCGGCCTCGGCTTCTAAGGAAGAGCCTGGCGCGCGTGGGGTTCAGGCCCCGTCGCGTGCCAGCGCCTTCAACCGGTAGAGCAGGTCGAGCGCTTCGCGCGGGCTGAGCGCATCGACGTCGATCGTCTCGATCTCCAGCCGCAGCGGATCGCGCTTCTCCTCCTCGGCCTGCGCGGCGGCAGCGAACAGCGGCAGATCGTCGAGGCCCGCCGCCAGCCCGCCGGTCGCGGCGCGCCCGGCCTCCAGCTTCTTCAGAACCTCCTTGGCCCGTCCCAGCACCGCCGGCGCCAGGCCGGCAAGTTTCGCCACGGCGATGCCATAGCTGCGATCGGCCGGGCCTTCCGCCACTTCATGCAGCAGCACGAGTTCGCCCTTCCATTCGCGCGCGCGGACATGGTGAAGCGACAGCGCGTCGAGCCGTTCGGCCAGCCGGGTCAGCTCGTGATAATGGGTCGCGAACAGGCAGCGGCAGCGGTTGATGTCGTGCACCGCCTCGACCACCGCCCAGGCGATGGCGAGACCATCATAGGTCGAGGTGCCGCGCCCGACCTCGTCGAGGATCACGAAACTGCGTTCGGTCGCTTGGGCAAGGATCGCCGCAGTCTCGACCATCTCGACCATGAAGGTCGAGCGGCCGCGCGCCAGATTGTCGGAGGCCCCGACCCGGCTGAACAGGCGATCGACGATGCCGAGCCGGGCGCTGGCGGCCGGCACCGGGCTGCCCGCCTGGGCGAGGATCGCGATTGCGGCGTTCTGGCGCAGGAAGGTCGACTTGCCGCCCATATTGGGCCCGGTGACGAGCCACAGCCGCTCCTGGTCCGACAGGCCGCAGTCATTGGCGACGAAGCGTCCGCCCTGTGCCCGGACCGCCGCCTCGACCACCGGATGGCGGCCGCCGCGAATGTCGAAGCAGGGGTGCGGCTCGAAATGGGGGCGGGTCCAGCCGCCCTCGACCGCGCGGTCGGCGAGCGCCGCCGCGACGTCGAGCCGCGCCAGCGCGTCGGCGGTCGCGGCGATCTCGGCGGTCCCGGCCAGCGCCGTGCCGATCAGTTCCTCCAGATGGGCGGCCTCGGCGGCGAGAGCATGTTCGCCCGACTGGCCGACCTTCATCGCCTGTTCGTGGAGATCGGGCGCATTGAAGCGCACGACGCCCGCCAGCGTCTGGCGGTGGGTGAAGCCCGAATCCGCCGCCATCAGCGGGTCGGCATGTTTCGCCTGAACCTCGATATGATAGCCGAGCACGCCATTATGACGGATCTTGAGCGACGCGATGCCGGTTTCCGCACGGTAGCGGGCCTCGAGCGCGGCGATCGCCTTGCGCCCCTCGCCCCCCTGCCCGCGCAGCGCGTCGAGTGCGGGATCATAGCCCTCGGCGATATAGCCGCCCTGGGCGGCATCGATCGGCGGGCTCGCGACCAGAGCACGGCGGAGCAGCTGGATCAGCGGCTCATGGCCGGACAGCCGCGGCAGCAGCGCCTCCAGCAATTGCGGCATCGGTGCCACGCCGGACAGCAGGTCGTGAAGCATATGCGCCTGTTCGAGACCGTCGCGCAGTTGCCCAAGATCGCGCGGGCCGCCCCGGCGCGCGACGAGCCGGCCCAGCGCGCGACCGATATCGGGCAGTGCCCGCAGCGCCGACCGCAGCCTGTCACGCAGCAGTCCGTCCCCTTCGAACAGCGCGACGAGGTCGAGCCGTGCCTCGATCGCGGCGATGTCGGTCAGCGGGGCCGACAGGTCGGTGCCAAGTAGCCGCGCCCCCGCGCCGGTGACGGTGCGGTCGACCGCGTCGAGCAGGCTGCCCTTGCGCTGCCCCGACTGGCTGAGCGTGATCTCCAGGCTCTCGCGCGTCGCCGCGTCGATCATCATATGATCGGCGACCACGCGGCGGCGCGGCGGCTGCAGGAAGGGCAGGCTGCCCTGCCCCGCACGTTCGAGATAGGCGATCAGCGCGCCCGCCGCCGCCAGTTCAGCCCGCTCGAACGATCCGAAGGCGTCGAGCGTCGCCACGCCGAGCAGCGTCTTGAGCCGCTCCTCGCCCCGCAGGCTGTCGAAATGTTCGCGCGGCCAGCGAACCGCCTCGGCGACCGGCTCGTCCAGATCCTCGGGCACGACGACCTCGGCCGCACCGAGCCGCGCCAGTTCGGCATCGAGCCCGCTGGCAGGCAGGCCCGCAATCTCGAACCGCCCGGTGGAAATATCGGCGGCGGCGACCCCCAGCCGGCGGTCGCTGCCCTGCCCGATCGCGGCGACGGCGACGAGCCAGTTGGCCGAGCGCGCATCGAGCAGGGCCTCCTCGGTCAGCGTTCCCGCCGTCACCACCCGCACGATCGCGCGCTCGACGAGCGCCTTCGAACCCGCGCGCTTCCGCGCCTCGGCGGGGCTTTCGGTCTGCTCGGCGATGGCGACGCGGTGGCCGGCCTTGATCAGCCGGGCCAGATAGGCCTCGGCGGCGTGGACGGGGACTCCGCACATCGGAATCGGCTGCCCCTGATGTTCGCCCCGCGCGGTCAGCGCGATGTCGAGGCAGGCCGATGCGGCACGCGCGTCGTCGAAGAACAGTTCGAAGAAATCGCCCATGCGATAGAAGAGAAGGCAGTCCTCTGCCGCCGCCTTCAGCGCCAGATATTGCGCCATCATCGGCGTCGGAGCAGAGGCCTGGCTGTCGCTGCGGTTTTTTGGGTTTTGCGCCATGCACGGGCTGATAGCGGCTTGTCGATTTCCCGACCATGCCCCACAAGCAGCCCGGGCAAAACATCTGGCGCCGAGGGGGGCCGCACATGACCAGCAGCAAGGTTCAGTTTTCCGATCGCGAAGCGCTTTTCTTCCATTCGACCGGCCGTCCCGGAAAGATCGAGATCATCGCCTCCAAGCCGATGGCGACGCAGCGCGACCTGAGCCTGGCCTATTCCCCCGGCGTCGCGGTTCCGGTCAAGGCGATCGCCGCCGACCCCGCCACCGCCTATGACTATACCGCCAAGGGCAACCTCGTCGCGGTCATCTCCAACGGCACCGCCATCCTCGGCCTCGGCAATCTCGGCGCGCTCGCCTCCAAGCCGGTGATGGAGGGCAAGGCGGTCCTGT
>JAIYAJ010000351.1 GCA_027489105.1 Zymomonas sp. | reverse complement strand
GGCGGTGGCGGCCAGTCTGCTCTTCGGGCGCAACCGCTTCTCCTCGGCGATGACCGATCTGGGGCAGGGGTTGAAGAGTTTTCGTCGTGGCCTGGCGGAAGAGCCGGACGATGCGCGCCGCGATGGATAATCGCCTCGGCCCGTGGCACTAGAGGGCTTATGAAACAGGCCATGCTCCGTCCTATGCGGGGTCCCGCGCTCGTCGTGCAGATCGTGATGCTCCTGCTCGGCGGGCTCGTGGTCGCGCAGATCGTCACGCTGCTGCTGACGATGCTGCTCCCGCCCGCGCCAACGCCGCAATATAATCTCGACTCGGTCGCGGCAGGCCTGCGAGGACAGAAGCTCGCGGGGAATCTGCGTCGGGACGTGCAGTCCGGGCCGCCCGATCTCGGCGGGCGGGGCTGGCTGGTGTCCGAACGATCGAGACTCGATCTGGCCGGCATGCTTGGCGCCGATCCGGTCGACGTCCGGCTGAGTTTCTACACGCCGCTGCCCTTCGCCGGTACGGTCGCCACGCGCAAGATGGCGATGGCCAATGATGGGCCCGCCGAGCCTGCACAGGCCTGGCTGCACTTATCCGCCTCGATCGGGCAGGCCGAAGACGCACGCCCGAGAGTGATCCTCGCGCAGGCGACGATGCCGCCGCGCTTGCCGCCTCCCCCATCGGCGCAAGGAACGGTTCTGCCGAACGGTGTCCGGCTCCCTCCGTCCAAGGGGGCGCCCAATCGCGACATGCTGCCGCCCGAGGTTCGACCCCAGCACGACCGTGATCGCATGCGACCGATGATCGACGGGATCGAAGGGCGCGCTGTGCAGCCTCCCGCATCGGGCGAGTTGTTCGAGATAGACCCCACCCCGCTCAAGGGCCGCGACGGCATCTGGATCGGCGGAGACCGGGGCGAGACCATCCCGGAGATTCTCGGCGGACCGCAGCAGGGCGGGCAGGGCGGTCTGCCTCCCTTCGTGCCGCCCGAAGCGACGGATTCGCTTCCGGGCACCACGACCAGCGTCCCGCCCGCAGTCGCCGGCACCACCGGTGGCAATAATACGCTCCAGCAGCCTCCGTTCAACGGTTTTCAGCCTGGTATGCGTCCCCCCGTCCCCGGCATGGCGATGCCGATGCTGTCGCTCGAAAATCAGCTCCGTGCGCAGGTTCAGCCGTCCCAGCCGGCTGCGAGGAGTCCTGCGATCGACATGTCGCGGGTGCCGTCGATCCTGTTGCGGCCGCAACCGTCCACCGGCGGATCCGCCCAGCTTCCGTTGCGAACCGGCCCGATGCCGACGATCGACCCGCAGCAGATATTGCGCAGCCCGGCACCCGCGCTGGAAGCGCAACCCGTCGATCCGACGATCGCTTATGATGCGCCCGTGCCGCTGGTCCCGCGCGAGCGGGGGCTGTTCGGCCTGGCGCCGGCGCCGTTCGTCGAGGGTGATTTCGTTGCCGCGCTGCGCCTGCCCGATGGCCGGTGGTCGGTCGTCCAGCCCGCGCCAGAGCCCTTTCCGAACAGTTGGCAGAGGCGGGTCCTGCTCTGGTTCGTCATGGCCTTCGCGATCGTGGCGCCGCTCGGCTGGCTGTTCGCGCGGCGGATGAGCAAGCCGCTCGTGGCCTTTGCCGAGGCGGCCGAGAAGCTGGGGCGCGATCCGACCGCGCCGGTGCTGGATCTGGATGGCCCGGCCGAGGTGGGGCGCGCGGCGCATGCCTTCAACGTCATGCAGAGCCGGCTGAAGAGCTTCGTCGGCGACAGGACGGCGATGATCGGTGCGATCAGCCATGATCTGCGCACGCCGCTGACCCGGTTGCGCTTCCGCATCGAGGAGGTCGACGACGAGGCGATCCGCGAAGGGATGATCGAGGAGGTCGAGGAGATGGAGGAGATGATCAATTCGGTCCTCGGCTTCATCCGAGACGCCTCCTCCCCCGGCGTGCGCGAGCGCATCGACTTGCGGACGATCGTCGAGGATGTCGCCGAGGATGCGGCGATCGTCGGCAACGATATCAGCATCGAGACGATGGCGCCGGCCCCGGTCGATGTCGACGTGATGGGCATGCGCCGGCTCTTCTCCAACCTGTTCGAGAACGCCGCCAAATATGGCGAGCGCGCCCGCGTCCGACTGTTGATCGACGATGCGGAGGCGGTCGCGCAGGTCATCGACGAGGGGCCGGGCGTGCCGGTCGAGGATCTCGAACGCGCCTTCGAGCCCTTCTACCGAGCGGCCAATGCACGGGCGAGCGACAAGCGCGGCAGCGGCCTTGGCCTTGCCGTATGCCGATCGATCGCGCGGGCGCATGGGGGCGACGTCACCCTGCGGCCTTCGCCGGACGGCTTCTCGGCGGAGGTTCGCATTCCTCTGGCGTTCGAAGCGCGCGAACTGGCGGCCGTTCCCGCCTGACCGCGCGAACAGTCAGACGCGTTCGACGGCGAGGGCGAGGCCTTGGCCGACGCCGATGCACATCGTCACCAGCGCCCGCCGCCCACCGCGCGTCTCCAGCGCATGGACCGCCGTCTGCACCAGGCGGGCGCCTGTCATGCCGAGCGGATGGCCGAGCGCGATGCCGCCGCCATGGGGGTTCACGTGCTCCGCATCGCCGGGGATGCCGAAATCGGCGAGCGAGGCGAGCACCTGCGACGCAAAGGCTTCGTTGAGTTCGATCACATCGAAGTCGCCGATGCAGAGCCCCAGCCGGTAGAGCAGTTTGCGCGTCGCCGGGACCGGGCCGATTCCCATCAGGCGCGGCTCTACTCCGGCGGTCGCCATGCCCAGCACGCGGGCGCGTGGCACGAGGCCATGGCGCTTCGTGGCCGCCTCGCTCGCCAGCAGCAGCGCGGCGGCGCCGTCGTTGACGCCCGAAGCGTTACCGGCCGTGACGGTCCCGCCGGGGCGGACGATGGGTTTAAGCGCCGCGAGCGCCTCCAGGGTCGTATCGGCGCGCGGGTGTTCGTCGCGGTCGACGATCGTTTCGCCCTTCCGGCCCTTGATCGTCACCGGCACAATCTCCTCGGCGAAAAAGCCGGCGGCCTCGGCGAGGGCGGCGCGCTGCTGGCTGCGCAGCGCATAGGCATCCTGTGCGCCCCGGTCGATGCCATGGGCGTCGGCGACATTTTCGGCGGTCTCCGGCATCGAATCGGTGCCGTAGAGGTTCTGCATCTGCCGGTTGACGAAGCGCCAGCCGATCGTCGTGTCTGCGATCTCGGCGTCGCGCGCGAACGGCTTGTCCGACTTGGCGAGAACGAAGGGCGCGCGCGTCATGCTCTCGACACCGCCGGCGATTGCGACCTCGATCTCGCCAGAGCGGATTGCCCGCGCGGCGGTGCCCACCGCATCGGCGCCGCTGGCGCAGAGCCGGTTCAGCGTGACCCCGCCGACGCCGACCGGCAGCCCGGCAAGGAGCCCCGCCATGCGCGCCACATTGCGATTGTCCTCGCCCGCCTGGTTGGCGCAGCCGAGCAAGACATCGTCGATCGCCGCAGGGTCGATCCCGCTCCGCTCGACCAGCGCGCGGATGGGCATCGCGGCGAGGTCATCGGTGCGCACCGTCGACAGCGCGCCGCCATGGCGGCCGATCGGTGTGCGCAAGGCGTCGCAAATATAGGCTTCGGTCATGGTCGTCACTCCGCTGTCGACGCGGTCGCCGCAGAGGCCGACCGCTGCTATTAGTTTAACCTTAAAGCAAATTGTGCGGCGCAACGCGAAAGGAAAATTAGGCGCGGACCTACTATTTTAAGATTGAACCAAGCCGTTGCCCCCGTCAGATGGGCTATTGCCCGTCGATCGCGGGGGCACGCGCTGTGGCGAGGGATGGATGGAGGAAAAGCACGACGGCTCTCTCGAAGCGCCGATGGACCTGCGGGTCTGGGTGCGCCTGCTGAGCTGCGCCATGCGGATCGAAAAGCGGCTGCGGCGCAACTTCGCCGAGCAGTTCGACACGACGCTGCCGCGCTTCGACGTCATGGCCTCGCTCGATCGCTATCCCGAAGGGCAGACGATGGGCGATCTCTCCCGCGCGCTGCTGGTCTCCAACGGCAATGTGACGTCGATCGTCCGCCAGCTGGAGGCGCAGAAGCTGGTCGAAACCAATGTCGACCCCAACGACCGGCGTTCGGCGATCGTGACCCTGACCCCCGAAGGCAAGACGCTGTTCAAGCGCATGGCGCGCGATCATCAGGGCTGGGTGCGCGACGCGATGAAGGAGTTTCCGCGCGAGAAGCAGCAACAGCTTTACGACTTGCTCGCCGACCTCAAAGTCTCGATCGGTCGTTCCTGATGGGCTTCCGCACCACGGCGCAGGTTCGCTTCGCGCATATCGATGCGGCGGCGATCGTCTTCTACCCGCGCTATTTCGAGTTTCTCAACGGCGCGGTCGAAGACTGGTTCGCCGCGATGGGCCATGACTTTCACGGGCTGCACGTCCGCCGCCAGCTGGGTGTGCCGACCGTCAGCCTGCAATGCGAATTCCAGGCGCCGAGCGAGCTGGGTGACATTCTCGATATCGACATCGAACCGCGCCGCATCGGTGGATCGAGTTGCGCCTATGATTTCCGGATGTCGGCCCGCGGGCAGCAGCGCATCCTGGGCAGCGGCGTGCTGGTCTGCATGGATCTGTCGGCGCGCAAGTCGGTGCCCTGGCCCGACGACATGCGCGCGGCGATGACGCCCTTCCTCCTCACCGCCTGATTCGGTCGTTGCGTCCCGGCGCTGGGGCGGGCTGCGGAATTAGTATAGACTTAAAATAATCTGTCGGTAGTGCATGGCCCCGATGCATTGGAAATCGGCTTGGAGGGTGGGACGATGGTTGTGACGCAGGAAAAGCTCGACGGGATCTTGGTCCTCACGGCCGACTATCCCCCGGTCAACGCGCTCGGCCACGCGGTCCGCGCCGGACTTGCGGACGGGATCGCCGCCGCTGCCGACGATCCGCACGTCTCCGCCATCGTCATCCTCTGCGCCGGCAAGACCTTCTTCGCGGGGGCCGACATCGCCGAATTCGGCAAGCCCCGCCGCGATCCGGTGCTGCCGGCGCTGTGCGACGCGATCGAAGCCAGCCCCAAACCTGTCGTCGCGGCGATCCATGGAACGGCGCTCGGAGGTGATCTCGAAGTCGCACTGGCTGCACATTATCGCCTTGACGTGCGCAGCGCGAAGTTCGGCATGCCCGAGGTCAAGCTGGGCCTGATCCCCGGATCGGGCGGGACGCAACGGCTGCCGCGCCTCGTCGGTCTCGACATGGCGCTGCGGATGATCGTGCTGGGCGAGCAGCTGGATGCTGCTGCTGCGGCGGAGCGTGGCTTGGTCGATCGGATCGTCGAGGATGCCGATCTGCGCGACGCCGCGATCGCCTTTGCGCGCGAGATGGCGGACAGCGGTCCGCTGCCGCGCACGGGCGAGCGGACGATCGCGCCCGACGACGCGCTGGTGGCGCTGTTCAAGGCCGACAATGGCCGGAAACTCGCCGGGCAGGCCGCCCCTGAAGCGGCGATCGAGGCGGTCAATGGCGCCACGACCCTGTCCCTCGCAGACGGGCAGGCACTCGAACGCCGGCTGTTCCTCGCGCTGGAAGGCGGCGAGCAGTCGCGTGCGCTGCGCTATCTGTTCGGCGCCGAGCGGCAGGCGAGCCGCATCGACGGTATCGGCGACGAGGTCGCGGTGCGTCCCGTCGAGCATGTCGGGATCATCGGCGCAGGGACGATGGGCACGGGCATCGCGATCAACTTCCTGCTGGCCGGGCTCCGGGTGTCGCTGCTCGAACTCGACGCGGCCGCGCTCGATCGCGGCGTTGCCAGCATCGGCAAGACGCTAGACGGCTCGGTCGCTAAGGGGCGCCTGAGCGTGGACGCCGCAGCCCGCGCGAAGGCGCTGCTGTCGCCGTCGCTGCGCTATGAGGATCTCGGCTCCTGCGATCTCGTGATCGAGGCGGTGTTCGAACTGATGAGCGTCAAGAAGGATGTGTTCGGTGCGCTGGACAAGGTCGTCCGGCCCGACGCGATCCTTGCGACCAACACCAGCTATCTCGACATCGACGAGATTGCAGGCTCGGTCTCGCACCCCGAACGCTTCCTGGGCATGCACTTCTTCTCGCCCGCCAACATCATGAAGCTGCTGGAGATCGTGCGGGGCGCACAGACCGCGCCCGACATACTCAAGACGGCGATGCAGCTTGGCCGGCGGATCGGCAAGACGGCGGTGGTCGCGGGCAACTGCTATGGCTTCATCGGCAACCGCATGCTGGCGCAACGCCGCAAGCAGGCCATTGCGCTGCTGATGGAGGGCGCGACGCCCGAACAGATCGACCGCGTCCACACCGGCTTCGGTATGCCGATGGGGCCCTTCCAGATGTCGGACCTCGCCGGCGTCGACATCGGCTGGCACCGCGATCCGTCGCGCATCGAGACGCTGCAGGACGCGATCTGTGCCGCCGGTCGCTTCGGCCAGAAGGCGGGGAAAGGCTATTATGACTATGACGCCGAGCGCCGCCGCTCGCCGTCGCCCGAGGCGCTGGCGATCATAGAAGACTTCGCCAGGGCATCGGGTGCGCAGCGTCGGGCGATCAGCGACGAGGAGATCCGCGAGCGGACCCTCTATGTGATGGTCAACGAGGGCGCCCGTATCATCGAGGAGGGAATCGCACAGCGCGCGTCCGACATCGATGTCGTCTGGATCCACGGCTATGGCTGGCCGCGCTATCGCGGCGGGCCGATGCATTGGGCCGATCAGGTCGGTGCCGGTACGATCGTCGAGTCGCTGCAACGCCACGGGATAGAGACCAGTTCGCTGTTGGAACGGCAAACGCGGGAGAACGGACGTTTCACGTCCTGAGGTTTCGCTGGCACGGGCGTTGATCCAGATCATTTACTTTACGCTTGAAATATCTCCGGGCTCGGATATGTTTTAGACATAAAATGATTTCGGAGACTCCCCGATGAAGATTGCATGCGTGGGCGGTGGCCCGGCCGGTCTCTATTTCGCCATCTCGATGATGCTGCGCGATCCGTCGCACGACATCACCGTGTTCGAGCGCAACCGGCCCGGCGACACCTTCGGCTGGGGCGTGGTCTTCTCCGACCAGACGATGGAGCATCTGAACGGCAACGACCCGATCAGCGCCAGGACGATGATCGACGAGCTCGCCCATTGGGACGACATCGACGTGCATGTCGTCGACGGCGACAAGAAGGTGAAGAACAGCTCGACCGGCCACGGCTTCATCGGCATCGGTCGCAAGCGGCTGCTCAACATCCTGCAGGATCGGGCGCGCGAGCTGGGCGTGAAGCTGGAGTTCGAGGTCGACGTCGATCCGAACGAGGAGTTCCTGTCGAGCTACGACCTCGTGATCGCGTCCGACGGCGTCAACAGCAAGCTGCGCCGCGCCTATGAGGAGCATTTCGACGTCGACATCGACGTCAAGCGCAACAAGTTCGTCTGGCTCGGCACGCACCAGCGCTTCGATGCGTTCAACTTCATCTTCGTGAACACCGAATATGGCTGGATCTGGGCCCACGCCTATCAGTTCGACAAGGACACGGCGACCTTCATCGTCGAGACTACGCCCGAGGTCTACGAGAAGGTCGGCTTCGACCGGATGACCCAGGAAGAAAGCTGCCGCTTCTGCGAGGAGATCTTCGCGGATCATCTCGGCGGCCATGAACTGATGACCAATGCGAGCCATATTCGCGGCTCGGCCTGGATCAACTTCCCGCGCCTGATCTGCGGCAAGTGGAGCTACAAGAACATCATTCTGCTGGGTGACGCTGCCCACACCGCGCATTTCTCGATCGGCTCGGGCACCAAGCTTGCGCTCGAGGATGCGATCAAGCTGGCCGACGTCGTCAGCCGCCCCGATTTCAAGAGTAAGGAAGGCGTCGCCGCCGCGCTCGACGAATATCGCGAGGAGCGCCATCTCGAGGTGCTCAAGATCCAGAATGCCGCGCGCAACTCGACCGAATGGTTCGAGCATCTCGACCGCTATCTGAAGATGGATCCGATGCAGTTCACCTACACGCTGCTGACCCGCAGCCAGCGGGTGAGCCACGAGAATCTGCGTCTGCGCGATCCGGCCTGGCTCGCCCAGCTCGAGCGCGAACTCGCCACCAAGGCGTTCGGCGAGGTCGTGAATGAGCCCGTCCCGCCGATGTTCCTGCCCTTCCGCCTGCGCGACATGGAGCTGCGCAACCGCATCGTGATGTCGCCGATGGCGATGTATTCGGCGACCGACGGCGTCCCCAACGACTTCCACCTCGTCCACTATGGCGCGCGTGCGCTGGGCGGGGCCGGGCTGATCCTCACCGAGATGACCTGCATCTCGCCCGAGGCGCGGATCACGCCGGGCTGCACCGGACTGTGGAACGACGAACAGACCGCCGCCTGGAAGCGTCTGACCGACTTCGTGCACAGCGTGCCGGGCGCCAAGATCTGCGTCCAGCTCGGCCATAGCGGCTCGAAGGGCTCGACCCGTCTCGCCTGGCAGGGCATCGACAAGCCGCTGGAGGAAGGCAATTGGCAGGTCGTGGCGCCGTCCGACGTGCCCTACAGCCCCGACAATCAGGTCCCCGTGCCGCTCACCCGCGAGGGCATGGACGCGATCCGCGACGATTTCGTCAATGCGACGCGCCGCGCGCTCGACGCCGGCTTCGACATGGTCGAGCTGCACTGCGCCCATGGCTATCTGCTGTCCGGTTTCATCAGCCCGACCCAGAACAAGCGCACCGACGACTATGGCGGCAGCCTGGAAAACCGCCTGCGCTACCCGCTCGAGATATTCCACGCGATGCGCGCCGTCTGGCCGGCCGACAAGCCGATGTCGGTGCGCATCTCGGCGCATGACTGGGTCGAGGGTGGCATCACCCCGGACGAGGCGGTAGAGATCAGCCGGGCGTTCAAGGAAGCCGGCGTCGACCTGGTCGACGTGTCCTCGGGTCAGGTCAGCAAGAAGGAGAAGCCGGTCTACGGCCGCATGTTCCAGACGCCCTTCTCCGACCAGATCCGCAACGAACTCGACGTTCGGACGATGGCGGTCGGCAACATCTACGAGGTCGACCACGTCAACTCGATTATTGCTGCCGGCCGTGCCGATCTCTGCGCGATGGGCCGTCCACACCAGATGGACCCGAACTGGACGCTGCACGCCGCCGCGAGCCAGCAGTATAAGAAGGCCCCCGTGCCCGACCAGTATAAGAGCGGCTTCTTCCAGGCCCAGCTCAACGCGCAGCGCGCTGCGCAGATGGTGCCGCTGAAGTGAGCGGATTCCGCCATGTCGTGGTGACCGGCGGCGGCAGCGGGATCGGTCGGGCTATCGCGCTCGACATCGCCCGCGCCGGCCACCGCGTCACCATCATGGGCCGGAATGCCGAGCGGCTGGAAGCGGTGCGCGCCGAGCATCCCGACCTGCTGGCGATTGCCTGCGACGTGGGCGATGCCGGGGCCGTCGATGCGGCCTTCGCACGCGCGACGCAGGAACGCGGATCGGTCGACACGCTCGTCAACTGCGCGGGTTCGGTGAAGACCGCGCCTTTCCTCAAGACCGGCAATGACGTCTGGGAAGCGCTGTGGCGGACCAATGTCATGGGTGCGGTCAACGCGACCCGTGCGGTCCTGCCGGCGATGCGCGAGCTGCCGTCGGGACGGATCATCAACATCGCCAGCACCGCGTCGCTCAAGGGCTATGCCTATGTCAGCGCCTATACCGCGACCAAACATGCCCTGCTGGGGATGACGCGCGCGCTGGCGACCGAGCTGGCGGGCACGGCGATCACGGTCAACGCGATCTGCCCGGGCTATGCCGACACCGACATCGTTCGCGACGCCGTCGCGACGATCGTCGCCAAGACGGGCCGCAGCGAAGCCGAGGCGATGACGACCTTCACCGGCACCAATCCGCAGGGCCGGCTGATCCAACCCGACGAGGTGGCGGGCGCGGTACACTGGCTGATGTCCGATCTCGCCCGCTCGGTAACGGGGCAGGCGATCGTCGTCGCCGGCGGAGAAGTCATGTGAGGAGGATGGGATGTTGAATCCGGCAAATTACGCGCCGAAGCATTTTGCCTATGCGTTCGACGGCAAGGTCGCGACGGTCACGCTCAACCGGCCGGAGCGGAAGAATCCGCTGACCTTCGAATCCTATGCCGAGCTGCGCGATTTCTTCCGCGACCTCGTCTACGCGACCGAGGTCAAGGCGGTGGTCGTGACCGGCGCGGGCGGCAATTTCTGTTCGGGCGGCGACGTGCACGAGATCATCGGCCCGCTGACGAAGATGGAGATGCCCGAGCTTCTCGCCTTCACGCGCATGACGGGCGATCTGGTCAAGGCGATGCGCGCCTGTCCGCAGCCGGTGATTGCCGCGATCGACGGCATCTGCGCGGGCGCGGGCGCGATCATGGCGATGGCATCGGACATCCGCTTCGCGACCCCGGCGACCAAGACCGCCTTCCTGTTCACGCGCGTTGGTCTGGCCGGCGCCGACATGGGCGCCTGCGCGATATTGCCGCGCATCATCGGCCAGGGCCGCGCGTCGGACCTGCTCTTCTCGGGCCGCTCGCTCGGTGTCGAGGAGGGCGAGCGCTGGGGCTTCTACAACCGCATCGTCGCATCGGAAGAGGTGCTGAACGAAGCGCAGGCCTATGCCGCCATGCTGGCGTCGGGGCCGACCTTCGCGCACGGCATCACCAAGAACCAGCTCAACATCGAATGGGCGATGTCGCTCGACGTGGCGATCGAGGCCGAGGCGCAGGCGCAGTCGATCTGCATGCAGACGCGCGATTTCGAGCGCGCCTACAACGCCTTCGTCGCCAAGTCGAAGCCCGTGTTCGAGGGCAATTGAGATGGCGGACCAGAGCTTCCTGTCCTGGCCCTTTTTCGAGGATCGCCATCGCAGCTACGCCCAGGATCTGGAAGCCTGGTGCCGCAACAATGCCGATGCCCTTCACCACGAAACGGGCGACGTCGATGCCGACTGCCGCGCGCTCGTGCGGCTGCTGGGCGAGGCGGGTTTCCTGCGCGCGGCGGTCCCGGCCGATTTCGGCGGGCTGAACAGCCCGGTCGACGTCCGCACCCTCTGCCTGACGCGGCAGATATTGGGCTATCATGCCGGTCTGGCCGACTTCGCCTTCGCGATGCAGGGGCTGGGCACCGGCGCGATCGGCCTGTTCGGCAGCGATGCGGTCAAGGCGGCCTATCTGCCCAGGGTCGCACGTGGCGAGATGATCGCGGGCTTCGCCCTCTCCGAAAAGGAGGCCGGCTCCGACGTCGCGGCGATGGCGACCAGCGCGACCAGGGTCGACGGCGGCTGGATCATCAACGGCGAGAAGACCTGGATCTCCAACGGCAGCATCGCCGACATATTGACGATCTTCGCCCGCAGCGGCGAGGCGCCGGGGGCGCGCGGCCTCTCCGCCTTCGCCTTTCCGACGGCGACCGAGGGCTTCTCGGTCACCGAGACGATCGACGTGATTGCGCCGCATCCGCTGGCGACGATACGCTTCGACAATTGCTTCATTCC
Source organism: Zymomonas sp. (assembly GCA_027489105.1). The sequence continues at coordinate 13,756 of JAIYAJ010000351.1, read as the reverse complement.
CGACGATCATCTGCTGGGTGAGCCGGGGCGCGGCTTCATGGTTGCGATGGCGACGCTCGACATGCTGCGCTCGACGGTCGGCGCCGCAGCCCTCGGCTTCGCGCGCCGCGCCACGGACGAGGCGCTGAACCGCGCGACGACGCGCAAGCTGTTCGGCGCACCGCTGTCGGACCTGCAGCTGACGCAGGCCGCGCTCGCGGACATGGCGCTCGGCAACGACGCCAGCGCGCTGCTGATCTATCGCGCCGCCTGGGCGAAGGACAGCGGCCAGCCGCGCATCACCCGCGAAGCCGCGATGGCGAAGCTCTTTGCGACCGATACCGCGCAGCAGACCATCGACAAGGCGGTCCAGCTGTTCGGCGGCGAAGGCGTCGTCAGCGGCAACATGGTCGAGCGGCTCTATCGCGAGATCCGCGCGCTGCGCATCTACGAGGGCGCAAGCGAAGTCCAGAAGGTGGTGATCGCGCGTGCGACGATCGCCGAAGCGCAGGAACAGGCACAGTGAAGACATTGCAACCGGCCGGCTGGCCGCGCCCGAAGGGCTATGCGAACGCGATCGAGACGCGCGGCCGCACGATCTACACCGCCGGCCTGGTCGGCTGGAACGAGGAAGAGAAGTTCGTCGCGAAGGACCTGCCCGGCCAGTTCGAGCAGCTGCTGCGCAACCTCGTCGCGCTCCTCGCCGAAGCGGGCGCCAAGCCCGAGCATGTCGTGCGGATGACCTGGTACGTCACCGACAAGCAGGCCTATCTCGCCGAGGTCCGCCGCATCGGCGAAATCTACCGTGCGATAATGGGCCGGGTCTTCCCGACCATGGCGGTCGTGCAGGTCGTCGCCCTTATGGAAGACGACGCGCTGATCGAGATCGAGACGACTGCCGTCATTCCCGACTGATCTTTGAATTCAACATTCCGGCCCGACCGTCTGATGCGCGACGGCCCCGCAAAGAGGAACATGACATGAGCCAGATGAGCCGGTTCGACTGGGCCGATCCCTTCCTGCTCGACGACCAACTGACCGATGACGAGCGGATGATCCGCGATGCCGCGCGTGCCTATGCGCAGGATCGCCTTCAGCCGCGCGTGATCGACGCCTTCGCGCGCGAGCATACCGACCCGGAAATCTTCCGCGAGATGGGCGCGCAGGGCCTGCTCGGCGTGACCATTCCGGAAGCCTATGGCGGCGTCGGCGCCTCCTATGTCGCTTATGGCCTGGTCGCGCGTGAGGTCGAGCGCGTCGACTCCGGCTATCGGTCGATGATGTCGGTGCAGTCGAGCCTCGTCATGTACCCGATCTACAGCTATGGCTCGGAAGAGCAGAAGCAGCGCTATCTGCCGAAGCTGGCCTCGGGTGAATGGATCGGCTGCTTCGGCCTGACCGAGCCCGACGCCGGTTCGGACCCCGGCGGCATGCGCACCCGCGCCACCAAGATCGACGGCGGCTACCGCCTCAACGGCAACAAGACCTGGATCTCCAACTCGCCGATCGCCGACGTGTTCGTGATCTGGGCGAAGTCCGAAGCGCATGGCGACCAGATCCGGGGCTTCGTCGTCGAGAAGGGCGCCAAGGGCCTGTCTGCCCCGAAGATCGAGGGCAAATTCTCGCTGCGCGCGTCGATCACGGGCATGATCAACCTCGACGACGTCGAAGTGGGCGAAGACGCGTTGCTGCCGAACGTGCAGGGCCTGAAGGGTCCGTTCGGCTGCCTCAACCGCGCGCGCTACGGCATCTCCTGGGGCTCGCTCGGCGCGGCGGAGTTCTGCTTCCACGCGGCGCGTTCCTACGGCCTCGACCGCAAGCAGTTCGGCCGCCCGCTCGCCGCGACCCAGCTCTACCAGAAGAAGCTCGCCGACATGCTGACCGACATCGCGCTCGGCCTGCAGGCCAGCCTGCGCGTCGGCCGCCTGATGGACGAGGGCCGCTTCGCGCCGGAGATGGTCTCGATCGTCAAGCGCAACAATGTCGGCAAGGCGCTCGATATCGCGCGCATGGCCCGCGACATGCACGGCGGCAACGGCATCTCCGAGGAATATCAGGTCATCCGCCACATGGTGAACCTGGAGACCGTCAACACCTATGAAGGCGCGCATGACGTCCACGCCCTGATCCTGGGGCGCGGCATCACCGATATCGCCGCCTTCTGACGAGGCCCACCCTTCCCCCGGCGACGGGGGAGGGGCGGGAAGGGGCCGCCCGCCACCGCTGCAGGAGCGGCCGGCCCCTTCCCAAAACCCGCAGCATCGATGCAGCAAAAAGGGGCCCGTCGTTCGGACGGACCCCTTTTTTGTGCGCAGCAATTGTCACGGGAAAGATACTTCCGGAGGCACCCATTACGGGGCTCACCGCTGCTCGGGTGCGCGGATATCCGAGGAAGTGACGGTCTCTACAACGTCCTCTTGAAAGGGGGGCACGACCTCCTGCTCGCCGCCGATAGCTTCGATCAGTGTCGCGACCTTACCTGCCACGGCCTTCTTGCTCTCTGCGGGCAGGTCGTCGCTAAGAATGCTGAAACTGTTCCTACCGGTCACGCCGACCACTCCTTCCCAACGGAGATGGGCTCGCCGCCCAAAAGCTGAGCTGGACAGTACCACCAGCTCAACCTTGGGGAACAGATAGCTGTCAGGCCGCCAGCAATTCCTGCAGATGCTGGCCCTTCTCGTCGGCCAGCGCGGTTTCGCGGGCCTGGGCGAGCCAGCCGGCCGAGCGTTCGGAGGGGGGCAGCGCCTGGAGCCGTTCGCGGATCGCGGCATAGTTGCGCAGGCCGCGTTCGAAGGTGTCGCTATAGCCCTTGATCAGCCGCTGGCAGCGCGCGATCTCCACGGCGAGGGCGTTGTCCGACGGGGCGGCTTCGCGGATGTCCTGCAGCCATTGCTCGATGCGGTGCTGCTCCTCGCGGTAGCGCAGCGTCCGGCGGCGCATGCCGCGCATCCGCGACAGCAGCCAGAGGACGACGAACCAGCGCGCACGGGTCGTTTCGACATGGCGGCCCTTCTGGAAAAAGGGATCGAGCCAGCGCTTGAGCCGGTCCGAGGCAAGGATCCTGCCGCCGATCGATTCGGGCAGCGTCTCGCACACCTCCTGCAGGCGCGGGTGCATGAACTCGGTGACGGTCATCAGCTGCTCGGCGCCGGCATGGACCTCCTTGCGGACGCGCTCCATGCGGCTCTCGCGCACCTTGAGGTCGGCGACGCGGATCGTGTCCTCATAGCTCATCCACAGCGCGAGATGCCGCGCGGTCTCCTCGGTCAGCAGGAAGGGCGCACCATCGAGCGCCGCCACCACCTCGAGCCGGTCGAGATAGAGTTCGGCATAGGCCGCGTCCTGATAGTCCATCAGGCGCTGCACACCGTGGAGCGCGTTGGCGTGGGCGACCTCGGGCAGGGCGGCGCGGAGGCGCGCGGCGAGCCGGCGGCCGGTGTCGCTGGTCGGCTGGGGCACGTCATGCTGCACCGCTTCGGGCAGCGTCACCGCGCCCTGCGCCGCGCGCAGGCCTTCGTCGAAGCCCTTGAGGTTGGACGGGACCGCGATCCCGCTCTGGCGGATCGCCTCCTCGAAGGCGTCGCGGCCGAAGGGCAGGGTGCCGCTGCCCGCCAGCGCGCCGAACATGACCGCGCTGATCACGCTGCCCGAACGCTCGGTCGCGGCTTCCATGTCGAAGCCGATGAAGCGCTTGGCGCGGCGTCCCGCCGCCTCGATGATCTTGTCGCTGTTGCCGCGCCCGTCGCCCATCGCCGACTTCTCGGCGATCGAATAGACGCGGTGGGTGGAGCTGATCAGAGTGGTGCGGTCGCCGGTGGAGAAGTTGCGCAGCATGGCGCGGCCCGCTTCCATCAACTCCGAGGCGATGACGATGTCGACGTCGCCGGGCACGGGCATCTGCGCCATGATCGGCAGGCGGCCTTCGACGGCCCGGGCCAGCTCGATATAATAGACGGTCGAGCCGGTGCGCTGCGCGACGCCGGGGACCGACGTGCCCTGCGCCAGCCAGCCATGGTGGCGCGCCATTTCCTGGATCCAGTCGGCGAGCACGCCGCCGCCCTGGCCGCCCATGGCGAGGATGGCGATGCAGATGCGGTTGCGATCCGCGGTGGTCACAGCGTTCATCAGAAGGCCCTCGCGGCGCGCGCGCGGTTGTCGCGCTGTTGCAGGAAGCCGATCACGGCGTCGCCGATCCGCTTGCGGAAGCGTTCCCAGCCGGTCGGATTGGAGACGATGCTCGCCCGGTAGAAGCTGGGGCACAGCACGGCGGCATGGCTGACCTCGCCGCACAGGCCGCAGCCGACGCAGCTATTCTCGACATGGGCGACCGGGTCGCGCCGCAGCGGATCGGGGTTGGGCTTGATCGTCAGCGACGGGCAGCCCGACAGGCGGACGCAGCTGTGATCGCCGGTGCAGGTGTCGGAATCGACCCCGAAGCGCTCGCGCACGACGCGCTTGCCCTCCTTGATCGCCTTGCGCACTGCGGGCTTTTCGCGCCGCTGCTTGTTGAGCATGCATTCGGACTGGGCGACGATGATCTTCGGGCCCTTTTCGGGGCTCGTCAGCGCCTCGCGCAGCGCGGCGGTCATCTTCTTCAGGTCATAGGTGCGGTCGATCGTCCGCACCCATTTCGCGCCGATGCCGCGCACCGCGCGCTCGATCGGGTGGCGCGTCGCGCGCTCCTTGTTGTCGGCGCGAGAGGACAGGATGTCCTGCCCGCCTGTCGCCGCCGAATAGCCATTGTCGATGATCAGCGTGACGGTGTCGTCCTTGTTGAACACCGCATTGCCGACGCCCGAGGTCAGGCCGTTGTGCCAGAAGCCGCCATCGCCCATCACCGCGATCGCGCGCTTGTCCTTCGGCTTGAACGCCGATGCGCCGGCGGTGCCCAGGCCATAGCCCATCGTCGTGTTGCCGATGTTGAACGGCGGCAGGATCGAGAAGAGGTGGCAGCCGATATCGGCGGAGACATGCGCCGGCCCCAGCTCGCGCTCGATCAGCTTCATCGAGGTGAAGACGGGGCGTTCGGGGCAGCCGGTGCAGAAGCCGGCCGGGCGCGCCGGGATCTGCGATGCGACCGGTGCCGGCAGCGGCTCGATCGCCTGTTCGGGCAGCGCCAGCGCGGGCTTCCACTCGGCGAGGAACTTGCGCAGCCCTTCGAGCACGACATGCGCGGTATAGTCGCCGGCGCGCGGCAGCACGTCCTTGCCGACGACGCGCGTCTGCAGGTCGGCGCGGCGGACGAGCGTGTTCAGCTCATGCTCGATGAACTCGGGCTGCCCCTCCTCGATGATCATCACCGCCTTCTTGCCCTGGCAGAAGGCCGCGACCTCGTCGGGGATCAGCGGATAGGTGACGTTGAGGCAATAGATCGGCAGCTGCGCCGCGCCGAACGCATCGGCCAGCCCCAGCAGCTCCATCGCGCGATTGAGATTGTTGTAGAGGCCGCCCTGGACGATGATGCCGATATCGTCCTGCGCCGGGCCGAACCATTCGTTGAGCTTGTTGTCGCGCACGAAGGCGATGCCGGCGGGCCAGCGCTGCTCGACCTTCTCGACCTCGTGGAGGAAATTGGCGGGCGGCAGCACGATGCGGTTGGTGTCGCGCACCGGCGAGGCGGCGGCCTGGTCGACCGTCATCGCCGGGCGGACATTGTCCTTGGCGATGAAGCTGCCGGTCATGTGGCAGGAACGGACGCGCAGTTCGAGCATCACCGGCGTGTTCGACGCCTCGGACAGCTGGAAGGCCTGTTCGACCGAATTGACGATGCTGGGCAGGTTGGGGCGCGGATCGAGCAGCCACATCTGCGACTTCATCGCGAAGGCGTGGGTGCGCTCCTGCATGATCGAGGAGCCTTCGCCATAATCCTCGCCGACGATGATCAGCGCGCCGCCCTTCACCCCGCCCGAGGCGACGTTGGAGAGCGCGTCCGACGCCACGTTGGTGCCGACGACCGATTTCCACGCGACCGCGCCGCGCAAGGGGTAGTTGACCGAGGCGGCGAGCATCGCGGCGGCGGTCGCCTCGCTGGCGCTCGCCTCGAAATGCACGCCCAGGCTTTCGAGCAGGTCGTTCGCGTCGGCGAACACGTCCATCAGATGGCTGATCGGCGACCCCTGATAGCCCCCGACATAGGCGACGCCCGACTGGAGCAGCGCCTTGGTGACCGCCAGGATGCCTTCGCCGACGAACTCCTCGCCGGCGCCGGCTTCCAGCTTCCTGACCTCGGCCTTGAACGACCGCTCCGCCATGCCCCTGCTCCCCGATCAGGCCGCGACGAGCGCGAGCACGCGCAGCGGGCTGCCCGAACCGTCGCGGATCTTCAGCGGCGGTGCGACGACGACCGAACCGGTCGGCGGCAGCTGGTCCAGATTCTGCAGGCACTGCAGGCCGTAGAGGCCGGCGGCGTGGAGCAGCGTGTGCGCGGGATAGGGCGGCTCGAGCAGATGCGCCTGTCCGGCATCGGTGCCGATCGTCTCGACCCCGAAGCCCAGGATCCTGCGCTCCTCGATCAGGAAGCGGACCGCCTCGGTGCTCGGCCCCGGCGTGTGGGCGCCATCCTCGCGGCGGTTGGTATAGGCGTCGACGTCGCGCTTCGACCAGTCGGTGCGGAACAGCACCCAGCAGCCCGCCGGGATCGTGCCATGTTGCGCTTCCCACGCCTCGATATGTTCGACCTTCAGCAGGAAATCGGCGTCGGCGGCGGCCTCGGCCGAACAGTCGATCACCACCGCGGGCGCGATCAGCTTCTGCGGCGGGACCTTGTCGACCGTATTGTCTTCGAGCTCGGCGCCCGAGATCCAGTGGACCGGCGCGTCGAAATGGGTGCCGGTATGTTCGCTGACGGTGAAGTTGCTCCAGTACCAGGCGACGCCGCGTTCGTCATAGCGCGAGATTTCCTGGCGCGAGAAGGGCGCGCACTGGCCGAATTCGGGGGGCAGGACGAGGACCGGCGTGTCTTCCGACAGCGTCTGCGTAATGTCGACGACCCTGATCTGGTTCTGACTGATCGCCGTAGCGAAATCCATGAGCGTCTGCGTGCTGGACATCGTGCTTCCTCCCAAGCAATGAGCAGTCATCAAGCTGACTCGAAAAACTTGCAGATGCAAGTAAAAATCCGGATAGGAAGACAAGCGTGGCTAAGGACCTGCGTCCGCTGGGAAATCCGGGATCGGAAGACTTCCGCGTCGATGCCTATCCCTTCTATCTGCTGAACCGCGCAGTCAGCCGCTACAATGTCGTGATCGAGGCGGAACTGCGCGGCCTGGGGATCGACATCCCCACTTGGCGCGTGCTGATGATCCTCGGCGAACAATCCCCCCTCGCCATCGGCCAGGTCGCCCGATCGGCGGTGATCAACCTGTCGACGATGATGCGCATCGTCGAGCGCATGGCGAAGGCCGGCCTCGTCGAAACCCAGCCGAGCGCACAGGACGGCCGCATCACCGAATTGCTGCTGTCCGACCTCGGCCGCGAGAAGCTGGCCGCGGCGCGCGGCGTGACGGCGCCGATCTACGATCGGGTGACGAAAGGCTTCAGCGCGGCGGATTTTTCGCGGATGTTGACGTTGCTGAACCGGTTGTATGAGAATTTAGAGTAGGGGGCGGCGGCCGACGCCACGATCGAGAGGCGCGCGTGAGACGCCCGCAGCCTTGTTAAGCGCATCTCAAGATGCGAAATTTTCTCTCAATGCTTAGTGCAACCAATTCACTCTGTTGAGCGGTCAGGGTTTTCCTCTGAACTTGAGTTTACCCCGGCAAGTTCCAATGCTGAGATATCCGATGCCAGCCATTCGGAGATTTCGTCAATCATTGCCTGAAGCGGTCGCCGCTTCCTGCCCTTGAAGCAACATTCCCAAATCGTGGCGACTCGCCAACCCGAAGTCGCCAAAGTCACTGCATGCCTCACATCATTTGCGCGATTGCGGCCAATTTTTTCACGCCAGAAGTCTGCTCGAGTGGACGGCAAGCGAAAAAGGTGGCAATTATGACCGTGCCAAAAACAGCCATGTACGAAGAGTACGGCCCTCCGAGCTGGAAAGACGAGATCTGGGGTTCCTGGCAGGGTTTTTACATGCAGTCGAAAGCGCAGGCCGCAAGCATGAAGACCACGCCGGATGATCATTTCTGGCTTGGTATCAGTTGCACGTATTCCTGCCATCATACGACTGCGGACTTCCGGCGTTACAATGTCAGCCAACTGGGGCAAGCTCCCGTTGAGCAAAAGGCGATGCCGCAGGTTCGCTCAGGGCTAACGTGATTGATGGTTCCATGTAGCGGGCTATGGCCTCCACGACTGGTACGACTACCGCGTTTCCGAACTGGCGATAGGCTTGAGTATCCGAAACCGGAATCTGCCATTTCCGCTCACCATATTCGAAGCCCATCAGCCGTGCACATTCAACGGGCGTGAGGCGGCGGGGGCGGGGTCCTGTCTGTGCAATTAGGATTTCAGATCCGTCTTTATGATATCGTGCGGACAATGTTCGGGTGACATCGTTAGGTCCGAAAATGCTATAACCAAAACCATTTCCAGCCAATTCATGCTTGGCCCTGTAGTTCTGAAGATACTCCCACAGCCGGGGTGTGAGTGTGTATTTCGTGTCGATCTCGTTGTGCGACTGAAGCACGGTTTCGAGCGTAGGCCATTCATCGTGAGGCGGGATCATGCTGTCGAAGTTCTTGAAGCTGAACCCAATATCATTGCGAAAGCCAACAATAAAAATTCGCTCGCGTTTCTGTGGAACCCAAGGCTCTGAACTGACTATCCGCCAGTCAATCGAATAACCAAGATCATGTTCAAGAGCGTGACGGATTACCTCAAAAGTACGACCTTTATCATGTCGCTGAAGGTGCTTTACATTCTCTAGGAGAAAAGCAGCTGGCCGATGGTATCGCAGTATGCTCTCAATCTCAAAAAAAAGGTTGCCTTGCTTTTCGTCGGCGAAACCATGGGCGCGATCAAGAGAGTTCTTTTTGGAAACTCCAGCGAGCGAGAAAGGCTGGCAAGGAAAGCCCGCTAGTAATACATCGAACTCGGGAATCAGGGATGGGTCAGCGCCATAGGGCCGAACGTCCCCCACTAATTTGTGATCGTCTCCATCAGGAAAATTCTTCCGATAAGTCTCATTCGACCAACGGTCCCACTCACTGGTAAAAACACACCGCCCCCCGATCGCTTCAAAACCGATGCGAAGACCGCCAATACCAGCAAAAAGATCGATAAAGCGAAAGCGCGCGGGGGGGCGAGCAGCAAGCCGCTGCCCCGCAATCTCTTTGACCTTTTCCAACACAAGCTTGGGGGCAACAATTTCGCCAGATAAGTAGCGCCTCAAATGCCTCGCCGAGGTATCGAGCAGCGCGTGCCCCTCCTCCAGCGAAAGCCCCGCTTGCCGGAAAAAAACGCTAAATGAGCTGCCGTCCATATTGAGTTCCTGTCTCTGACCAGATCGCAATTTCTGGGTCAATTTGTGACAGGATGGCACGAAGTTTCCCAGCCAGCAAGCCTTTCGTTCCTCATTTGTTTCGTGGTGCGAGTTCCTGCCTACGCCACTTTCACCCGAAAAGGGAAACTCGGTGGAAATCAGGCAACCTCTTGGGTTCCCGATAGCTTCATTGCTGCAGCCACGGTCTTCGCCAAAAATTCATCAATCTGCTTATCCAACATGACCTCAAAAAGGATCCCGCCACCGTTTCGATTGAGCACCTTCATGAAATGGCGGAAGCTTGCTTCATCTGATGTTATCCAAGGCTCCGCGATCATAATCCGGATCAAGCCTTGGGCTAGCTTCGGCCTGCTCGTCGTGCGCGAGCGCTCGACGAAATTGCTCCGGATATCAGCGCTCTTCAGTATAAGACTCAGTGCCTGTTCGTGATCACCCGCTCCGGCCGCAATTTTGGCGACCCTTGCGTTCCACCAAAGCCGGCCAATGGCATTGTCGTCTCGTACAGAAGTAAGCCCGCTTCCAAAAAAATGATCGAGCACGGCTTTGTCGATAGACTCCCCGGCTATTCCCGACAGCCAGCGGGACCTCGCATATTCGAGCCCTTCTACATGTGTCAGCCTGGTCCAGATGCGACCTTCGCGGGCTATCGCTGGAGTCATGCCCGGAAGCGCCTCGAAAACCATCAGCGAATTGCGGACTTCGACTTCTGGTTTTGTCGAGGACATGTCAAGCGCAGCAAGCGCCCCTCCATCAAGGGAGACCGAAGAGACCTCGATGGCCCAACCATTTCCAACTTCGAGGTCGAGAAAGTCGCCGGCTTGATACCGCGCACGGTTGGCCGCGACCTGCGCCTGCAGATTGTCCATTACATCCTGCGAGAGAAATTTAAGTTTGCTCACGCCTTGGCCTCCGTCATTGTTTCAAGCCTACTAACCGGCATTTCCAGCAACGTCTGCGCATTCTCAAGAAGGCTGCCATGATAGTCGATGCTTGCGCCAATGCATTTCGCCGCGAATGGCTGTTTCCAGCGCCGGTTTTCATATGCATCAGGGTTTTCCCGAAGTGCATCGAGAACCTCCATCACAGCAGGCAGGTAGACTGAACTCAAGACAGCTGCCTTGGCTCTTGAATGGCGTAAGGCATTGATTATCTTGAAAGTCGATTCCCCCGTAATAATCGTGATCTTTTCGACATCCAGCTTAACGCTCAGTTGGCCTTCTGGCTGGATGGGGGATGCCACCAATGCGAAGATGCTCTCCATAGGCGCCAGCTTGGCTTGACCAACGCTCAGTATCTGCTCGTCATCGAAGGCCAGAATATCGCCGACAGCCAAGTCCAGGGGTAGACTGAACTCCATGTGTACATCGTTAGGCTTCCAATCTCGCAAGGGCTGCGAAAGCCATATGACAGGGCGGATAGTCACGCGGTTAATCAGTGAGCCTTTCTCAAAATCAACTTTGCCCTCCGGCCAGCCAAGTTCTCGAAGATCAGAATAGAATGTATCTCCACACCGAACGAATATTCCAACTGTTGCCTGACCATTCTCAACAAGCTTCCTGATTGATAGCTCCGTCAGATCGATTATGTAACGGATGCTGACTTTGTTGGCCTCCACAATTTCCTCAACCTCAATGTCGAGTGAAAAATTGCCGCAGCTAAAGTCCCCAGTCTCGTTTGTAAGTACCGGGTGAGCGAAGCGCATGTCGTCGGAAAACTTCATGCTGCTGTCTCCTGGATTTGCGCAGTAGCAAACACTTCAACCGGTCCCGCATAGGGCGCGTCAAATGTCACCTGGAGGGAGACCCGTTCCCCTTCCCTCAGATCAATCTCAACTTTCCCTTTACGAATGACGCCGACGCTAGACGCAACGACGGGAAGTGGTTCGCCATTGTTCATACCGGTTGCTTCAAGTTGCACTATCGCTAACCCGGTAACGGTGGGTGTGAACCAGACTGTTCTTTTTAGTGCCGCAGCATCATCCGAGGGTATTACCGTCCTCAAACCCCGCAATTTAAGGGGAGGGGCCTTCCCTTGCGTGCCGCTGCCGCCGCTTCCGGCGCCAAGCCCTTGCTGGTTTCCGGAGCGCTTTCCGCCGCTTTCTTTTGTTTCCTTTTTACCCCCGCCGCCTTCTTCGCCGGCATTCTCTTGAGAGCGCTGCGTACTCGTCTTTGTCTTTCGAGCGGGCTTGTACACATACTTTTCGGGATCGTTTTCTGCATCGGGATCGGGCGGTGCGGAACCGCTTACATTTTCTGCAAAGAATCTTGCCAACTCATCTAAGGTAACCTCGTCCTCCTCTTCGATCGCGGCGGTCTGTTCGATCAGGCGGCGGAGATCTTTAATTAGCTGCCTCATTGCACTTTCAGCGGCCGACCGCTTGACTGGATCAGAGAGCCGATTGGCAGAAAAACTGTCGTGGCGCGGGTTTTCGATAGACTTCATCAACTTGCTTGCAGCATCGGCCATAGGCTCAACAAATGCCACAAATTCACGCGTTCCGACGAACCGCTGCAACTTGTCACCGAATTGCTGAAGTTCGGATGTGATCAACATTCCATTTCTGACGATACCGACACGCTTGGGAAGGCCGTCTTGAACCAGAATCCGAAAACGCATGTTGCCAAGGCCTTGGACTTTCTGCTCAATGTCCTTCGCCTCAGGTGACGTTAGGCATTTGAAGAGGTCGTGCGAGAAGTCCAACTGACTCTTCTGTCCGTCAGCTTCAGCCGCATCGATAATGCGTTGGTCATCGAACATCGCTGCGACTGTGTTATGGTTAAGTTTGATTTCACCCCCGTTGATCTCAAAGGCCATCCTGTCGCGGTGAATTGCTGCAAAAAAATTTATCAGAAGAGAATATGCGATAGACCAAGACCAGCCTTCATTTTGCCTGAAACCAATGCAAAAAATACTGGTTCCAACTTCAGTACGACGCATCCACTCGGGGACCTCGGCAGGGTTTTCTACAGCGATATACCCGTCTGGGTTTCCCCAGTAACCGGTGGCTCGTCGTTTCTTCCCGTTGCTATCAACGTGGGAGACCATTCGGCACTTGCCTTGAGCCGAAAATCGGAGCTGTTCAGCTGCGTCGTGATATACTGTCGAATAGAAGACAGTTTGTAGATCGGAGATCGCGAATGACGCGTTCTTGCCGATGCCGAATGAACCTCCGGAGGTGTCAGTCTTGTTGTTGCTTACCCCTGCACCTTTGAGAAGGGAGTGAAATGGCGTGCCCTCTTCGCCTGAAGGTCCGGCGAGTCCTTTTGTATTGAAATCGCTGATCCTGAGAACTTTAGTGATCGGTCGGTCAAGCATGCTTCGTGCTTGCGTAAAGAAGTCTCTATCCTTCTCTTGCTTGGCATCGGCGAGGCACCGTTCGACGGTGTCCGTCAGGACAACGATGCCAGGAATCTCCGAAGTCGCGACATCGAGCACGTCAAACGCCATCCTGACGGGATACGCGATCGCGGCATCTGCGCTGTTCTGGCCCGACTCGCGGCCGCAGCTGGCGTAGGGATTGTCGCGAAAGGTCTCGATTCCTGCATCGCCGAGACCCTCGCTCTCACCGGCTTGGTTCAGCAGGAATTCCAGTACTGGTTCAGTCATTGCGGGTTCCTTCCTGCCTTGATCAGAGTTTGAACAGGGATTCACTGCTGTTTTCGGCGTCGCCGAAGCGCCCTTTTGCCGTGTCGAGCTCCTTCTGTAGGGCTCGAAATATCTTCTTCACATCCTCATCCGTCGAGACATACGCAGACCGGTTCGACAGATTGCCGATCAGCCGGATTTCCCTGAGCGCACGGTTGACGCGCTGTTCGGCCAGTCGAACGAAATTCTCGCGCTTCTTATCCATATCGAATCTCCATTGGGCATTTATGGAGAATATATCGGAAATATGCAACACATTTGAGAAATGTTATGAGACGGTGCGGTGAAACTCGGCTGTCGGCGCCGCCTCGGGAAAAATATCCGCTCTGGGCACTGGTGTGGCGCAATTTTGTGAAGCAGCGATCCACGGGTCGAGCTGCTACATGCAGCCGCCGTCCAGCTACGCGCTCGCATTGGTGACGGGAGGATCGATGTCGGTCCCGTTCCGGCAGCGGAACAATATTCCTGCTATCGCGTTTCGATCGGACCGGAAAAACGTATAAATTATGCTCGGCGACCAACAACTCCAAAAAGGGTTGGCCCAGCCTACCCCCCCCTTGGCATCCACCCCATCTTCCCCCATGGCATTGCCGTAAACCCCTTGCCCCATGCGGAAAGTGAGTCATGCCCGCCTCCCGATATCCGATCTTCGACACGCTGCGCCTGCCGGTCATCGGCTCGCCGCTG
>JAIYAJ010000311.1 GCA_027489105.1 Zymomonas sp. | reverse complement strand
GGCCCCGCCAGCGCAAGCCGGCGAGGCCTTCTTCATGCAGGGGCGCGGGGCTCAGCGCGACTTCTTGTAGAGCTTGGTGGCGATCTCCAGCATCTCCTCGGGCGCGTAGTTCGGCGCGAAGGCCGAAGCGGTGGCGGCCATGTCGGGGATCTGCCCTCCCTCGGGCGCGCCTTCCACCACCTCGAGCTCGCCGGGCGGATCGCCCGGAAGCGCCATCTCGCCGTTGCCCCAGATCTCGGACATCGCCGTGTAGTCCTCGGGGCTGTTGGTGTAGAGGATGCGGTGCTTGCCCTCGCCGAGATATTTCTGGCACTCGGGGATGCGGTCGAGATTGATGTTCGGCACGGGCAGCATCTTGGCGATATCGACGCCGGTCAGCTTCTTGATCACCAGCGCGTAGGCATGGGCGTGGACCGAGCCGCGCACCAGCAGGTAGCCGCAGACCTCGCGGCCCGTGGCGTCCGTCAGCGTCTCGTAGACGCGCAGCTTGTGCAGGCGCGCGCCGCATTCGAGATGGAAGTTGAACAGCATGTCCATGATGACGTTGCCGGTCGAGGTGACAAAGCTGCCATTCCACGGAATGGCCTCGCTGTTCATCGGCGCGCCGCCGCCCGCGCCAGCAAAGAAGGACGAGGCGAGGCGCGCATCCGCCATGTCGGCGAAGGGCGCATCCGAGATGTCGCCGCCCTCATCCTCGGCGTCGGGGCCATTGTTCAGCAGCGCCACGCCATTGGTGACGAGCTCGACATGGCCGATCTCCTCCGCCGTGATGCTGGCCACGATGTCGTAGATCGCGCGCATCTTCGCCTTCGAGCGGAAATTGAAGCTCTGGAACATGTAGTTGTTGAGGGTGGACATCTCGCCATACTTGCCGCCCAGCAACTCCTGAAGCGCCGCCCCCGCATTCGGGTCGGCCTTGGTGGGCATGGGCAGGTCGGTGAGCAGCTTGTCGATTCTGAGGAACATGGGGGCCTCGCAGGGCTGGGGCCTTGGACCGCCCATGTCGGGCTCCAAGCGTCCGGCAAGGCGAGGGCCCGGTTTCGTCGGGACAGTTCGCCCGAGGGATAACGTGGCCGGGAGAGGTGCGTTCCGTGGGGGAAAGAGGGGCGAGGGGGAGAAATTTTGGGGGAGTGAGGTAATTTTTTAGGGGCGCCATTGGTGATGCACCCCGCAGTCGGTTTGTGAAAGCGCCCGTCGAACCGCCCTGCGATAAGCAGCTTCACGTGAACGAAAGGGTGCGTGATGCTGATCGCTGCTTGGCTTCTTCTGGCGCTGGTGCATGCGGCGCCGGCGGCCGTTCTCGTCAGTCCGGCGTTGATCGAGAGGCTTTACGGGGTCGCGGCGGCGGGTGACCTCGGCGTGCTCATCACGCATCGGGGCGCGCTGTTCCTCGCCATCGTCATCGTCTGCCTCTACGCCGCCTGGGAGCCCGGGGCGCGCCGGGCCGCGAGCCTCGTGGTCGGCATCAGCGTGGTGAGCTTCCTCGTCATCTATGCGTCCGCGGGCGCGCCCTCCGGGTCGCTGCGCGTCATCGCGCTGGCCGATCTGCTTGCGCTCCTGCCCCTTGCGCTGGTTTCATGGAAGGCATGGCAAAGCCAATCGTGAAGCGGCAAGCGCGGCCGGCGTCCGGCGCGCCAGCCCGGCCCGTGATCGCCTTCGACGGAGCGCGCGCGCTGTATTACGGCCCGGCGCTCGGGCTGAAGCCGCATCGCAACGCCGCGTTCACGCTCGCGGTGGGGCTCGACGCGCCGATCCGGTTGACGCTCTATGGCGATCCTTCCGCTCCTTGCGTGTCCACCGTGGCCCCGATCGTCCACGTGCCGGCGGCGCGCCATCACTGGCTCGAAGCGGAGGGCAGGGTCGCCTTCCTCTATCTCGACGCGCTTGGGGACGATGTCGGGCAGGTCGGGGCGTCGGATGCGCTCCGTGCGCATGCCGCGCTCAGCGCGGAGCCGCGTGAGGCGCTGCGGCTGTGGGATCTCGATCGCTGGCGGAGCGTTCTTGGCGTCACGCTCGCGCCAGCGGCGGACCCGCGCGCGGCAGCCATCGCCCGCGCTATGGTCAGCGACCCCGATCTTTACCCGTCCATGGCCGAGGCGGCACGCGCGGCCGGGCTGTCGCCCTCCCGGTTCCACGCGGTGTTTCGCCAGCAGATGGGGTCGCCCTTCCGCCGCTACAGGCTTTGGCGGCGCATGGGCCTCGCGATGAGCGCGCTCGCCGCGCGGGCGAACCTGACCGAGGCGGCGCATGAGGCGGGCTTCTCCAGCTCCGCGCATTTCTCGCACCAGTTCGTCAGAATGTTCGGGCTGCCTCCCTCCGCGCTGATGGCGCTCGATCCCGAAATCCGGTGC
The DNA here is from genome assembly GCA_027489105.1 of Zymomonas sp. The sequence goes on along the minus strand of JAIYAJ010000311.1, from coordinate 506 downwards.
GGAGGGGCGCGGCCCACGCCGCGATGAGCGCGCCCCGCGTCCACCCTGCCCTCACCTGAAAAACACCACTGTCACCAGCACAAAGGTCGGGATCAGGATCGCGCCTGACCACAGCATGTAGCCGAAGAAGCTCGGCATCTTCACGCCCATGTCCTTGGCGATGGCGTAGACCATGAAGTTGGGCGCGTTGCCGATGTAGGTGTTGGCGCCCATGTAGACCGCGCCGGTGGAGATCGCCGCCAGGGTGATGGCGAGGCTGGTCATCAGCTCCTGCGGATTGCCGCCGGCCAGCTCGAAGAAGACCAGGTAGGTGGGCGCGTTGTCCAGGAACGACGAGAGCGCGCCCGTCAGCCAGAAATACATCACGTTGTTGGGGCTGCCGTCCGGGTTCGAGACCAGCGCCACCAGCGGGGCGGCCGCGCCCGAGCGGCCGGCGCCGAGGATGGCGAGGACCGGCACGATGCAGATGAAGATGCCGGCGAAGAGCTTGGCCACCTCCTTGATCG
>JAIYAJ010000277.1 GCA_027489105.1 Zymomonas sp. | reverse complement strand
GAATGCGGACGCCGCTGGTCACGATCTCGGGCCCGTCGGTGAACTCGAGATGGGCGTTGACCGCATGGAGCGCGAATATGCGGCCGCCGTCGCGGACAAAGGCATCGAGTGCCTCCGCCTGGGCATCAGACGGCATCATGTCGCAGGTGTAGAGCACCAGACCGACGCAGTCGTCGAGCCGATGCAGTCCGTCATAGTCCATCGCGCAGCTGGCCCGGATGCGGTCGTCCTCCGCCATCAGCTCGAGCAGCCTGAGCCGGGCGAGATCGAAGTCATGATATTTTCCGCCCGTGATGACATGCAGGCGTTTCGGGTGGGTCATGTCGCTCACCGGTCGCCGTTGGGGGGGAAGTCGCCCCGCAGATAGCGGTCGATCGTCTGATGGAAATGGCGCAGGCGGACTTCCTGCTCGCCCAGGATCATGCCCCGGAACCCCCGCGACGCCGTGCCTTGCTGCATCGTCGGCATGTTTGTGCCGTCCTGCTGCAGGACATTGGCGAGAACCGGGTCGAAGCTTCCGTCGAACGCTTCGGCATAGTCCGGCAGTTCGTGATGGCGATAGAGCCGATGCTCATGCTCGGGGCGCGGCGTGCCGGGTGGATCGTGGCGCGTGATCAGGAAGTCGTAATAGCAATAGCCCGGATCGCTCTCATGCGGGCGATAGCGGAACACGATCGACATTTCGGGCGTGGACGTGAAGGTCGTCCCAGGGAAGAAGGTGTAGTGATATTGGTGCGCGAGCTGCTCGTCGCTGAGCCGCTCATAGCCGATGTGGCTCTTGCCCTGCAGGGCGCGCTTCTGCGCGACGATCGCGAGGTGGACGTCCTTGGCCTCGCCTTCATAGCCTTCGGGCTGGCCGAGCATCCGCTTCCGGAACTCGGTCATCTCGCTGCGGTCGGGGAGGATTTCGCTGACCGTATGGTTGAAGTTGAGCATTCGGCTGTGAATGCCGAGCAACTCGATCGGGACGTCGAAACCCTCGGCGAAGTTCAGGAATTCGGGGTGCAGCGCCTCGAAATGATAGCTTTCGTTGAACGCATCATGGGCATGTTTCCAGTTTCCTGCCCACTCGAAGCTCTTATGGTCGATCAACTGGTAGCGGTCGAGCTGATAGCTCTCCAGGTGCCGCCCCGCCTCGCCGAGGAAATCGACGAGGGGGCCGGCGGCCGGGTCCATATTGAACCACACCCAGCCACCCCACAGCTCGACCTTCAGCGCGGGCAGGGCGAGTTCGTCGGTCGGTATGCCCGCACGGAATTGCGGGAAGAGCTGCGGGTGCATTACCTGGCGAAGCGTTCCGTCCAGATTCCATTCCCAGCCGTGGAACGGGCATTTGAACCGCTCCACGGCGCCCTCGCGCGACTGGCAGAGAATGTTTCCCCGGTGCTGGCAGATGTTGAAGAAGCCCCGGATGATGTCGTCCGCGCCGCGGACGAACAGCAGCGATTCCTTGCCGAGCGAATGGACCCGGAAATCGCCGGCCTCCTCCAACTCGCTGACATGGCAGCCGATGTTCCACGTCCGGGTCCAGATGTTGTCCCATTCGCGTTGCATGAACTCGCGCGAGTGGAAGCGCTCGCCGTCGATCCTGGCGCTTCCGATATCGGGGATCGGCTGACGCGGGAGGAAGGGCTTGGCCGCCCAATTTCCCTGCGTCCGCGCGACCGACGCGAATTCCTGCTCGATCTTTGCCATCTATGATCTCCGCTGAACCGCTCAAAACCGCTTTTCGACGGAGATGCCGATGGTGCGGGGATAGGGAACTTGATTCTGACCGCCCGGCCGCGAGATGGGGCGCTGGGCATTGCCGATATTGTCGGCGAACAGGGATATTTCGAGATCGTCGCGCGCGACGCCGATCCGGGCCGAACCAAAGCCGTTCCAGGGCGCGTAGACGCCGTTGAACACGCTCTGCTGCTGCGAGCGATAGGCATAGCGCCCGTTGACCTTCAGGTCCCAGCCCCGCCCGATATCGGTGATATAGCTGCCGTTGACCGACAGGGTGCGCTTCGCGGTGCCGGGCAACTGGCGGCCGTTGGACAGCCAGGGCAGCGCCCCGGAAACCGCCGGCAGGATGTCACGCAGCTTGGTGCTGTTGAGGTTTCCGGCCGCAGCCAGCGTCAGCCCGTCGAGTGGCGTGCGCCAGGTCAGCTCGGCATCCACACCCTTGCCGCGCACGTCGCCGATCGGGACGACGATCGACTGTAGCGTCGGTGACAGTTCGATCTGCGCGTCCTTCCAGTCGAACAGATAGGCGGACAGGGCGATGTCGAAGCGGCCGAGGCCCCATTTGATGCCCGCTTCGTAATTCCACAGCGTGTCGGGCGGCGAACTGTTGTCGAAATTGGTGCCCAGCGCGGCATTGGCGCCGGAGATGATCGACGTGGAGGTGATCGCGCCGGAGCGGAAGCCCTTGGCCACCTCGGCATAGATCATGCCGTTGGAGGTCGGGTGGATCGAGATGTTGAAACGCGGGTTGAAGGTGCTGTTGCGTGCCCGGTCTGTCCCCACCGTGGGTACGGTCACGCCGGCCTGGATCAGCGTGATCGAGCTGTTCTCGATGAAGGTCCGCTTTTCCTTATAATAGCGACCACCGGCGGTCAGGTCGACCAGGCCGTCGGCGAAGCTGTAGGTCGCGTTGCCATAGACTGCCCACGCCCGGGTCTTGATGATGTTGTCGTTGAAGGTCGCGAGGCCGGTCTGGCCGCCCACGGGGAAATCGTCGAGCGACACGCTCTGCCCGCCCGTCGTCTTGCCATTCTGGTAGAAGAAACCGACGATCCAGTTGAGCGCGCTATTGTCCCCGTTCGAGGCCAGGCGCAGGTCCTGGTTGAAATTCCTGGTCACCAGCGGCCAGAAGCTGGCGAAGTCGCCGATGCCTGGGATGAAGCCGCCATTGTTGACGACGACCTTGTTGCGGATCGACCCCGTGGTCGAGAGCAGTGATGCAAAGCCCAGATCATATTCGAGATCGGCGGTCAGCAGACGGTAGTCGGAATTGGCGATGCCGAAGGTCTGGTCGAAGATCGCAGGATCGGCGAGGGTCGCACGGTTCGAGAAATCCTGATCCGACTTGTTGTACCAAGCCGCGAGCTGGATCGTGAAGCGTTCGGTCGGTTCCGCCCGCAGTTTCACACGCGCCGTCAGCGATTCGGCGTCATTGGCGTCCTTCTTGCCGGTCGCGATGTTATCGGCGAAGCCGCCGATCAGCTTGTAGGACACGGCGCCGCGCAGCGCGACCTTGCCTTCCGACAGGGGCAGGTTGATCATCGCATCGCCGCCCGCGCCCGGCTCTCCGCCATCGGTGGTATTGAGCGACATGCGCACCGAACCGGCCGTATCGTAGAGATCCGGGTCCTTGGTGATCACCTTGATCGTGCCGCCCAGCGATCCCAGGCCATAGAGCGTTCCGGACGGTCCGCGCAGGACTTCGACCCGGTCGAGGTCGTAGAAATCCGCCGCCGGCGCATAAGGGCGGCCGGGCATCGAGAAGGCGAAATTGTCCAGATAGAAGCCGATCGTCGCGTCGCCATCAGTCTCGCCTGCCGCGACGCCGCGGATCTGGAAGGTGTTCGACCCGACGGAGATGGTCGATCCGACCGTGGCGCTGGGGACGAGGGCAATCACGTCCTGGATCTGATTCGCGCCGAAATCCTTGAGCTGGGCTCCGCCGATCGCCTGCACAGGCTGGGGCACGTCCGAGATGGACTGCGCGCGGCGTTGCGCCGTGACGATGATTTCGGCGGGGTCGGTATCGGCGTCGGCGGCCGGCGACTGCGCCAGGGCGGGCGTGGCGAAGAGCGCCATCGTGCCTGCCAAAGCAGTGGATATGAAGGGGCGAGCCCCCTTGTTCAGGCGGTGTGCCATAAGATTGTCCCTCTCCTACCAGCCAGTTTTAAGCAGGCTTGCTGTTTATTGTTATCGGATCGCCCAGAAAGTCAATCAGCGCTGCTTAATTTTATCGATGGTATGCCCTGCCACTTGTGATAGGTGGCCGCTTCGCCCCAGAAAGTGCGGCATGCTCACCCTTTTTCCGAGGTTCGTCGGTCGTCCGTGAAGATTGAAGTTGATCCCGTCGCCTCGCCCTTGCGCAAAGGGCGTGCTGCCCAGACCAAGCGAGGTAGCGGTCAGAAACAGGCGGAGAAGGGCGCAGTCCTGCGCGCGCAGGTTCTCGACGCGGCGATCGATTGCCTCGCCACGATGCCCTATCCGGAGGTGTCGGCATCGCTGATCGCCGATCGGGCAGGCGTTTCGCGCGGTGGCATGCAATATCATTTCCCGACGCGGCTGGACCTGTTGCAGGCGACGGTCGCCCGGCTCCACAGGCGTCGGCTCGACCTGTTCCGGCAAGACCTGCTGTCGATCACGCCGGAAGACGATGCGATCGACCATGTGGTCGAGTCCCATTGGCGGCATCTGAATGAACGCGAGTTCCGCGCCTATCAGGAACTGGTGTTGGCTTCGCGAAGCGAGCCGGGCCTCGCGCGATTGCTTGCTTCGAGCTACCGCGCTTTTCTTGACGATTGGCACGAGATATCCCGCGAATTGCTGGACTGGCATGCGGAGGACCCCGAAGCGGGCCGCAGCGGCAACATTGCCCATTATCTGCTGGAGGGGATGGCCTACGGTCAGCTGGCAGGGCAGCTCAAGCAGGGCGAGATCGACGAAATCCTAGCTTATGTGAAATTGGTGATGCGCGCAGCGAAGTCACGCTGACGCACAGTATTGCAGTCCTGAACTTGCGCTTTGAGTGGTCTACCTGACACCGCCCACCTTGCCGATGACGGTTGTGTGTACCGGCTCATCCCCCTGCGACGATCACCGCACTACCAGCAGGATGGGGCAATCGGTCCGTGCCGCCGGCTCCATTCTCAACGAGCCTTGTGCGCATCATATGTCGAAGCCTTAACAGATCGTCTGGCTTTTGGCGGTGATCCGACCCGCCAGCTGTCCGGCTAAGTAGCCGGCGGAAAATCCGGGACGGGATCACTGCTCTGCTACCCAACCTCGGCCCGCTCGGGCTGGAGCACTCACGCCTTCGATCCGGAGCATGACGGAGAGACCGTCGCCTGTGACGGGTCTTCGGGCGCTTCCCGGCTTCGCCCGCTCTGCCCGGTCGTCCATGCGCAGTTTGTCGTATTCCTTCGATGGGGGCCGCATGTGCTCAATCCGGCGCTATCCAGCCAATGTCGGAGCGGTCCGTGGAACACTCTACCCCCTCGCGTCGCCAATTCCTTGTCGCCATCGGTGAGTTGGCGAGCGCGACCTGGGTCGCCATGAACTGGCCGCAAATTGCCGCCGCAGCGGAGCATGCCGGGCATGGCAGCCACGACGGCACCGAGCCGCCCACCAGCATCACCACCCTGACCGCCGCTGAAGCGGCCGAGGTCGACGCGATCGCGAACCAGATCGTTCCCGGCGGCGCCACGCCCGGCGCGCGGGACGCCCGCACCATCTATTTCATCGATAACGCGCTCGGCAGTTTCTTCGCGAAGCAACTGCCGGCCTTCCGGCAGGGCCTGACCGAGTTCAACAGCGCCTATGCCGCGCGCTACGGTGCCGACAAGCCGTTCTCGGCGGCTCCCGATGCGCAGCAGATCGCCTTCCTGCAAGAGGTCGACAAGACGCCCTTCTTCGCGGCCGTGCGACGGCTGACCGTGCTGGGCCTGCTCGCTCTGCCCAAATATGGCGGCAATCACGACTATCTGGGCTGGAAGCTGATCGGGGTGGAGAACCAGCATGCCTGGGAGCCCCCCTTTGGCTATTACGATCGGGATTATGCGGGGTTCGAACCCTATCCCGGCACCAAGATCATGACCGTCTGACGGAGCCCCGCATGCCGAGCAAAATATACAAGACCAGCGAGACAGTCGATTTCATCGTCGTCGGCTCCGGGGCCGCGGGCGGCATCGTGGCGCGGGAACTGGCACGCGCCGGCAACAGCGTCGTGATCATGGAGCAGGGGCCGCGCCTGGCGCCCGAAGAGTTCGAGCATGACGAGCTGAAGTACCGCAACCTCTCCGGCATTACCAACAATCCGGCCACCAATCCGCAGACCTTCCGCAACACTGCGAGCGAGAAGGCGGAACGCGTATCCGGTCGCAACCCGCTGACCTATGCACGGGTCGTCGGCGGCAGCAGCGCGCATTTCAACGCCAATTTCTGGCGCCTGCACGAGATCGACTTCATCGAGGGCAGCCGGTTTGGATCGATCCCGGGTGCGAGCCTGGTCGACTGGCCGATCACCTATGCCG
>JAIYAJ010000390.1 GCA_027489105.1 Zymomonas sp. | reverse complement strand
GTCACCCGTGCAGGTGTGCGCCGAGGTCGCGGAGAAATAGGTACGGCCCGAGCCGCCCGTCGCCAGCACGACCGCATGGCTGCGGAAGCGGTGGATCGAGCCGTCTTCCATGCAGAGCGCGATGACGCCCTTGCACTCGCCATTTTCCATGATCAGGTCGAGCGCGAAATACTCGATATAGAAGTCGGCATCATATTTCAGGCTCTGCTGATAGAGAGCGTGAAGCATCGCATGGCCGGTGCGGTCGGCAGCAGCACAGGTGCGCTGCACGGGCGGGCCGGCACCCATATTCTGCATGTGGCCGCCGAACGGACGCTGATAGATCTTGCCCTCGTCGGTGCGGCTGAACGGAACACCGGCATGTTCGAGCTCGATCACTGCTGCCGGCGCTTCGCGCACCATATATTCGATCGCATCCTGATCCCCCAGCCAGTCCGACCCCTTGACGGTGTCGTACATGTGCCAGGTCCAGTGGTCCGGCCCCATATTGCCGAGGGAGGCGGCGATGCCGCCCTGCGCCGCGACGGTGTGGCTGCGGGTCGGGAAGACCTTGGTGATGCAGGCCGTCTTCAGGCCGGCACCGGCCGCGCCCATCGTAGCGCGAAGACCGGAACCGCCGGCGCCGACGACGACCGCGTCGTACAGATGGTCGACGATCTTATAGGCCTCGGACATCAGGCAGACACTCCCGCGAAGGCGATCTTGAGGATCGAGAAGATCGCGAGTGCCGCGCCCCCGATCGCATAGAAGTTGAGAAGCAGCAGGAAGAAGACCTTGCCGGCCTCCTCATGCACATAGTCCTCGACCACGACCTGGAGGCCCAGGCGCATGTGGTAGAAGATCGAAATCGTCAGCAGCACCAGCGGCACCGCCACCATCGGCGAGCCAACCCACTGCACCACCGCCTCGTGCGACAGGCTGGGAAGGCGGAACATCGAGATGACGAACCAGGTTGCGAGCAGCAGGTTGCTGACTGCGGTAACGCGCTGGCGCCACCAGTGCATCGCGCCATGTTTGGCCGAGCCGAGACCGCGGACGCGACCGATACCGGTACCGCTACCCATTATTGAGCTCCCTTGCTGGCGGCGCGCAGCAGGATCGGCGCCCAGATAGCCAGAGTGACGAGCAGCGAAGAGGCCATGGTCACCAGCGCCGCAGTGCGGTTGATCTTCAGCTCATAGCCCGCGCCGATATCGAGCACGAAATGGCGGAGACCCGAGAACATGTGCTGGAAGAACGCCCAGGTCAGCCCGATCGCGACCAGATAGCCGAAGCCGGACGTGGCAACGGCCAGAAAGGTCGCATAAGCTTCGGGACCGGTCGCTGCAGCGACGAGCCACCAGACGAAGCCGATGCCGGCGGCCACGGCCAAACCCACGCCAGTGGCACGATGCAGGATCGACACAAGCATGTGCGGTCCCCATCTCCAGATGGTCAGGTGCGGCGAAAGCGGACGCCCTGGATTTCGCGACATAAAGCCCTCCTGCTGTCGTGGCGCCGTTCTTAGACGAGTCGCCGCGCCGTGCAAGGTGCAAGGAAGGGAAGTGGCTCGGAAATCCGCCCTATCTAAAGGACCTGTTTACCATCTCCTCGTACTTCTCACCGCATATCGGAATCAAATGTTACGGTGCAGGAGCCCAGGATGAACGGTCTGAACGTGGAGACGATCGGCCTCACGGATCAGGAAATTCGGCGCAAGCTGGCAATCTACGATCGCGCGGGCGATCTGAACGCCCGGTTGCGCGCCATATGGGACCGCGGCGGCGACGATCTGCTCGCCAAGCTGCGCGATATCTATGTGAGCGGGTTCGAGCGCCGGGCGGTCGAATATCCTGTGCACGGCGAATCGCGCGCCGGTGAATCGACCATGGATCAAGGCATGCGGCTGTGGCGGAACATGCTGCGCGACGGCGCTCATGTCGAAGAGATCCGCGCCTTTGCCCAGACCACGCTGACCAACGTTGCCGCGGGTGGCGACCATAGCATGATCGCCGAACAGACCGCCGCCGGCATCGCCGCCTTCTGCAGCCTTATCATCCGCACCTATCCGGACGATGCAGCCTTCGTCAGTGCCAGTTGCCAGGCTTTGATGACGCTCAATGCGATCTATTTCGACGTCACCTTCACCATCGTCGGTGCGCAGCACCGCGCCGCCGAACATCGCGGGCTGAGCGACAGGAGCCAGGCGTTCCGGACGAACATCTCCGAAGCACTCTCCCGCGCGCTCGACGATTCGCGCGGCCTGCGTGAGAAGACCGGCCACACCTCGAGCGCAGCACGCGGCATGCTGGGCAAGACCTCCGAAGTCGCGGCCGCAGCGGAACAGTCGGCGCTGGCGATGCGCGAAGCGGCGCACACCGCAGCCGGTCTGATCCGCGCGATCGAGGAGAGCCGCGCCGAAGTCGAGGTCGCGGCGCAGATCGCGACCCGCGCCGCCGAACGCTCGGGTCACGCCGTGGCGATCTCCGAAGTCCTTTCGGACCATGCTCAGGCGATCGAATCGATCCTGGGCCTGATCCGCGACATTGCCGGCCAGACCAATTTGCTCGCTCTCAACGCCACGATCGAGGCGGCCCGCGCGGGCGACGCGGGACGCGGCTTCGCGGTGGTCGCGCAAGAAGTGAAAAGCCTCGCCAGCCAGACGGCGCGGGCGACCGACGACATTGCGGCGAAGATCGCGGCAATCCAGGCGGCCACCCGCCAGACAGTCGACGCCAACGGATCGATCCGCGACATCGTCGGCGAGGTCCAGACATCGGCCGAGCGCATCCGCTCGACGATGGAAGCGCAGGCACAGACCGTGACCATGATCACGGCAGCCGTCGACGAGACGGCACTGGCCGCCGACTCCATGTCCTCCACCATCTCCGCGATCCGCTCGGACACCGAGAGCGTGGCGGGCGAGATCGATCACCTCGAAGCCGGCTTCCGCCGGGTCGACAGCGAATTGTCGCGTCTCGAAACGATCACCGGAGAGTTTGTGAGCCGCATCGCGGCCTGACGCGATGGGGAGCCGGCACGCCCGGCTCCTGCGATGGCGGCGAACGGCGGCGCTTGAGGCGGGCGCACAAACCCCCTATCCCGCGCCGCATGGCCATTCACATCTTCGCGACCGGCACCAGCCGGGGTATCGGCAACGCCATTCTCGACCGCTTCGGGCGGGAGGATGTCAGGATCGTCGGGCATCGTTCGAGCCCCGCCGAAGGCGACGCGAGCGTCGCCGCCGACCTTTCCGATCCGACGGCGCCGAGGCGCGCCTGGGATCAGGCGCTCGAGGCGCTCGACGGGCGGATCGACGTGCTCATCAACAATGCCGGCATCTTCGAGGCGGTGTCGATCGACGCGCCCGATGCCGCCTGGACCGACGCCTGGTCGCGGACGATGCAGATCAACCTGCAGGCGTCGGCCGATCTCTGCCGGCTCGCCATCCTCCACTTCCGGCGCCACGGCGGCGGGCGCATCGTCAATGTCGCGAGCCGCGCCGCCTATCGCGGCGACAGCCCCGCCCACTGGCATTATGCCGCGTCCAAGGCCGGCATGATCGGCATGACCAAGTCGATCGCTCGCGGCTATGCGATCGAGAATATCCTGGCCTTCGCCGTTTGCCCCGGCTTCACCATGACGGGGATGGCCGACGACTATCTGGCGAGCCGGGGCGGCGACAAGCTGCTGGCGGACATTCCGCTCGGCCGCGTCGCGCACCCCGACGAGATCGCCGAGACGGTCAAATTCCTCGCGCTCGACGCTCCGCCGTCGAT
>JAIYAJ010000292.1 GCA_027489105.1 Zymomonas sp. | reverse complement strand
CGCCGAAGCGGCAATGCTAACCAACGGAGAAACCGTGCAATGATAGGGAAGGCCCTCTTGGCGCTGGCGCTGCTCTGTGCTGCGCCTGTCGCAGCCCAGTCCACCGAGGGCGAACTGCCCCCCATGCCCGTCTGGCCGAAGGGCGTGCCGTCGATGAAGGGGTGGCCGGGCCTCGCGAAGGTTCCGGTGCAGGAGGACGTGCGCGACAAGGGCGAGACGGTCTGGAACGTCACCGTGCCGACGCTTCAGCCCTTTCTGCCGGAACCAGGCAAGTCCAACGGCCTGGCGGTGGTGGTCGCGCCGGGCGGCGGCTTTCGCCTGCTCGCCATCCACCATGAGGGCACGCGCGTGGCCCGCTGGCTGGCGGCGCACGGCGTCGCGGCCTTCGTGCTCAAATATCGCCTGATCCAGTCGCCGCCCGGCGAGACCAACGAAGCGATGCGCAAGCGCGTGCAGGAGACGCTCGAGCCCGGCGTCGGCGGCAATCCCGGCGTCGAGGATGCGATCGAAGCGCTGAAGATCGTCCGCGCTAATGCGGTCAAATGGCGGATCGATCCGCACCGCGTCGGCATCATGGGCTTTTCCGCCGGTGGCCATGTCGCGGGGATGAGCATGTTCGCGGCCGATCCGGCGGAACGCCCGGACTTTGCCGGGCTGATCTACGGCTTTCCCTTCGGCAAGGTGAATCCGCCCATTCCGCCCGCCAATCTGCCTTTTCCGGAAGGCACGCCGAAAGAGCCCTGGCTTCAGCCCAAGCCCACGCCCGCGCCCGGCCGCCTGCCTCCCATGTTCCTCGCCATGGCGCAGGACGATCTGGCCGTAGGTGTCGGCTTCCGGACATTTTACGATCAACTCTTCGCGGCAGGCTATCGACCCGAAGTTCACCTCTACGAGCGCGGCAACCATGGTTTCGGCATGGCCGCGCGCGGAACCACGGCGGACCACTGGATCGAGGAATTCGGCTGGTGGCTCGACACGGAGATGAAAAGCAAATGACGTTGAACCGTCGCCAATTCCTCTCCTCCGGCGTCGCCGTCGGCGCCGCCATCGGCATGCCGCGCATGGCGCTTGCCGCCGAGAAGGCCGATGTCGTCATCGTCGGCGCGGGACTATCGGGGCTGCGCTCGGCCGAAATGCTGGTCGAGCAGGGCCTCAAGGTCGTCCTACTCGACGCGAACAACCGCGTCGGCGGGCGTGTCCAGACGGTCCAGACCGTCGACGGCCCGATCGACGTGGGCGCGAGCCAGGTCGGGCGCGGCTATGCCCGCGTGCTCGACGCGTGCGAGCGGCACGGCCTGAAGCTGATCAGTGAAGACCGCGACCTGCTGACCTTCGGCAGCCATTTTTCGGGGGAGTGGATCGACGGAAAGAACTGGGCCGCCAATCCGCTCAATCAGTGCGTCGGCGACGAACGCAAAATCCCGCCGAACCTGATCGGACAGGCGCTGTCGGCGAAATATAATCCGCTCCAGGAGCTGGACGACTGGCTCGACCCGCGTTTCTCCGAATATGACATCTCGCTGCGCGAGCTTCTGACCCGCAAGGGGCACAGCGCGCAGGCGATCGAACTTGCAGCCTATTCCGCGCCCGGCATCGGCATCGACGAAACCTCGGTGCTGCGGATGTGGCAGGAAGAAGTGCGCGGGCGGATCGAACGGCGCATGAGCGAAGCGGCGGCGACCCCATCGGCCGAGAGCGGTGCCAAGCGCGACCACCCCTTCGGCGAGGCCAACGACCACAAATCCGTGGGCGGACTGGCTGCGATCAACAATATCGTTGGCGGATGCAGCGCCTTGCCGCTTGCCATGGCCTCGAAGCTGGGCGACCGGGTGCGCCTGGGCAAGCGCGCGGTCGGTATAGCGCTGTCCGATACGGGCGGCACGGTGACGTGCAGCGACGGCAGCGTCTATTCCGGCCGCTTCCTGATCTGCACCATCCCTTTCTCGATGCTGCGCGAGGTGGAGATCACCGGCAACGCCAATCCGATCGCGCGTCAGGCGATCACGACCATGCCCTATGCCAACACCGCGCGTCTCTACGTCACGGTCGAACGACCCTTCTGGAAGGAGGATGGCCTGCCGCCCTCGATCTCAAGCGACGGTCCGATGGGGATGTTCTGGGCGATCGACAACCATAGCGGGGAGGGCGCGCATCGCGGCATGTTCGTCCTTGTCGGTCGCACCGCGCAGGCGGTCTCGGTGCTGGACCGGGCCGACGCCGAAGCTTTGCTGATCGGAGAGCTCGCCCGGCTGCGCCCTGCGTCCAGGGGCGCGATCCGCGTCGCGACGTGGAAGGACTGGCTGCGCGATCCGCTGCAGCGCGGCTGCGGGTTCAGCCTGGCGCCGGGGCAGGTCAACGCCTTCGCCCGCGACATGATCAAACCTTGGCAAGTCATGCATTTCGCGGGCGAACATACGCGACGCACCGATTTCGGCATGGAATCGGCGATGGAAAGCGCCGAACGCGCCGCAATCGAAATCCTCGAGCGCACTGCGTGAGCAACCCGGCGCTCGACAACGGCTATGATGAAGTCGTCGTCATAGTGGCCGACGCCGAGGCCACGGCGGGCCGGCTCGGCGCGGTGCTGGGCTATGTGCGGGAATCGTGCGGCAATCCGGATGCCAGCTTCCTCGACCTGCACGCAATTGCGCCCGCCGATGGCTGGCAGGAACTTGTCATCGTGCAGCCGCAGGCGGGGCGGGGGCGGATCCGCCTGTTACAGTCGCCCGGTTCCGTGCCGCCGGTCCGGCGCATGGGCGCTCGGCCCTGGGACATTGGTGGCTTTTTCGACATTTCGCTGCGTTCGCTCGGACCGATCGACGATCTGCTTGCTGGGTTCTGCCGCAATGGCTTTGCGGCCCACGCGCCCGTCACGCGCTTTTCCATGGGCGGAACCGATGTTCTGGAGGCGCTGGCCCATGATGGCGACGGCCTGTGCTTCGCGATGGTGGAGCGGCTTTCGCCCCCGCTGACGGGATGGGACCATATTGACGGACCTGCCAGCAACCCGTTCAATTCGGTCATTCCTGTCGACGATATGGAGGCAGGTCGACGCTTTGTGACCGAGGTGCTGGATTGGACGGTTCTGGTCGATACGGTGCTGACACATGAGGGTGGGCGGAATGTCATGGGTTTGCCCTTGGATATGGCGCGGGAGTGCGATGTCGCGGTGCTGATTGCGCAGGCGCGAGGCCAGATGGAGGGTTCGGTCGAGCTGATCCGCTATCCGTGCGAAGCGCTGGACTTTCGAAGCGACCGGCCGGATTGGCGCGGCTTTGCGTCCTTGTGCTTCCCGGTCAGCAACCTTGCGACGCTGCTCGCTCGTGCAGAGAACAAGGGGGCCGAAATCGGGGCTGCGCGACCGGTTCGCTGGGGATCGAACATGATCGTCCGGGCAGGTTGGGTGATGACACCTTGGGCCGCGCGGCTGATATTCTATGAGGGTCAAGCATGAGACTGGGACTGATCGCAGCCATGATCGCGGGGGTGGTGGGGACGACGGTCTCCGCCGCCGAACCGCCGGCGCCGGATTACGCGCAGAGTCGCTACTGGAGCACGGTGACCAGCCTGCCGCAGGGCGCAGCATCGGTGAAGGCCATGCGCGGCGTCGACGTCTTCTGGATTCACCCGACCACCACGCGGTCGACGACCGACTATAACCATGATCCGCTCGATCCGGCCGTGCTGAAGTGGACCGAAGAAAGCGCCGTGCAGCGACAGGCGAGCGCCTTTTCGGCCTGTTGCCGCATCTTCGCCCCGCGCTACCGGGCGGCGACGAGCAAGGCGCTGATGGACCCGGCCCGCCGGGACGCGGCCTTTGCCCTGGCTTATTCCGATGTCGAACGCGCCTTCGACTGGTATCTGGCGCATGAAAACAAGGGCCGCCCCTTCATCATCGCCGGTCATAGCCAGGGCGGGGCGCATAGTGCATCGCTGCTCGAAAAGCGGATCAAGGGGACGGCTCTGCAACGGCAGCTGGTCGCGGTCTACATCATCGGGATCAACCTTATGGACGGCGATCTCGCTCCCCGCTTCGCAGGCGTACCGCTCTGCGCGGAACCGGCGCAGACGGGTTGCTTCGTCCAGTGGAACTCGATCCTGGCGGGAAGCGACCTCACGCCGAACCTGAAGGCCTATGCCGCCGCCTTCGCCGCGCAGAATGACGGCCGGGACGGGGGAAGTCCGCTGTGCGTGAATCCGGTCACCTTCGACAGGCGTCGTCCCCGCTCGCCAGCGTCGGAAGCCAGGGGAGCTGTCGCCGGCGATCCAGGCTTCGGGGCGATGGGAGCGATCAAAGCCGGGGCAGTCGCCGCCGAATGTCGCGATGGCCTGTTGCTGGTTCAGCCGGCGGCGGAACTGGAGCTCAAGCCATTGCCCGGAGGATCGATGCATTTTCACGATGTCGGCCTGTTCTGGGCTGATATTTCCGCCAATGCGACGCTTCGTGCGCGCAGCTGGCTCAAGGCGCATAAGCGCCGCTAACCCATGGAAGACATACGCATGCTGAAACTCACTGTTCCTCTTCTCGCTCTCGCTACGCTGTCCGTGCCGGCCCACGCACAGGATGCCGCGGCAGGCAAGCGGGCCTTCCTGAAATGCGCAGCCTGCCATTCGATCAAGCCGGGCGATCCGAACAAGATCGGCCCGAACCTGTCGGGCGTGGTCGGGCGCAAGGCCGGCACGGCCCCGGGCTTCCGCTATTCGGCGGCGATGAAAGCCAAGGGGGCGGGGATCAGATGGGATGCCGCGACGCTCGACAAATGGCTGACCCGCCCGTCGGCTCTG
>JAIYAJ010000503.1 GCA_027489105.1 Zymomonas sp. | reverse complement strand
CGACCGGCTTCAGATGTGGAGCGCGCGCCCATAGGCGGCGAGGACGCTCTCGTGCATCGCTTCGCTGATCGTGGGGTGCGGGAAGACCGTGTTGATCAGTTCCGCCTCGGTCGTCTCGAGCGTCTTGCCCACGACATAGCCCTGGATCATCTCGGTCACCTCGGCGCCGACCATGTGCGCGCCGAGCAGTTCGCCCGTCTTCGCGTCGAACACCGTCTTCACGAAGCCTTCCGACTCGCCCAGCGCGATCGCCTTGCCGTTGCCCACGAAGGGGAAGGTCCCGACCTTCACCTCATGTCCCGCCTCGATCGCCTTCGCCTCGGTCAGCCCCACGCTCGCCACCTGCGGGTGGCAATAGGTGCAGCCCGGAATGTTGCTCCGGTCCATCGCATGCGGGTGGACATCCTTATTGCCCAGCGCCTGCGCGATCGCCTCGGCCGCGATCACCCCCTCATGGCTCGCCTTGTGCGCCAGCCACGGACCCGGCGTCACATCGCCAATCGCCCAGATGCCCGGGACATTGGTCCGGCCCAGCCCGTCGATCGCGATGATCCCGCGCTCGGCCTTCACGCCGACCGCCTCCAGGCCGATAGTCTCGGTGTTGGGAACTATCCCGACCGCCACGATCACATGGCTGAACTCGGCTTCCGAGACCTTGCCGTCCTTCGCCTTGAGCTTCGCCTTCACCCCCGATGCGGTCACGTCGAGCGCCTCGACCCCCGCCCCGGTCATGATCGTCATACCCTGCTTCTTCAGCGCCTTCTCCAGGAAAGCCGACACATCGGCATCCTCGACCGGCACGATCCGGTCCATCATCTCGACAACCGTCACCTCGGCGCCCATGTCATTGTAGAAGCTGGCGAACTCGATCCCGATCGCACCCGACCCGATCACCAGCAGCCGCTCGGGCATCTCGCTCGGCGTCATCGCATGGCGATAGGTCCACACCCGCTTGCCGTCCGCCTTGGCGAAGGGCAGGTCGCGCGCCCGCGCGCCCGTCGCGACGATGATGTGCTTGGCCGACAGCTCGACCTCGCCCTTGTCGCCCTTCACCGCGAGCTTGCCGGGCGCCACCAGCCGGCCCTCGCCCATGTGCACCGCGATCTTGTTCTTCTTCATCAGGTGCGTGACGCCCTGGTTCAGCTGCTTGGCGACCCCGCGCGAGCGCGCCACAACCGCCGACAGGTCCGCCGAAACCCCCGTTGCCTCCAGCCCGAAGCTCTTGGCGTGCTTCATATGATGGAAAATCTCCGCCGAGCGCAGCAACGCTTTCGTCGGAATGCACCCCCAGTTCAGGCAGATCCCGCCCAGAAGCTCCCGCTCCACGATCGCAACCTTCAGCCCCAGCTGCGACGCACGGATCGCCGCCACATAGCCCCCAGGACCAGATCCGAGAACGATAAGATCGTAGGTATCCGCCACTGTCCGCTCCTTGCAGCTCTATTCGTCGACGGCGCGCGGCCGCCCCTGTTCATCGATCGCGACGAAGGTGAACGTCGCATGTGTCACTTTGTGGACTTCGAGCCCATCGCGCGAGCGTCGCCAGGCGGTGATGTCGATCTTCATCGATGTCCGCCCGATCGACACCAGATCGGCATAGACCGACACGACGTCACCGACCTTGACCGGGCGATGAAAGGTCATCCCGTCGATCGCGATCGTGGCCGTACGCCCCCGGCTGCGCTGGGACGCGATCGTCCCGGCGGCAAGGTCCATCATGCTGACGAGCCAGCCGCCGAAGATATCGCCATTGGCATTGGTGTCCGCCGGCATGGCGACGACCCGGATGGCCGGATCGCCCGTCGGCGGTTGCTCCACCGCCTCGTCCATCAGGCGAGCAGGCCCAGCGGGTTCTCGACCAGCCGCTTGAACGCCTGCATCAGCTGAGCGCCGACCGCGCCGTCGATCGCCCGGTGATCGAAGCTGCCCGTCGCCGACATCACCGTCGCCGTCGTCAACTCGTCACCGACGACATAGGGCCGCTTCTCGCCTGCGCCGACGGCCATGATCATCGCCTGGGGCGGGTTGATCACGGCGGTGAACTGCTTGATCCCGAACATGCCCATGTTCGAGATAGAGGCGGTCCCGCCCTGATATTCGACGGGCTGCAGCTTGCCGTCCTTGGCACGCTGCGCGAGGTCCTTCGCCTCGCTGGCGATGGTGGCGATCGACTTGGTGTCGGCGCCCTTGATGATCGGCGTGATCAGCCCACCCGGAATGGCGACCGCCACCGAGATGTCCGACCGCTTGTAGCGGATCAGCGTATCGCCCGCGAAGGAGACGTTGCAGTCCGGCACCTCGGCCAGCGCCACGGCGAGCGCCTTGATCAACAGATCGTTGACCGACAGCTTCACGCCACGCGCCTCGAGCGCCTTGTTGAGCTCGCCGCGCAGCTTCAGCAGCGGATCGAGCATGATGTCGACCGTGAGGAAGATGTGCGGGCTCTGCTGCATCGACTCGGTGAGCCGGCGCGCGATCGTCTTGCGCATGTTGGAGAGCTTGACGACCTCGTGCGGGATGTCGTCCGCCGCCACTACCGGTGCAGGCGCCGGTTTGGGCGTCTCCGCCGGGGCGCTGGCCGCCGCAGGAGCCGAGGCAGTCGGCGCAGGCGCGCTCTTGCCGCCGGAAACAGTCTCGAGATCGGCCTTGATCACGCGGCCGCCAGGGCCCGAACCCTCGACCTGGGCAAGATCGATGCCTTGCGCTGCGGCAAGACGGCGGGCCAGCGGACTGGCCTTGACGCGCTCACCGCCGCTGTCCTTGGCGGCAGCAGGCGCAGAAGCCGCAGGCTTTTCCTCTGCAGCCGGCTTTACTGCCTCGGCGGCGGGTGCGGCAGGTGCCGGCGCAGCCTCCTTCTTCGCAGGCGCCGGGGAGGCCGCCGAGGCGTCCTCACCCTCTTCCGCGATCAGGGCGATCACCGTGCCGACCTTGACGCCCTCGGCGCCTTCCTCGACCAGCAGCTTGGCGATCACACCCTCGTCGACCGCCTCATATTCCATCGTGGCCTTGTCGGTCTCGATCTCCGCGAGCAGATCGCCGGGGCCGACCTTGTCGCCCTCCTTGACGAGCCATTTGGCGAGAGTACCCTCTTCCATCGTCGGAGAGAGGGCAGGCATCTTCAACTCTATCGGCATAAACTGTCCCCTGGGGAAGGAATTGGGGTCGATGCGGTCCACACTCATTCCCCCTCCTCGGTGGCAGGTCAAGGCCGGGAATGGTCGCTGGACGGTAAATTCATAGACCCTTTCACCTATCTGGTGAAAAATCATGGGAGAGGCGAAGGGTGCGTACCTATCTGGTGGTAATCGACGAGAATGACGCCTCCCGGGTCGCATTGCGCTTCGCCGCGCGACGCGCCACGAAGACGGGCGGCGCCGTCGAAATTCTGGCCCTCGTGCCGCAACAGGAGTTCGTCCAGTGGGGCGCGGTCCAGGCGACGATGGAGGAGGAAGCCCGGCTGCGCGCGGAGGCGATGGTCGCCCAGGCGGCGAGCGCGCTGATCGAGGATACCGGCGTGATGCCGTCGATCACCGTCCGACAGGGCGACCCGGTTGCGGTCGTCCGGGAGATATTGGCCGAACAGCCGCACGTCGCCGCGCTCGTGCTGGGCGCCGCTGCCGCAGGCAATCCCGGCAAGCTGGTGTCGCATTTCGCGGGCGCCGATGCAGGGCAGTTCCCTTGCCCCGTCATGATCATCCCCGGATCGCTGAGCGACGATGCGCTCGACCGGGTCAGCTGAGCCGGTTCAGCCCGCGATGCGCGGACCGAGCACCGCCATAAGCTCGGCGCATCCCTTGACGTCCTGCTCGTCGAACCGCCCCTTCACCGGGCTATCGAGATCGAGCACGCCGATCAGCCGACCTTCATGGACGATCGGCATCACCAGTTCCGACGCCGAGGCCGAATCACAGGCGATATGCCCCGGAAAGGCGTGGACGTCGGCAACACACTGCGCTTCGTGAGTGGCGGCGGCAGTGCCGCAGACGCCCTTTCCGAACGGGATGCGGATGCAGGCCGTCTTGCCCTGGAAGGGGCCGAGCACCAGCCCGTCGTCGACCGCCCGGTAGAAGCCCGCCCAGTTGAGGTCGGGCAGATATTCCCAGATCAGAGCGGCGGCATTGGCCATGTTGGCGATCGCGTCGGGCTCGTCCGCCGTCAGTGCCGCGAGCGCCGCCGAGAGATCGTCGTAGAGAACGGCCTTGTCGCCATGTTTGTCGATATCGAACTTGTACATGGCTCCCGATCTGGCGGCACTTGGCTTGCGCTTCAAGCGCCGAACGATATCCTCGCCAAAATTCCGGGGGAGCGGAGCCGATGGCCTTGTCCTATTATCGACTGACCGCCCTGCTCGCACCAGCCTTCGCCCTGCACGTCGCCGAGGAATATGTCACCGGCTTCCCGGCCTATGCGGGCGAGATTAGCGGCCACGCCATGGATCTGCCGCTGTTCCTCGGCAGCAACCTGGCCTTTCTCGTGATCCTCGTCCTGCTCCAGCGCCGGGCGGTCAGCCTGCGAACCGACAGGGCCAATGCCTGGCTGATCGGCTGGAGCGCCGCTCACCAGTTCTGGAACTTCGTGTTCCATGCGGTGCTGATGCTGGTGTTCGCGCGCTATTCACCCGGCATGCTGTCGGGCGCACTGGTCTATCTGCCCTTGTCGCTGCTGCTGTGGCGCGCGGCGCTCAAGGAAGGCGTCGTGAGGCCCCCCGCAATGACGATAGCGATTCTGTCCGGCGGCCTGTTCATGGGCGCTGTGGCCGCCTTCGGCATCTTCCACCTCGCCGGTTTCTGACGAGCCCGCTCAGTCGATCTTCGGCCGCCCCCGAGCCGCCTTTACCCCCGACCGCTTGGTCTTCCCGTCCAGCCGCCGCAGCTTCGACGCATAGGTCGCCTTGGTCGGCTTGCGCTTCTTGGGGACGAAGGTCGCGTCGCGGATCAGGTCGATCAGGCGCTGCAGCGCCGCCTCGCGATTGCGCGGCTGATCGCGATATTCCTGCGCCTGGATGACGATGACGCCCTCCTGCGTCAACCGCGACCCCGCCAGCCGCTCCAGCCGCTCAGCCACCGCTGCGGGAAGCGACGGCGAATGACGAACGTCGAAGCGCAGTTCGACCGCGCTCGACACCTTGTTGACATTCTGCCCGCCGGGGCCGCTTGCCCGCACGAAGCGCTCCTCGACCTCCTCCTCGTCGATCGAAATATGCTGCGTGACCGGTATGCGCGGCACGGGTCAGGCGCCGGTGCCGAAGCCCAGCGCGCGGAAGCGGTCGGGCATGGCAGCGTCGGCCTCAATCGCCGGCTTGCCCTCGCGCGGCAGGACGAGGCGCGCGGCGTGGAGCATCGTCCGCCCGTCCTTGCCGCCACGGCCATAGACCGGATCGCCCAGGATCGGCACGCCGACGCCGGTCGCCGCATGAACGCGAATCTGGTGCGTGCGGCCCGTCGTGGGGCGAAATTCGATTAGCGCCTTGCCGCCGACGCTCTCGAGGACCCGCCAGGCGGTGGTCGCCGGCTTGCCCCTGGGATCGCCGACCATGCGCCAGCCCTGTTCGCGGCTCGACTGTTTGGCGAGCGGCAGGTCGACTACGCCTTCCGCCGCCTCGGGCATGCCGTCGAGGATCGCGAGATAGACTTTTTCCACCCGCCCATCCTCGAAGCTCTGCGAGTAGCGCCGATGCGCCTTCGGATTGCGCGCGAGCAGCAGGCAACCCGAGGTATCGCGGTCGAGGCGATGAACCGCGCTCGGCCAGCGCTTGAAACCGAAGGTGAGCGACTGGAGATGGTTCTCCAGGCTCAGACTTCCGTCACGCGGGGGATCGACGGGCAGGCCCGCGGGCTTGTCGATGACGATGGCCTCGCCATCGATGAAAAGAAGATGTTCGTCCAGCACCCCGCCCCCATGCACTGCCGGAGCGCGGCTGCAAAGTGGTTCCTTGCCTTTTCCCCGCTTCGCCGCTATGCGCCCCCATCCCGCTCTGGTCATCCCTGGAGGCAGTGCGGGCTTTTTTTTAACACTAAGCGAACTGGAGACATGTCATGAGCGAAGTGCTCGACCTGTCGGCCGAGGTGCGCGAGCGGGCAGGCAAGGGAGCCTCCCGCGCGATCCGCCGCGAAGGCCGCGTCCCCGCCGTTGTATACGGCAACAAGCAGGAACCGACCTCGATTCACATCGAGGAGAAGATCCTAATGAAGATGCTTCACACCGGGCACTTCTTCAACAGCGTCGTCATGCTCGACGTTGGTGGCGAAAAGATCCGGACCCTGCCGAAGGACGTTCAGTTCCATCCGGTGACCGACCGCCCCCTGCATGCGGACTTCCTCCGCATCGGTGAGCACAGCACGGTGACCGTCGACGTTCCCGTCCGCTTCATCGACGAGGACCTGTCGCCGGGCCTGAAGCGCGGCGGCGTTCTCAACATCGTCGTTCACGACCTCGGCCTGACCGTCGACGCCGCGATGATCCCCGACGAGATCGTGGTCTCGCTCAAGGGTCTCGAGGTTGGCGACAACATCCACCTGTCGCAGATCAAGCTCCCCAAGGGCGCGACTGCGGTCGACCAGGACGACATCACCATCGCGACGATCGTCGCCCCCTCCGCTCTGAAGAGCGAAGAGGGCGAGGCAGCCGCCGAAGGCGAAGAGTCCGCCGAGGGCTGATCGCCTTTCGTCGCACGAGACAGAGGCTCTGCCGGTCCAGGTCCGGCAGGGCCTTTTTCTTTGCCCTTCGCACATCAGACTGTAGGAAGCCGCGATGCAGATCTGGGTAGGATTGGGAAATCCCGGCGCGCAATATGCGATGCACCGGCACAATATCGGCTTCATGGCGGTCGACGCGATCGCCGAGATCCATAGTTTCGATCCGTGGAAAAAACAGTTCCAGGGCTGGAGTTCGACCGGGCGGATCGGCAGCGAGCGCATCCTGCTGCTCAAGCCCGCCACCTTCATGAACGAAAGCGGCCGCGCCGTGGGCGAGGCGATGCGCTTCTTCAAATGCGAGGTCGGCGACGTCACGCTGTTCCACGACGAACTCGATCTCGCGCCCTTCCGGATCAAGGTGAAAACCGGCGGCGGCACCGCCGGTCATAACGGCCTGCGCTCGACCGAGGCGCATATCGGCAACGCCTTCCGCCGGGTGCGCCTGGGCATCGGCCATCCCGGCCACAAGGACCGCGTCACCGGTCACGTCCTGGGCAATTTCGCGAAGGCGGAGATCGATCCGCTGTCGGACATGCTCGGAGCCGTCGCCGCCGAAGCCCCCTGGCTCGCTGCAGGCGACGATGCCCGCTTCATGAGCGAGGTCGCCCTCCGTCTCGCCGACTGATCCGCAGCCCAAGGGGTGACGTAACGTCAGGCCGGGATTAGGGTGATTCCCGGTGGGTGTGGCGTTACGGGGGAAGTGGCGTGGGGAAGATCATCATGGGCACGGCCGTTCTGGCCGGGCTTCTGGCTTGCGGCCCGGTGACGGCAGCGAGCCCTTCATTTTTGACGCGGGCGGAAAGCATCGACACCGCCGCCGATCCGGGCGGCGCGGTGATCGCGTGGCAGAATGTGCTCGCGACTACGCCAGCCGGCGCCCGCGCGCGGGCCCGTGCGCTGCTGGGCCTTGGCGAAGCGCTGGTAACCGCCTCGCGAAGCGACGAGGCTATCCCCATCCTCGAGCAGGTGGAGCGTGCCAGCGACGCGAGGCCCGAACAGCGCGCAAGGGCGATGACATTGCTCGGCTCGGCCCTCGCCGACGCCAACCGGCTCGACGATGCGAAGGCGAAACTGGCCGGGGCCATCGGCGCATGGAGCGGCATGTCTCCGCAGGGCGGCGGACAAGAGGCGATCGCTCTGAACATCCTGGCGACGGTCCACTTCGCGGCGGGCGACCTCGCCGAAGCCGAGCGGGTCGGCGTCCAGTCTATCGAACTCTACCGCCGGTCGGGCGCGCCCGAGGATGCCGAACTGGTCGGCTTCATCGGCAACATGTCGACGATCACGCTGCAGGCGCGCAAGCTGGAGGCGAGCGAGGCCTATGCCCGCGAGGCGATGACACTGGCGGGCCGGATCCTGCCCGAGGACCATCCGACCGCGATCGTCGCGCTCACCAATTGGGTCGCCGTATTGGCGGCGCAGAACCGGCGCGAGGAGTCGGTCGACATATTGAAGCGCATCGCCGCGCTGCGCGAGAAGCGGTTCGGCCCGGACTATCCCCCGCTGGCCATCACCTACAACAACCTCGCCCGCAATCTGCTGTTTCTCGGCCGGGCGGCGGAGGGCGAGCCCTATGCGCGCCGCGCGGTCGCCATAGGCGAAAAGACGCGAGATCCCGCCGACCAGGTGCTGGCGGCTTTCCGCGACAATCTCGCCGACCAGCTCGTCGATCTCGGCCGGGAAGCGGAATCGGTCGAGATCCGGCGCCGGGCCATCGCGGGACTGGGCAATGGCAACCAGCAGCGGGCGATGCGGCTGCGCAGCTCGCTCGGCAAGACGCTGCTCAAGATGGGCGACGACGAGGGCGCCCGGCAGCAGTTCGACCTGGTCGATCAGTGGCAGGCCCGGACCCTACCCGACACCCATCCCGACCGGATCGAGATCCGCAGCTATGGCGTGCTGCTCGCTGCGAAGCTCGGAAAACCTGACGCGAAAGCGCGGCTGACCGCCCTGTCAGCCGATGTCGAACGCGAACTGTTCGCCAACGCAGATCCCGATCGCCGCGCCAGTTCGGTCGCCGACCTGCTTGCGCGCCTGCTCGACGCGAGCTGGCTCACCGGAGACCGCGCAACAGGCTTTCGCATCGCGCAGTTAATGGCCTTGGACGAAGCCGGACGCGCCATCTACGCGGTTTCGACCCGCACTGCGGCACGCATTCCCGAGGCGGCCGTGCTGGTCCGCAGGCGGCAGGATCTGCTGGCCGAACGCGACCGGTCGACCCAGGCTGCGCTGCGCGCCTACGGCAAGGGCGACGCCGACTATCGCGAGGCGACCGCCGCGGTGGCCAAGGTCGATGCGGCACTGGTCGAAACCGAGACCGCTCTGCGAAGCCTGAGCCCTGCCGATACCGCGCTGACCCGATTCCAATCGCTGGACGAGAAGTCGGTTGCCGCCCGCCTCGACGGGAAGGAGGCCCTGCTGATGCCGGTGCCGCTCGGCAAGGACATCCTGACCTTCGTGGTCCGCCGCGACCGCGCCGACTGGGCGCGATCCGAGGCATCGACGGTGCTGGCGGACATATCCGCGATGCGCTCTTCGCTGAACGTCGACCTGTCGGCACGCGGCGCGCTCGCCGACCAGGCCGCCGCCCGGCCCGCCTTCGACCGGGCGCTCGCCTATCGCATCTACCGGGCGATCATAGCCGAGCGGCTGGAGAAGGCGCTGGCCGGCAGCCAGAGCTGGATCGTGGCCCCGGGCGGCCCGCTCGCCGCCCTGCCCTTCGCTGCGCTCGTGACGCGCTCGTCCGAAGGCAAGGACGGCGAAGCCGCCACGCTGCGCAGGACAGCATGGTTGATCCGTCGTGCCGCGCTCACACAGATACCGGCGGTGTCGGGCCTAGGCACCGAAACGCTCTCGACGAAGCCGGGCGAGCGCTTCGTCGGTATCGGAGCGCCCCTGCTCGACGGCAAGGCCGCCCCCGGCGAGGCTCGCAGCTTCTATCGCGGCGGTGTCATAAACCGCGACGCGATCGCAGCCTTGGCGCCGCTGCCGCAGGCCGAGCGTGAGTTGAACCGGATGCGCGTGGCGCTGCGCCTGCAACCCGCGCTTCTGGTCGGCGCTGCGGCGACCGAAGCTGCCGTCAAGCGGCAGGACCTGCGCAATGTCCGCGTCCTCGCCTTCGCGACCCATGGCCTGGTCGCCGGGGCAGTCGATCGCAACTCCGAGCCCGGTCTGGTGCTCACTCCGCCGGACCGGCCCGACGCCACCGACGATGGCCTGCTCACCGCGTCGGAGATCGCGGCGCTCGACATCGATGCGGACTGGGTGGTGCTGTCCGCCTGCAATACCGCAGCCGGATCGAGCACCTCCGCACCGGCTCTGTCCGGCCTGGCGCGCGCCTTCCTCTACGCAGGGGGCCGATCGCTGCTGGTCAGCCACTGGGCCGTCCGCGACGATGTCGCGGCTAGGCTGACGGTCGAGACGGCGCAGCAGGCAAGGCACGGAAGGAGCCGCGCCGAGGCGCTGCGCCGCGCAATGCTCGACCTGATCGATGATCGATCGCAGGCCGACGGCGCTGATCCGTCGCTGTGGGCGCCATTCATCCTCGTTGCGACACGGTAGAAGGGACGGCGCGGCGCGGCGCGGCGCGGCGATTGACACAGGCACGTGCAAAGCCGAATGCCGCAAGCGCCTTTTGGGGAAGGACGATCAGAGTGCTTAGCGTAGTCATGGCCTGGCTTGCAGCCGGGCAAGGCAGCCTGATGGCCGCAGATGCCGCCGAAGAGCCGCAGCGAAGCGAACAGACGATCGTCGTCAGCGGCTATCGCGAAAGCCTGGCGACTGCAGCTGCGGCTAAACGGGCTGCGGTCGGCATAACCGAAGTGATCGACGCCGAAGGCATAGCCGACTTTCCCGACCTCAATCTGGCAGAAGCATTGCAACGCGTTCCGGGCGTTGCCATCGACCGCGATGGCGGCGAGGGGCGGCAGATCACCGTGCGCGGCCTATCCCCGGATTTCACCAGGGTTCGGATCAACGGGATCGAGGCGCTCGCCACCACCGGCGGAAAAGATCAGGCAAGCGGGCAAGGCGGGGCGAACCGGTCGCGGGGTTTCGACTTCCAGCTGTTCGCAGCCGAACTTTTCGATCGGGCAACGGTCCGAAAGACGCTGTCGGCCGAAACCGAAGAAGGCGCGCTGGGCGCCGTGGTCGACCTGCAGACCGCCCTGCCCTTCGATCATGAGGGGCTATTCGGGTCGATGAGCGCCGAGGTCGGCTATAACGATCTCTCCAAGCGCCACGATCCACGCTTCAGCGCGGTGATCGGCAACAGCTGGGCGGACGGCAAGCTGGGAGCCCTGCTATCCGTTGCCTATGGCTCGCGGCGGATCAGGGAGGAAGGCTCCAGCAGCGGACGGTGGGAAAATCCCAGCGTCGCCGGTGCCTCGGCCGGATGCTTCCAGTCGCCGGGCCCTTGCAACAGCCCGGCGGGCGTCTACAGCGACGTCAACTCGGCATGGCACGCGCGCTTCCCGCGTTATGGCCGGCTCGATTATGACTGGAAACGCCTCGGCGTCACCGGCTCCGTCCAGCTCCGCCCAACGGAAACGTCGTTGATCACGCTGAGCGGGCTGTTCTCGCGCGTGTCCGGAACGCGCCTCGAAAACTATCTCGAGGTCGCATCGCTCAATCGGGGCGGCAACCAGTCGAACCGACAGACCGACGTTCGCGATTATGTGATCAATGCCAAGAATCAGCTGATCAAAGCCACCTTCGACGATGTCGACATCCGTTCGGAGGCGCGGTTCGACGTCCTGCGTTCTACCTTTCGTCAGTTCGGCGTGCGCCTCGAGCAGGAAATCGGCGATGGACTGAGCGTCGATGTCAACATCGGCCAGGCTCGCTCCGTCCAGAGCAATCCGGTGCAGACCACCGTGTCGCTCGATCACTACGACAGCGACGGCTATTCCTACGATTTCTCGCAGAGCCAGAAGCGCCCGACCTTCCTTTTTGGCTTCGATTTCACCGACGCGGCCAACTGGACGTTCAGCAGCAGCGCGGCTCAGGGAGATGCGTCGCTGATCCGGCTTCGTCCGAACCGGACGACCAACAGGATCAGCACCGCTCGGCTGGACACGCGGTACGAACTGAGCTCAGATCTTCAGCTGAAGAGCGGCCTTCTCGCGAAGCGCTACGACTTCGCGACCAGCGAGGAACGGCGCTTCATCATCAATGGGCAGACCGATGCGGCAGTGCCGCTGCCTGCAGGAATCGGCGTTACCGACATCAGCCGGCTGGTCGGTGGCTTCGGCAAAGGGTTCGGCGTTCCGTCGGGCACGCCCACCAGCTGGCTTGCGCCCGATGTCCGACTGATTTCACGCCTGCTCGATCTCGATTGCGACTGCGTCAACCAATATGGCGACTTCCGGGTCGACTCCGCCAACCAGCTCGGCGCCAATCGCGACGTGCGGGAAACGGCGCTCGCCGGCTATCTGCAGCTCGATTTCGACACATCGGTGGCGGGCATGCGCGTGCGCGGGGATGTCGGCTTGCGCTATGCGCGGACCCGTCTGCGATCTGGCGGCTTCGCAAGCACCCGCTTCGTCCGCGTGCGAAACCGCTATGACGATGTCCTGCCGACGGCCAATGTGACGATCGAACCGGGCGAGGACGTGCTGGTCAGGATTGCGCTTGCCAAACAGATGGCACGTCCTCAGCTCGCCGCGCTGACGCCCGGGGGCTCGATCAGCAATACGGGCCGGTCGCTGACCATCGGCAATCCACGCCTCAATCCCATCCGCGCCCGGGCGGCCGATCTCAATGTGGAATGGTATCCGAACCGGGACACGCAACTGGCCATCGGCGTCTTTTACAAGAAGCTCTCCTCCTACATCCAGAATTCCAGCATCGCCGTGCCCTTCAGCGCTACGGGCTTGCCGGCCGAACTGCTCAGCAACGGCAACGACGCGAGCACCATCTTCCTCGTGTCGCAGTTCACGAACACGGGCGGCGGCGAGCTGAAAGGGTTCGAGCTGAGCGCGCAGCACGCCATGCGCTATCTGCCCGCACCCTTCGATGGGTTCGGGATCCAGGCCAATTTTACCCGCGCCAGCTCGAACGTCGACTATATCCTCGATGCAGGCGCAAACCCGCCCGTGACACTCAGCCTCCCGCTGGCGGGCATGTCTCGCAATTCCTGGAACGCCACGGCCTATTATGAAAAGGGCCGCTTCTCGGCGCGGATATCGGGCGCCTATCGGAGCCGCTATGTCGGCGGCGTGCCGGCCGGCAATGGCAATGACGCCCGCGGGAAATTGCACAGTTTCACCCTCGATTCCCAGCTGACTGTGCAAATCACCGAGAAGCTGCTGGCAACGCTACAGGCGCTGAACCTGACCGACATGACGGATAATCGCTGGATCAGCCTCGAACGGCTGGAAATCGAGGAATCGTCGCATACCGGCCGGCAGTATTTCGTCGGATTGCGCTACACGCTTTAGAATGGGTCGAGTCGCAACTCCCACGCGCCGCGCAGTGCTTGCCGGTCTGGCCGCGACATCGGTCGTGGGCTGCTCCGGCGGGGCGCGGCGGCTTCGTATCATCAGCGGCAGCGGCGCCGGATCGGCTTCGAGCCACCTGCTCGCGATCTTCGCGCGCCACCTCCACCGCTATGGGATCGATGCCTCGGTCGAGGCGGTACCCCGCTCGGGTGGAAAGCTGGCGGCCCGCCATCTGTTCGAGGCACCGGCCGACGGTACGGTGATGGCCATGCTTCCGACCGGCCTGCTCTACGCAGATCTGTTGCGCGAAGAAGGCCTGACGACCGATCTCGCCGCCTTCCAGTGGATAGGCAATTTCTCCAGCGACCGCAGGGTGTTGATGGGCCGACCCGGCGGTACGGTCCGCCAGTTTCAGGATCTGGCCGGGCGCAAACGCCCGATGCTTCTGGCCACAGTCAGCGCCGTGTCGCCCGGCTATTATGAGGCGGCCATCGTCCGCTATCTGACCGGAGCCAATATCCGAAGCGTGCCCGGCTACACCGGCGGGGCGCGGAATTTTGCGCTGATCTCCGGCGAAATGGACGGTGTGATCGCCTCGATCGACGGATTGACCAAGCTGCTGGCCATGCCCGGTGCGACCGTCCTGTTGCGCCTTAACGGGCTTCCCATTCCGCCCGGGACCGCCGGAGCACCCGAGCGCGCGCCGCTACTCCGCGACGTCTCCCGCGGTGTGGACGCACCCGCTCTCCTCGATCTGGTGGAAGGGCATGCGAAGCTTGGCCGTATCGTTGCGATGGCGCCGGCTACGCCACCCGCCATCGTCGAACGGTGGCGCACGCTGTTCGATCTGGTGATCGGGGACCATGGATTTCGCCGCGAAGCCGCGACTGCCGGTTTCGTCATAGGCGGGCTGAACGGAGCAGCCGTAGCGAACATGCTCGACGAACTGCTCCACCGCCGGCGATCGGCGCTGGTACCCGCCCTCCGCCGCGCCATCGCGGCGCAACCGCCGATCTTCTGACATGCCGGAGATTCTGGGGACATCGATCGAGCTGATCGGTCTGGCGCTGCTGCTGGGAACCGTCGGCGGTGTGCTGGCAGGGCTTACCCCGGGGATCAACGGCCGGGCGGGGCTGCTGCTTGCGACGCCCTTCGCGATCGGTCTCGGTCCCGTGGCGGGGGCGACCTTCCTGGTGGCCTTCCACGCCGTCGTGCACAGCACTGGTGCAATCCCCGCCATCCTTCTCGGCGCTCCGACCTCGGCGACCGAGGCGGCGACGGTCATCGACGGCTATGCGCTCACGCGACGCGGCGAAGCCGGGCGCGCCATTGGGGCCGCCCTCGGCGCCTCGGCGGCGGGAGGTGTGATCGGCGCGCTCTTCCTGATGGCCCTCGCGCCTGCTGCGCTGGCCGTGACCCGGCAGATCGGCGCTCCCGAGATTGCGGCGCTCTCCCTGGTTGGACTGTTGTCGATCGCGGCCCTGTCCGGCAGCGGCGTCGCTGGAGGCCTGGCCGGCGGCATTCTGTCGACCGCCACGGGCGTGATCCTGGCGCTGGTCGGCCTCGACAACTTCTCCGGCGTGGCGCGGTTCAGCTTCGGCCTGATCGAGTTGCATGAAGGCCTGAGTCCCGCTGCCGTAGTGACGGGGCTCTTCGTGATCCCCGAGCTGATCCGGACATCATCGGCAAAGGACGCGACGCATGTCGAAGCGAATATCGATCCCGGAGCGGTGCGAGCGGGCTTCCGCGAAGCGCTCACGCGGCGGTGGCTGCTCCTGCGGACCTCGATCATCGGCGCGGCCGTGGGCCTCGCGCCCGGGCTCGGTGCCAGCGTCGCCGTGTGGGTCGCCTATGGCCATGCCCGCCAGACCGAAAAGCCCGAAGTCCCGTTCGGTCAAGGGGCGCTGGCGGGCGTGATCGCGCCCGAAGCCGCCAACAATGCCAAGGAGGGTGGCGCCCTGGGCCCGACCCTGCTGTTCGGCATCCCCAGCTCATCCGGCATGGGCATCCTCCTCGCCGCATTCGCGCTGATCGGGCTGGAAGTGGGGCCGCGCATGGCGGGCGGACAGCCTTCCTTCGTCTATCTGATGGCGGCGACGATCATTCTCGCCAATCTTCTTGCCGTCGCCATCAGCCTTCCGGTGCTGCCAGTGATCGGCCGGATCGCAACGCTCCGCAAAGATGCGGTATCGATCTTCGCACTGACCGCAGCGATCGGCGTCACGTGGATGACCGATCCTTCGCCGGTCACCCTGCTCGTACTGGCCGCCATGACCCTGCTCGGCCTTGTGATGAAGGCGACCGACATTCCCCGCGCACCGCTGCTGCTGGGCTTCGTCCTTGCACCTATGCTCGAGTCCGGCCTGTTTCGTTCGGTTGCCATCTATGGCGACGCCGCCCTTTACCGCCCGGGCGTGCTGCTGATCTTCGGTATCGGCGCGGTGATTGCGGTTCCTGCGCTCGCCCGCTGGCGCCGGGGCAGCAACACGGCGCCCGCCGAGCGGGCCGCCATTTTGCCGCTCGTAGTGACGCTGTTTGGCGTACTGATGGTGGGCTCGCTTGCAGCCCTCTGGCATCATCCGACGCCTATACGCCTGCTGCCGGGCCTGGCCGGGATTGCCGGGCTCTGCGCAAGCCTGCAGCTGTTCTGGCGTATCGCCGGGACAGCACCGCGCGGTGCCGATACCGCCCCCTCCTCCCCCGACAGTTTTCAGTTGGCCGGCCTCGTCTGCTTTGCCGTGGCAATACCTATCATCGGCGTGGCATCCGCAGCGGGGCTGTTCGTCATCGGCCTGCTCGTCCGTCTCGATGGATGGAGAACCAAGACCATCCTCGCCGGCGCGCTCATGGCGATAGCCACGGCCGGCCTGACACTGCTGAGACCCGCCCTGTGACTCATAACGAGGATATGCCCGTGAACGCCCTGCTGCCGCTGGATGATGTGGAAGCCCAGGCGCGGGCAGCGTGGGACATAGGTTCCAAGCTGTGCACCAGCTGCGGCGCCTATCATCAGATCTGGGGCCTGATGCGCCTGGCAGGCGCAGTCGGCGGGCCGAAGGTCGACGAGGATTTTCTCGGCCCGGTGCTGGGAAACGTGAAAGCAGGTCAGGGCCGCATATTGATCGCGGGCGCCGCCGATGCGGGGCTTCTCCAGCTGGTCGTCCACGCACTACCCGATCGGCCGCTCGATGTCTGCGTCGCCGATCGCTGTCCTGCCCCGCTCGCCCTCATCGATCGCATCGAGGCGCCCGATAGGGTGTCGATCAGGACGATGCAGTTGGACTTGCGCGAACTGACCCACGAGCGACGCTACGATCTGATCCTTTCGCATTCGATGCTGTCCTTCGTGCCTGCTGCATCGAGGGCGCCGTTCCTCGACCGGCTGAGACGCGCGCTTGTTCCGGGCGGGACGCTTCTGCTTGTCCTGCGGACCGCGCCGAAACCGACCGAGGCTGCAGCGCTCGCGCATGATGATGTCTGGTTCGAGCGTGCCATGCGCCTGTTTGCCGATCATCAGGACCTCAGTCGCTTCGCCGGCCCCGAGCTGCCGTTGAGGCTTAAGGACTATATGGCTGTCCGCACATCCCGCCTACACGCGTTCCACACTCCCGACGAAGTGACCGATCTTCTCCGCGAAGCTGGCTTCGTCCTCGTCCAACATCAGGAAAGCGGAGAGAGCACCCGGCTGGAAGCTGCCGGTCAGACCATCGTCAAACGAAGCCATATCTTCGTCGCGACCACCTGAACCCCGGTCAAGCGATGCTTCGCGCAGGGTCCGGAGACGGCACGGGCGGCACGGCGCGCCCGGTGCGCTGCTCGATCAGGGCCCTGATGGCTGACATCATCCGCGGCAAGGCTGCCCGGTTGTGTTGCGTGATCGGATTGGCGAAGCTGGGGTTGAAGTTCATCGTAGCGTTGCACTCGAACAGCACGATTTCGCCATCCTCGCGGATGCAGCAGTCGAGTCCGACATAATCGAGATCCACGCGCGACCGTATCGCCTGGACGCGCTCACGAACGGCATCGGGCAATGAGGCGAAGCCGTTTACGAGACGATCGCGCGCTTCCTCGACCAGTTCGGGATGCGCTTCCATGACCCGGCGTGAGCTTCGGCCGTGGATCATCCAGTCGTCCGAGACCACATGTTGCCGCGTGATGATCCGGTCGCCGACGAAGAAGAAGCGCGTCTTGCGATAGAAGCCGTCGTGCTGCCGGACATCCACGAATTCGATCAGATTGTAGAGATGGGTGCGATCGCCGAATATCGCCGACAGGCCATCGAGGTCCTGAGCGATGCCGACGACCTCTCCGTTATGCGTACCCACCCGCCGGACAATTGCCGGAAAGCGGAAACCGGCCTGCTCGACGGCACGGGCGACGCGCTCCCGCGAGGGATTCTTGATCTGAAGGACCTTGGGAACATGAACGCCGTCGATCCCGGCAAGGCGCTTTGCGGTTTCGGTCCTGCTCGTCTTCGGCACCTCGAACGGGTTGCCGATGACGGGACGCTTTTCCTTCGCCACGATGCGCTGGACGATTTCCAGCGTTTTCGGATTCTGCATCTCGTCCGTGATCGCGTTCCACAGGACGCCGCAAGCCTGGAAATCATAGCGACGGGGCTGACGAAAATAGCTGGGTGCGATATGCATGCGCCGCAATTCGATCGACGGACGCAGCAGCTTGAGCAGGACGAGCGCATCATTGTTCCCGGCGACGATCGCTTCCCGCCGATACTCCCAGATAAGCTCGCGGGTGGCGTCGTCTCCGCAAATCAATCCGACAATTACCGGCTTTTCCTGAGCCATGTCGCACGCCCCTTTTGCAATCTCGCCTAAGGGTGAGCAGAAAAGGTTGCAACGGCTAGCAGCCGAAAAGCGGCGCCGGACTGCCAGGCCCGGCGCCGCTTCCCGTGGGAGCAGGTGGTGGGAGTGCCTGCCCCCGCGAGCTCATTTGCCGAAGGCGGCCGCGCCGGTGACGGTCGTGCTGGTTCCCGGGGCATAGACCTGGAAGCTCAGGCCGAGATGGCTTGCTCCGGGGCCGGCGAGAAAACCGGTTATATTGGCTTCACAGTTCCCCCCGGTGCACACCGGACCGCCCGGTGCGACAGAGAGGCCATAGGCCGAGAAGTTCATGCCGCTCCCGACGCTCATCTGACTGCGCGTCGGATCGGTCACGCCGCCTGTGGTCGCCACCGCATAGCTGTGTCCGCCGATGCCGACCTGCAGGTCGACGCCAACCTTGGGCGTGGAACCGAAGGCAACTGCGGCGCTCCCGCTGAGCGTGCCAGGTTCCAGCGAGCCATCATTGATCGTCGGGCGCGTTGCTCCAACCAGTGCATAAGTGGCCGTGCCACTCGCCGGCAGATTCGTCGCGGGTGTGCCATGGACCAGATGCAGCCCCTGCCGCTCGGAACGTGTCACCGGCGGGTTGCCGAAATAGGTTCCGGCCGTCGTTCCCCCAGCCCAGCGGGTCCAGCCGATGACGCCGGCGACGCTGCCTGTCTCCAATGCCTTGTTCGTGCCGATCTCCGGCGCTTCGCCCGTGGGATTGACGGTCCAGACATATTTCAGCAGCTGGCCGCCATCGCCGAGGGTCGTCCGGCTCTCATCGCGCGCGTCGATCCCGATCACGTCACCCGCATAGGCGACCATCTGGCCCGAGAGCTCGTTCCCGTTGACGGGCGCCGTCGGCGTGCCCGGCCCGGTCGGGATGCCCGGAGTCGTGGGAACAGTTGGCAGGGTCAGCGTCAATCCGGCCAGGATCGATGCAACCGCATCGAGCGTGCCCGTCTGGGCGATCAAGTCGACCGCATTGCGGATCAGCTGGACTGTCGCCTGCGGCACCCCGGCAAACAGGCCGTTGTCGATCGCAAGATTGAGATATTGGCGGATCAGATCCGCCGAAATTCCCGCATAGCCGTTGGGATTTCCCCCACCGCGCAGGAAGTCGATATAGGCTTGGAGGATCGACGCATATTCGGGCAGCACGACCGTGCCTCCGCCCGTACCGCCGCCATTGCCTCCTGTTCCACCACCATTTCCACCCGTGGCCGGCGGCACGAACACCCCGGTCCCGCCATTGGCGAGGAACTGCGCATAGGCATCGAAGATTGCCCGGTTCGACTGACCGATCAGGTCGACAAGTCCGCTCGACTGCAGGAAGGTGAAATAGGCGTTGATCACCTCCTGGCTGACGCCGGTGAACTCTGCCGGTGCGCCTCCGGCCCGGATGAATTCGATATAGGCGTTGACCAGGTCGGTGTAGCTGTCGACGAAACCGTCGGCACCACCGCCGGTCGAGAGGAAGTTCAGATAGGCGCTCGCCAGCGCGGCATTCTGCTCGGACAGACCCTGGAGCGTGCCCGTCGTGGACAGATATTTGAGATAGGCGTTCACCGCCTGCTGGTTTGCCCCCTCGAAGCTCGAAGGCGCCGCGCCGCTGCGGATCAGCTCGATATATTGGTTGATCAGCGCGGCATAGGTCGCCTTGAACTGGTCGGCAGCGCCGCCTTCGGCCAGGAAGCCGAGATAGGCCTGGATGATGCCCGGCTCGGCACCGACGAAAGCACGCCCGCCATAGGCCTCCTGCAGTTGCGTCGCGAAGCCCACGAGGGTCGCCACATCGCCTGCCGGAAAGGCGGGGATGGCAGGATTGGCGGCTGCGGCCTCGACATTGCGGGCGGCCTGGACGACATCGCCCGCTGCGCCGACGGCTGCCAGGGCCTCACCCAGATTGACGGGAATGCCGGCTGCGGCGGCCTTTGCGGTGTCGCCGGCGGGTTCCGCTTCGGCGGAGGTCGAAGACGGTGCCGCAGGTGCCGCATCGGCGCGGTTGGCGAACATACGGTCCGAGCCCCGGCCGGCCTCGCCCTGCCAAGCCGAACCCACACTGTAAATGCGCCGCTGGCCGCCGCTGGTGATCGCGACGCTGCCGCCCAGCGTGTGGCCGGTGAAGCTGTTGCCCTGCACGGTGAACGAACCTGAGGGGTTGCTCCCCGCGAGCCGCGCCGTGGCACCGCCCGGCAAGCTGATGGTCGTGTCGATCGCGTTCCTCGGTGCCGCCACGGTGACGTTGCCCGACAGGATCGAGACGGCATTGCCGTCGACCTTCACGGAGGCCGCTCCGACGAGCGAGACGATCGCACCGCTGTCGGTCATGATCTGGGTCGTGCCGCCCGAGGTCCGGACCTCGCCGCCATTTGTCGCTTCCGTTCCGACCAGGGCCGGATCGTCCGAGAAGATAATCTTGCCGGCGGCGGCCGGCATGGACACCGCCAAGGCCGAGACCGACGCCAGGAGACCAAGCGACAGGCGCGAAATGCTATGGATGTTCGTCATGGTCAGTTCCCCCGGAACTCGACGCGGACGCCCATGCTGGCGGTCCAACGCTCGAAATCATACAGGCCGATGTTGCTGAAATTACGGGAATAGGTGACCCGCGGACGCAGATAGACCGACTTGGCGACGAGATATTTCAACCCCACCGACGCATCGATCTGCTCGTCCCGCCGCTTGCGCAGAAACAGCGGGTCGGGGTCGTCGTATCGGCGCACCTCGCCCGAAATGCCGCCAACCAGATTGAAGCTGGGCGCGATCGAATATTCGAAGCCCAGATTGGCGTTGACGAAGCCGTTGGAGAAATTGTCGCCGGCAGCGCGCCGGGCTTCCTCCTTGCCGCCTGCGATGCTCGCGACGATCGTCCGATCGGCATAGGAGGCCGCCAGCGCATAGCGATCGACATCGCGGAGCCGGTCGTTGGCATAGTCGAAGCGGAACAGCTGCGCGCCCAGGCTGAGCGCCGCGCCATTGCCCAGCAGATGGGTATATTGGCCAATCGCGCCATAGGCGTTGCGGAAACCGTCATTGCCGAGCCAGAATTTCTGCACCTGCCCGGAAAGCGACAGCACGTCGCGGCTGGCGAAGCTGTACGAGCCACCCAACGTGCCCGTCAGGCTTGCCTGATCGAAGCGACTGTCGCCGACATTGTCGCGCCAGCTGCCGAGCACGCTGCCGAAGACCCGCATCTGCCGGCTGGCGGGCGTTGCGATGCTGAGGCCGCCCTGCGCTTCGTAGAAGGGCTTGTCGATCCGCCGTGCCGCGCCCCCGAGCTGGCCCGGCCCAAGCCCTGCGAACAGAGGAATGGTGATGTTCGTCAGGTTGGTGGCGCTGTTGATGTTGCTGTCATAGCCACCCGACAGGTCGAGAAAGCCGGAGACGTCGGTGTCACCGCCGGCCACGGCGCGATCGTAGCGGCGGACGATGCTGTCGAAACGCTGCCGAACGGGATCGGGCAGGGTCGGGTCCTGTACGACCGTGCTGAACTGGGCCCGCGCGGTATCGACATCCCCCGACAGCGCATAGGCCCGCGCCAGTTCGGCGCGCGCCTGGCTGTTGCCCGGCTGCACCGCCAGGACGCGCTGGAAGGCAAGGATCGCCTCGCCGGTCCTGCCACTGTCGGCTGCCGCCAGACCCAAGGCATAATTATAGTCGACGTCCTGTGCCCGGCTGGCGAGCAGAGGCGCCAGCAGATCATAGGATTCGGTGGCCTTGCCCTGCTTCTGCAGCGCTACGGCGCGCGTCAGCACCTCATCCATCGCGGCCGTCGCCGGCGCCGATGCCAGCATGACGGCCAGAGCCGCCCCGGCGGTGAAACATATGCTACGTGTCACGATAACTCCCCTGATTTCCCCTACGGCGATGTGCCACGGGCCAGAGTCGTTTCCCGACTGACGTTTCCTGACATGAACTGGCGGGTGGCGGCTGGCGCCTGTACACAGGCATCATGATCAGGATCGCCCCGCTGCTCGCACTGGTCGCCGTGCCGCTTGCTATCGGGCTCTCCGCCGGGCGAGCGGAGGCCCGCATAAGGGCGGTGCTCGTCGGCGCCTCCGAATTCGAGGAGACCTCGCTCCAGCGTTTCGCTCTGCCCGGAGCAGCGCACGACGCGCATCGCATGGCAGATGCCCTCACCGGCTTTGATCTGGATGCTGGCGACCTGCGCCTGCTGACCGGCCGCGCCGCCACTGCCGACGCGATCCGCGCCGCGCTCGACGATCTCGCCCGTCAGTCGACCAGCGGCGATCGTGCGATCCTCTTCCTGTCGGGCCATGGAACGCAAGCGCCGACATCGGCCGATGACGGACTGGAACCTGACGGCCTCGACGAATGGTTTCTGGCGGCCGATGCCGGCCAATGGGATCCCGCCTCAAAGACGCTGGCCGGGGCCATCAAGGATGACGAAATCGGTCGCCGGGTGCGCGCGATGCGCGCTGCCGGGGTCGATATTTGGGTGCTGATCGACAGCTGCGCCGGCGGCGGCCTTTTGCGTGGCAGCCAGGCGACGGCGAAGAGTATCGCTGGCGCCCTGCTCGGCATAGCTCAGGTGGCGCCCTCGCGCGGTGCAGCGGACGCCAGCGGATTCGTCGACGCGGGACTGGCAGGGGGCGGACGCCTCGTCGTCTTTGCCGCTGCGGGGCCAGGTCAGGTGGCATGGGACGATGGCGACGGTGGTCGCTTCACCAAAGCCCTCGCTGCCGCGCTTCAGACCCGTCCGGACTCATTTGCGGCTCTCGCCGCCAAGGGCGGCGCAGCTGACATACCCTGGACGACAGGAGAGCTTTCCGCTCCGGTCCTGTTCGACGGGCGCTCACCCGATCTGATCGAGATTGCGCTGGGGCTGCCACCCCTGCCCTTCGCCACACGACTATCGATCGACGATCGGGGTGCCTGTGCGAAGAAGGGGCGGGTCACCGGGCCGCTGCGGATCGACGCGGGCCGCACGGTTACGCTCGACCATTGCGATCATGTCCGGGTCGATTTCGGCGAACCGGGCGTGCCGCTGCGCCTCGAAGCCTGGTATCGCGACGCTGGAGGAGGCTATTCCGGACTGGCACCACCAGCCGGTCTGGCACTGCTGCCCGGCCGGTGGGCCAATGTCGGTTTCACGTTCGTCACGCGCGATCCGGTCAGTCAGCGCCCCTTGCCGATGGGTGAAGAGCAGTTGATCCTGATCGCGCGGGACGAAGCGGGAATTGCGACGGCAGCGACTATCCTGCACTTTCGGGGCAAGTGACCGTGGCGTTACCGCAACAGCGGTCATAGCAAAGACACGCCTCACCATTTCTTTACTGGAATCGGTTGCGTCGACGTCCATGTCCGGCAAAGAACGGCGAAAGAGTGCGGGGGCATTCCTGATCGTGGGCGGACGTGACGACGACAAAGGTCGGCGGGACGTGGTCGGTGCGCTGCTCGGAGCGGCCGGCTATTTCCTGTTGGCATGGGGAACGGTCGCCCTGACCAGCGAGGCGCAACCGATCGTGGCCATATGGCCGCAAAATGCGCTCCTGCTCGCACTGCTGCTGCCGCTGGCCCCCTCGCGCTGGCCGACCTTCGTCGCGACGGCCTTCGTCGCAGCAACGCTGGCGGATTACGCCAGCCTCGATTCGATCCCCGGCGCGCTCATCGGTGCTGCCACCAGCATGGCCGAGGTGATTGTAGCGGTCGCTCTCCTGCGTGGGTCGATCGCTGCGTCCGAGCCGTTCCACGACGTGCGGTCGATCCTGCTGTTCGTCCTTTCCGCCTTTGCCGCCGCCGTCGTCGGTGCCCCCGGTGCGGCCGTGGCAGCCCATGGCTTCGGCCAGGACATGTTCTGGATCACGCTCCAGAGCCGCTATCTGGCAGATGCTCTGGGCCTCATCCTTTTCGCTCCGCTATTCATTACGGCGCTCTCGGGTGGGTTGCCGCGATGGTATGACGGTCTTGGGCGTCGCGGCAGAGTCGAAGCCGTCATCATTTTCCTGATCGTGGCCCTGATAGCGCTGCTGATCTTCCGCTACGCGCGCAATCCCCTGCTCTTCCT
>JAIYAJ010000300.1 GCA_027489105.1 Zymomonas sp. | reverse complement strand
CGGCGGTCATCCCTGCGCGCTCGAGTTCGCCGACCGCCGCGCTCATCGCCGCCAGTTCGTCGGCGGAGGGCGAGAGGAGGGGGGCGATCGCCCGCGCCGGGAGCCGCCAATAATGACGGCCATCCTCGCCGATGTGGCGTTCGGCGGCGGGAAAGGCCTCTTCGAGCGCCGCCATCATCCGCTGCGCGGTGCGGCGGACGCAGGCGAACTCCGCCTCGACCTCGCTAAGCGAGACGCCGCGCCGCCCGCTGCACATCATCGCCAGCCGGAGCAGATCGACCGCCTTGGTGAAAGACATGGCCCTGCTCCGTCCGCCGGGGGGTCAGCCGGCCGCGCCGGCCTTGCGATGGTGGTGGATCACTTCGTCGATGATGAAACGCAGGAATTTCTCGGAGAAATCGGGATCGAGATTGGCGCTCTTGGCCAGGGTGCGCAACCGTTCGATCTGCACCTGCTCGCGGCCCGGATCGGCGGGCGGCAGGCCGGTCTTCGCCTTGCGCTCGCCGACCGCCTTGGTGACCTTGAAACGCTCCGCGAGCATGAAGATCAGGGCTGCATCTATATTGTCGATGCTCTCGCGATAGCGGTTCAGTGTCTCGTCGGCCATGTCGCGCCACGCCCCCAATTCATGCTTTCCGCCGCCTATCGAGTATAGCCTATCGCTTTGGCAAGGACGAGTTTCGTCCGGCCCCTCAAAAGCCTCGGCTGGAGCCGAAACAGGTGGCCTCCGGACTTGCCTTTCACGCGCGCGGGCGGCATGGGCAAGCCCATGACCGCGACCGTTACCCCGATCCGCCGTTCCGCCGCTCCGTCGCTGGAACCGATGATGGCGCTCGTCGCGAACGACATGAACGCCGTCAATGCCGTCATCCTCGAACGGATGCAGTCGGAGGTCCCCCTGATCCCCGAACTGGCGGGGCATTTGATCGCGGGCGGCGGCAAGCGGATGCGGCCGATGCTGACGCTCGCCTGCGCGCGCCTGCTCGACTATGCCGGCCAGCGCCATTTCAAGCTCGCCGCGACGGTCGAGTTCATCCACACCGCAACGCTGCTCCACGACGACGTCGTCGACCAGTCGGGCCTGCGCCGTGGCCGCCGCACCGCCAACATGATCTGGGGCAATGCCGCCTCGGTGCTGGTCGGCGACTTCCTGTTCAGCCGCTCGTTCGAGCTTATGGTCGAGGACGGATCGCTGCGCGTCCTGCGCATCCTGTCCAACGCTTCGGCGGTAATCGCGGAGGGCGAGGTCAACCAGCTGACCGCCCAGCGCCGGATCGAAACGAGCGAGGAACGCTATCTCGAGATCATCACCGCCAAGACGGCGGTG
The DNA here is from genome assembly GCA_027489105.1 of Zymomonas sp. The sequence continues at coordinate 24,270 of JAIYAJ010000300.1, read as the reverse complement.
CTGTTCGCCGCAGCCTGCAAGATCGCCGCCGTGGTCGCCGAGCGCGAACCGGCGGTCGAGGAAGCGCTCGACCAATATGGCCGCTATCTCGGCATCGCCTTCCAGCTGGTCGACGACATCATCGATTATGAGTCGGACGGCGCGACCATGGGCAAGGACGCGGGCGACGACTTCCGCGACGGCAAGGTGACGCTGCCCGTCATCCTCGCTTATGCCCGTGCCGAAGGCGACGATCGGGAATTCCTGCGCGAGGCGATCGAGGGCCTGCGGAACGAGGACGAGGATCTGGTCCGCGCGACCGCGTTGCTGCGCCAAACCGGCGCACTCGCCGACACCGCCACCCGCGCGCGCCATTATGCGCAGCGCGCGATCGACGCGCTCGCGAGCTTCCCCAACGGCATGGCCAAGGCCGCACTCGTCGAAGCTGCACAGTTCGCCGTCGCCCGGGCCTACTGACTCTTCTTCACCCCTCCCTTTCAAGCGCGATTATGTAGGTGACAAAGCATCTATGTAGTCGCCTTGAAAAGGAGATTACCGATGTCGGATCAAGCCGACAAAATCGAGATCGTAGATTTGGCCGGCCTGCATGCAGTGGTGGCGGAATGGCTCACTATGCACCAGTCCCTTCACGCGGAGGGCGGCCTTGGGGACGTGGAGGCGTTGGCTCGAACAATCGCGCCGCATTTCCGTATTCCTCAAGATCGGAAAGACTGATTCCCAACATGTCCTGCGCCTCTTTGTAGAGGATGCGAAGGGTTTCAAAGTGCTCGTTGAATAAGGTGTCGTTGAATGAGGTGTGCTTGACCACGTAGCGGCTGCCTACCTCGCGTTTGGCGAATACGAACTTGGGCGGCACATGCTCCGTTGCGACTAGCCCATGAACCAATGCATTTCGCCGAGCATGATCGATGATCGCGCGAACAGGCGGGATGAGATGCCCCCACCCGCGTTCCTCCAGAAGTGAGTAAAGGATTGACGGCTTCGATCCGAAATTGAGCCCTCCCAGGATGATCGAAGCGTCAATCGGCGAAAGCCCCGTAAGCTGGGCGATTTTCACTTCTAGGAACAACTCGAATTCGCTCCAGAGAGCCATGAAGGCGCCGTAGTCGTGGAGCAGTTGGGTTCTCTGCTCCACGAACTCTGGCGGAGTGACGTAAGGTGAGATAGGTATTTTGACCATGACAGACACCGCTCAACAAACGGACAACGTGCTTCGTCGGATGCTCAGCACGCCGCCAAGTCCGCACAAACCGGCCAAAGAGTCGAGTCCGAAACGGCCTAAGAGGGCTTCCGACGCTTCCTAACGCGCTTCCTGCCGAGCGCGGGATACTTAGGCCCCGAAACTAGGCCGCCGATACATGAGGCGCTTGCCGGTGATGCCTTTGAGCGCGATGTCGGCGCGGGTGCTGTCATTGATCCCAAGCGCGCTGCGGTTGCTGTAGCGAAAATCGAACTCTGCCAGATAGCGCACCAGATGGCTCTTGCTGCAATGCTGGTAGGTGCCGATCATCCCGCGCTTGAACACCGAGAAGAAACCTTCAACGGTGTTCGTGTGGATCTTCGCATTCTCGTTATCGACGTAGCTGCCCTTGGTGTGGCGGGTCACGTTGTGCGAAACGAAATGCTCACCCATGCGGCGGTATTGGCCCGCGTCATCAGTGAGCAAGTTAGCTTCGGCCGACACCTTAGCAACGATGATTGGCGTGAGCGTCGCAGCTTTCACGTTGTCGACGACCATAGACGTAGAGCGGCCCGTCGCGCGATCAATTAGGCTAAGAACCTTCATCTTGTGCTCATACCCGGTTGCGCCCTTGGCCTTGCTGCGATCACGGCCAATGAAAGTCTCGTCGACCTCAACCGTACCACCGCCGGAACCCATCGGGGTATCATCGTCCGTCGTCATCGCCTCGCGAATGCGGTGCGCCATAAACCAGGCGGTCTTGTAGGTGACGCCCAACATACGATGAAGCTGGTGAGCGCTCAGGCCCTTCTTGCTGGCAGACAGCAGATAGGTTGCAAGAACCCACTTATGCAGCGGGATCTTGCTGCTCTCAAACACGGTGCCGACCGTCACACTGTACTGCTTGCGGCAGTCGTTGCACTGGATCACGCCATCACGCAGCGCACCTTCCGGGTGCGCCTTAGTCGGACGGCCGCGCACCGCAGGGAGCCGCGTAGCAGCGAACGATCCACAATGTGGGCAGAACGGACCCTCCGGCCAGCGCAGGCCTTCGAGATGCTCACGGGCAGCGGTTTCGTTGGCGAAGCGGGGCGCGGTGATGTCCATGCCCCTTTCTCTTATTTCAGCGCTGCTTTGTCAAGTATATAATCGCGCTTGAAAGGGAGGGGTTTATGGGACCCGACGCATTCCGCTCTGCCAATCGACGCCGCCCCGTCAGTCCGACGCCTCCAACGCGGTGCCGGTCGCGTTCGCCCGCTCTTGATGACCCGTTGTCCACCCCTCCCTTGAAAGGGAGGGGCTTATGGGTCCAAAGCCGGTTCAATGCTGCCAATCGACGCCGTCCTTCCGGATCTGCTTGCCGCCCTGCGTGACGGGCCCAACGCCGTGCTGGTGGCGCCGCCCGGTGCCGGCAAGACGACGGCGGTCGCGCCAGCCCTGCTCGGCGAGCCCTGGTGCGACGGTCGTATCCTGCTCCTGTCCCCGCGCCGCCTCGCCGCGCGGGCGGCGGCGGAGCGCATGGCCGAGCTGGCGGGCGAGCCGGTCGGTCGAACGATCGGCTATGCGACCCGCCTCGACAGCCGCCAGTCGGCCGACACGCGTATCCTGGTCGTCACCGAGGGCATCTTCGTCAACCGCATCCAGGCCGATCCCGAACTGGCGGGCGTGTCGGCGGTGTTGTTCGACGAGGTGCACGAGCGCAGCCTCGACAGCGATTTCGGCCTGGCGCTGGCGCTCGACGCGCAGTCTGCGTTGCGCCCCGATCTGCGGCTGGTGGCGATGTCGGCGACGCTCGACGGCGGGCGTTTCTCGACGCTGATGGACGGCGCGCCGCTGGTCGAGAGCGCGGGGCGCGGCCATCCGATCGAGATCCGCCATCTGCCGCGCTCGGCCGAGCGCCGGATCGAGGACGACATGGCCGCCGCGATCCGGCGCGCGCTGACGGAGGAACAGGAGGGCAGCCTGCTCGCATTCCTGCCCGGGGTCGCCGAGATCGAACGCACCGCCGAGCGACTGACCGCCTTGCCCGACGACGTGATTCTCCACCGCCTCCACGGTTCGCTCGATCCTGCCGAACAGCGCGCGGCGATAGCGCCTTCGCCCAGGGGCACGCGCAAGCTGGTGCTGGCGACCTCTATCGCGGAGACCAGCATCACCATCGACGGGCTGCGCATCGTCGTCGATTCAGGCCTCGCGCGGCGGCCGCGCTACGACCGGGCAGCGGGCATGACCCGGCTCGTCACTGAACGCGCTAGCCAGGCGGCAGCGACGCAGCGCGCCGGGCGTGCAGGCCGGCAGATGCCGGGCGTGGTGTATAGACTGTGGGAGCAGGCGGCGACGGCTGGCCTCCCGCCTTATGATCCGCCTGAAATCCTCGAGACCGACCTCTCCTCGCTGACGCTCGACTGCGCGCTGTGGGGCGTGAGCGATCCGGCCAGCCTGCGCTGGCTCGATCCGCCGCCCGAGGCCGCCGTCGCCGAAGCGCGCCAGCGGCTGACCGGACTCGACGCGATCGATGTGGACGGACGCCCTACCGCGCACGGCAAGGCTATCGCCGCGCTGCCGCTGCCGCCGCGCCTCGGCCATATGCTGATCCGCGCGGCCGAGGGTGGCTTTGCCGGCACGGCGGCGGAGGTTGCGGTGCTGTTGTCCGAACGGGGGCTCGGTGGGCAGGACGCCGATCTGGAGCTGCGCTTGCGCCGCTGGCGGGGCGAGCGTGGTCGCCGCGCGGATGGTGCGCGCCAACTCGCGACACGCTGGGCGCGGCTCGTGGGGCAGGGGAGCGGGCGCGACGACGCGATGGTCGCCGCCTGTGTCGCCCTGGCCTATCCCGACCGGATTGCCAAGCGACGCTCGGCGTCGGGCGAGGACTGGATCTCCAGCGGCGGGCGCGGGTTCCGGCTCGACGCGACGTCCAGCCTTGCGCGCAGCGAATGGCTGGCGGTGGCCGAAATCCAGGGCGCGGCCTCGGGTGCGCGCATCTTGTCGGCGGTGCCGATCGAGGCGGCCGACGTCGAACGGCTGTTCGCTGATCATATCGAGCTGCGACGCACGGCCCGTTTCGACGCCGCCTCGGGCGCGGTCGAGGCGCGGCGGGAGCGGCGGCTGGGGGCGATCGTCCTGTCGGCCGGGCGCGACGAGAGTGCGTCGCCCGCGATGATTGCCGCCGCACTGGTCGACGCGGTTCGCACGCGCGGGCTGGATCTGCTCGACTGGAGCGATGCTGCGCAAACGCTGCGTGCGCGGGCAGCGTTCGCGGCGGCGCAGGGGGGGGACCTTCCCGACCTGTCCGACGCGATGCTGATGCTGACGCTCGACGACTGGTTTCCGCCGCTGGTCGAGGGGCGCCGGCGCCTGTCCGACATTGTGCCGGGCGAACTGGTCAACGCGCTCCACGGCCTGCTTGGCTGGGAGGGCAAGCAGACGCTCGACCGGCTGGCGCTAGAACATCTGCAGTCACCGGCCGGCAGCCGCCATCCGATCGACTATGCCGCCGAGGGTGGACCGGCGGTCGAGGTGCGGCCCCAGGCGCTGTTCGGGCTTTCGGCGCATCCGATGGTCGGGGGCGGGCGCGTGCCGCTGACGCTGCGGCTCACCTCGCCGGCGGGCCGGCCAATCCAGACGACCAAGGACCTGCCCGGTTTCTGGTCGGGCAGCTGGTCGGCGGTGGCGAAGGAGATGCGCGGCCGTTACCCGCGCCACCCCTGGCCCGACGATCCGGCCGCCGCCGATCCGACGCTGCGCACCAAGAAGGCCGCGCAGCGTTCTTGACGCGGGTCGGCCCGGTGCGGCAAGGGGGCGGAGAGTTTCAAATCCTTCGGGACGATCATATGGCGCACGCGCGTATCTATCAGCAGATCAAGAACGCTATGCAGTCGGGCCGCGCCCGCACCGGCAGCTGGGTGCTGGAGCATGAGCCCACCGAAGCGAAGCGCGCCGATCCGCTCACCGGCTGGGCAGGCTCGGGCGACACGCGTGGCCAGGTCCGCCTGACCTTCCCCTCGCTCGAAGCCGCCAAGGCCTATGCCGAGCGCGAGGGATTGACGGCGCATGTCGTCGCAGGGCCCGAGCGCAAGCTGAAGCTTCAGGCCTATGCCGACAATTTCATGGTGGGCCCGATCAACCTCTGAGAGGTCGGCACGGCGACTGGCTTCAGGCTGTGTCGCCCATTATGTCGCCGGCGAGCAAAAGCAGCAGCCGGACGTCGATCATCTTGCCCAGCCGGCGCTGCTCCGCAACGAAGGTCGGCACCTCGGCCAGCGGCACCCTGTGGACGATGATATTCTCGTCTTCGACCCCGCCGCCGTCATGGATGCGTTCGAGCCCGGTCGCGCGCACCAGCGAAAAGGTCTCGGTGACCATCCCGGGCGATGAGGAAAATTCGCCGATCGTCTCGATCCGCGCGGCCCGATAGCCGGTCTCTTCCTCCAGCTCGCGGGCGGCTGCCTCCTCGTCCGGCTCGCCCTCGCTCGTATCGCCGATCAGCCCGGCGGGCAGTTCGATGCAGTTGCGCTTCAATGGAACGCGATATTGCTCGACGAGGATCGCATGGCCCTCATCGATCGCGAGGATAACCGCGGCGCGCACGCCGCGCGTGCGGCTGACATATTCCCACGTCCCTTCGCGGCGGACGGTGATGTACTTTCCCTGCCACATCGTCTCGACCGGCTTGGCGTCGTCGTTCACAGGCAGATCATCCGGTTGGGGATTTCGTCGGGATCGTTGCCGCTGCGCGGGAAATGCTGCTCCAGCACGTCGCCGATCGCGGTAACGGCGGCGGCCATGCCCTCGCCGGGGCGCCCGGCCTTCAGATTGTCTACCAGCACCGCCATCGCTGCGCCCCAGGCGTCTGCGGAGACCTTTGCGACGATCGCCTCGTCGGCGACGATCTCGGCGCGATGCTCCTTGAGCGACAGGTAGATCAGCACGCCGGTGCGGCTGCGAGTCCGGCGCTCGGTCGACGCTTTGAACAGCGCAACGGCGCGCGCCCGGACCCGGCGGGTCTTCGTTGCTCCCGGGGTCAGCGCCATGCGCAGCGGCCACCAGGCGACGATATAGCGGGTGGCAAGGAATTTGATCGCCGTGGCGAAGACCAGGGTCGTCAGCCACTCGCGCATCGTCCAGACGTGCCAGCCGCCCGTCAGCCGGTCGAGCAGGCCGATATAGAGGTCCGGCAGCGCGGCATAGACCGACAGCGCCAGCAGCGCGACGAGCGCCGCCCAGATCAGCGGCACGTCATTGTAATTGTCCGATCGTTCGCTGACGATCGTCGCGATTTCCCCGTCGGTGCGCGCCTCTGCTGCCGTCACCGCCTGGGTGACGCGGTCGATATCCTCGGCGCTGATGGTCCTGATCTCCGCCATCACCAGCTCCCCGACGATCCGCCGCCACCGAACGACCCGCCGCCGCCAGAGAAGCCGCCGCCGCCGCCACCCCAGCCGCCACCGCCGCCCCAATGATCGTCATTGCCGCCCCAGCCGGGACCCCAGATGACGATCGGCCCGGCGCCACCGCGGCCATAGCGCCGCCCGCCCGACAAGCGGCTGGCGATGCTCGATCCGACGATGAACAGAATGACGATGATCCAGAAGATCAGCGCGATCGGAACACCGCCGCCCTGGCGCTTCTGCCCCTCGGCGACCATCTTCTGGGCGCGCGCCTCGGACTGGTCGGGGGGAAGTTGCAGCAGCGGGATCAGCGTGTCGGCGCCGGCCATGATGCCGCCGGCCATGTCGCCATCGCGGAAGCGGGGGAGGATCTGGCGCGAGATGACCACGCTCGACAGCGCGTCGGTGACGATCCCTTCGAGGCCATAGCCGACCTCGATCCGCACCTTGCGTTCATTGGGGGCGACCAGCAGCAGCAGCCCATCATTCGCCTTTTTGTCGCCGATCCCCCAGGCGCGGCCGAGGCGGTAGCCATAATCCTCGATCGGATAATCTTCGAGGCTGGCGACCGTTGCGACCACCATCTGGTGCCCGCTCTGCTGTTCGAGCTGGGCGAGCTTGGCCTCCAGCGCCGCAGACTGTTGCGGCGACAGCAGTTTCGCCTGATCGACGACCCGCCCGGTCAACGGCGGGAAGGTCTGCGCCATGGCCGGCCATGCCGCGACGAGGGCGAGCAACAGCGCGACGAGTGCGGCTACGAGCTTCCACCGGAGGGCGGGCGGGGCGGCGAGCGCCGTCACCGCCGCCTCAGAACTGGACCGCGGGGGCCTTGTCGGCGCCGGCGCTGGCCTCGAAGGGCTGCATCGGCTGCGCACCGTGGAAGACCTTGGCGCCTATCGCCGTCGGGAAGGTGCGGATCAGCGTGTTATAGGCGCGCACGGACTCGTTATAGTCGCGGCGCGCGACGGCGATGCGGTTCTCGGTCCCCTCGATCTGGCTTTGCAGCGCGAGGAACTGGTCGCTCGACTTCAGATCGGGATAGTTTTCCGACACTGCCAGCAGCCTGCCGAGTGATCCGCTCAGCTGGTTCTGGGCGTCGGCGAAGGCCTTGACCTTGGCCGGGTCCTGCAGGTCCGCGCCCGACAACTGGATGCCGGTCGCCCGCGCACGCGCGTTCGTGACATCGGTCAGGACGGTCTTTTCCTGCGCAGCATAGCCTTTCACGGTCGCGACCAGATTGGGGATCAGGTCCGAGCGGCGCTGATATTGCGTCTGCACGTCGGCCCACTTCGCCTTCGCTTCTTCCTGCGCGGCGGGCACGCTGTTGATGCCGCAGCCCGAAACCGCGATGGCGGCGATGGGGGCGAGCAGGGCAGCGGAGAAGCGGCGATCGAGGTTCATGCGGGGCATCCCTGTAGAACGGACTGTATTATTGCGACAGGTAGGCGCGCCCGGGCAAAGGTCAATGGCCGGCTTGACCTTTATGGCGCAGGCGCGATGATCGCGACGCACCAATTTCATGGGCTAGCCAAAGGGGATGCGAGCGATGCTCAGCGAATTCAAGGCCTTCATCAACCGGGGTAATGTGGTCGATCTGGCTGTGGCGGTGATCATCGGCGCCGCCTTCGGCAAGATCGTGTCGTCGCTGACCGACGACCTCATCATGCCCGTCATCGGTTTCCTCACCGGCGGGCTCGATTTCTCCAGCCACTTCTTGCGGCTCGGCGCGATTCCGGCCGACTTCAAGGGCTCGGTGACGAGCTATGCCGACCTCAAGAGCGCGGGTGTTCCGCTGATCGGCTTTGGTCAGTTCGCCACGGTGGCCGTCAACTTCCTGATCGTCGCCTTCGTGATGTTCCTGCTAGTCCGCCAGGTGCACAAGCTCAACAAGGCGGAAGAGAAGAAGCCCGAGGCGCCCGCTGCGCCACCGGAGGACGTCGTTCTGCTGCGCGAGATCCTCGCCGAACTGAAGAAGAAGGATTGAGCGCGTCGCGCCGGCGCTTTTTGCCATCGGCGCGCTTTGCCCTTCAAATCCGCTGCATGTCCCCCTATATCGGCCCTGCCGGGTTCGCCCGGCTATGGTGATAAATGATGTCGTGGAATAGATGCAGCGGACCCGGGGGCAGTACCCGGCGGCTCCACCACGAAGCCCGCTTCGGCGAGTTTCATGACGGGGCCGAACCAGGATCGACGTGTGTTCAAAGACGATGTTTTTGCCCGGCCTGAATGCGCCGTAAAACCGTTCAAAATGACAAGTGCCAACGATAACGAGGCGCTCGCGATTGCCGCGTAACTGAATCCTAACGGATAAGGTTACGACGCATTAGCGCGGTTCGGTCCGCACCGGGCAACAGAAGCGGAATCCAGCGGCCCCGGGGGGGCCGGGCAACAGAACCCCCCGACCTTTCTCTCCCACAGTTCGTCGCACGCATCGGGGTCGACTGTATTCGTCGCCTCATACAGTCTTGCGTCGCGCGCAGCCGACCTTAGTGTCCGGCCCATAACCCGCTCTGGGAGAGATTTTTCATGGATAGACGTCAATTCATCGGCTCGTCGGGCCTGGCTCTGTTCGCCGGCATGCTGCCGCGCCTGGCCGAGGCCGCCACGACCGGCAGCGCCGCAGACAAGGCGCTCCTCACCCTCGTCGACGGCATCTTCGAGCGCGACATCGACGAGAGCCCCGAGACGGCGACCAGCCTGGGTCTCGACAAGGGCAAGCGCGCTGCCGCGCGGTCGCAGCTCGACAGCTATACCAAGGAGAGCCAGGCCCGCACGCTTGCCGCCGACAAGGCGTCGCTTGCCGCGCTCAAGGCGATCGACCGCGCTCAGCTGTCGGCCAGCGGCCAGCTCAACCACGACGTCGTCGCCTATATGCTCGAGAAGCGCGTCGATGGCGCGTCGCGCTATCCCTATGGCTCGACCGTCGGCTATTATGTTCCTTATGCGATCAGCCAGCTGAGCGGGCCTTATGCCTCGGTGCCCGATTTCCTCGACTCCCAGCATGTGATCGAGACCAAGGGCGACGCCGATGCCTATATCCAGCGGCTGCGCGCCTTCGCCCGCGTGCTCGACGAAAGCACCCGCTTCCAGCAGGAGGATGTCCGCTACGGCGCCTTCGCGCCCGACTTCTGCCTCGATCTCGCGCTTGGCCAGCTGAAGGCGCTGCGCGATCAGCCTGTCGCCAGCACCGTTCTCGTGGAGTCGATCGCGCGCCGCACGAAGGAGAAGGCCATCCCCGGTGACTGGCAGGCGATGGCGGAGAAGATCGTTACCGCCGAGGTTTTTCCCGCGCTGGACCGGCAGATCGCGCTCGTCACCGGCCTGCGCAAGGAGGCGGTCCATGACGCGGGCTGCTGGCGCCTGCCCAATGGCGACCAATTCTATGCCGATGCGCTCGCCAATGCGACGACGACGACGCTGAGCCCCGAGGAGGTCCACCGCATGGGCCTCGAACAGGTCGCCCAGATCAGTGCCGAGATCGATACCATCCTCAAGGGGCAGGGGATGAGCCAGGGCAGCGTCGGCTAGCGGCTGACCGCGCTCAACAAGGATCCGCGCCAGCTGTTCGACAATGACGATGCGGGCCGCGCCAAGCTGATCGATTATATCAACGGTGTCGTGAAGGGCATCAACGCGCGCCTGCCCGAGGCCTTCGCGACGCTGCCCAAGGCCGCGCTGGAGGTGAAGCGCGTGCCCCCCTTCATCCAGGACGGCGCGCCCAACGGCTATTACAGCTCGGCCGCGCTCGATGGGTCGCGCGGGGCGATCTATTATATCAACCTCAAGGATACCGGCGACTGGCCGCGCTACACGCTGCCCAGCCTGACCTATCATGAGGGCACGCCGGGCCATCACCTCCAGCTGAGCCTGGCACAGGAAGCCAAGGATCTGCCGATGCTGCGCAAGGATGCGCCCTTCGGTGCCTATGTCGAGGGCTGGGCGCTCTATGCCGAGCAGTTGGCGGATGAGATGGGCCTCTATGCCGACGATCCGCTCGGCCGCGTCGGCTTCCTTCAGAGCTTCCTGTTCCGGGCGGTGCGCCTCGCGACCGACACCGGCATCCACTACAAGCGGTGGAGCCGCGAAAAGGCGACCGATTACATGGTCGAGGCGAGCGGCTTCGCCCGCCCGCGCACGCAGCGCGAGATCGACCGCTACTGCGTCTGGCCGGGCCAGGCGTGCAGCTACAAGGTCGGCCATATGAGCTGGGTGCGCGCGAGAGAGAAGGCGAAGGCGATCCAGGGCGCGAAGTTCGATCTGCGCCAGTTCCACCAGGTGCTGCTCGAAGGCGCCCTGCCGTTGACCATCTTGGAGAACGTCGTCGAGCAGCGCGCCCGCGCCTGATCGAGCCCGTGGCGGCGGTTTCGGGGGCTTTTCCGGCCTCCGAACCGCCCAGCCGTGATCTGCCCGCGTCCGGCCGCCCGATCGCGCTCGACAGTGCGCCGCACCGCATATTAAGGACGATCGGTATCGCGTTCCGCTGACCAGTCCAGCCGCGTCGAGGTAGTTTGGGAGTAAGTGCGGGTGGCACGATGAAGGCAGCGGTCATTCTGCTCGATCGGACGGCGGTTTTGTTTCTGGGCGTGGCGGCGGGGGCAGCGATCGGCTATGCCTTTGGCGTCAGGGACGCGCCCGGGGCGAGCTATGTCGCGCCCGCCGAAATCGCTACTTCCGACGCCGACGTGGCGCCGCCGCCGCCGGTCGGCGACGAGGGGCCGGCCCCGGCCAAGCCGACCGCCGGAACGCCGCTTCCCGAACAGCCGGTCACAGCCGAGACGCGCGCGATCCAGCCCGGCATCGTCAACGCGATCGCGGCGGGCCGTCCGGTGCGTGTCGGCGTGTTCGGCGACAGCTTCGGCGACGGCATCTGGACCGCGCTGTACAATCAGCTGAGCCGCAAGTCGGGCTACCAGGTCGTCAAGTTCAGCCAGCAGGCGACCGGCTTCACGCGCTATCGCACGCTGAACCTCGAGACACATGATCGTGCGCGGCTCGCACAGGCGCCGGTCGACGTCGCGGTGATCTCCTTCGGCGCCAACGACATGATGGGCGTCGCCGATGGCGGTCATGTCTATGCGCTGCTGACCCCGAAATGGCAGGGGGCGATCGCGCGCCGCGTCACATCCTATGTCGCCATGCTGCGCGAACAGGGGGCGATCGTCTATTGGGTCGGCCTGCCCAAGATGCGCGAGGCGGCCTATGACGCCGACGTCGTGCGGATGAACGCCTTCTACCGCGACCTGATGGGGCGGCTGGGCGTGCCCTTCATCGAGACCGCCCCCTACAGCGTCGATGCCGGCGGGCGCTATTCGGCCTATCTGCCTGATCCCGCCACCGGCAAGCCGGTGCTGATGCGCGCCAATGACGGCATCCATATGTCCTATGCGGGCTATGTGCGGATCACGCGCGGCCTTGCCGGCCGCATCCGCAGCTATGTCGATCAGGCGCGTGCGCGTGCCGGTGGCGCGGCCCCGCCGCCGCCTGTCGTCGCACCATCACCCGAGGCGCTCGCGCCGCTGCCTGCCAAGCCTGCGCCGAAGCTCCCGCGCCTCGACGATCCGCTCGCCGACGAGCCGGCGGCACCCGCGCGGACGAGCGCGCCTGCTGCCGAGCCGAGAGCCGAGGGCGAGGCGCGCCCCAAGACGGAAGGCAAGAGCGAGCCCAGGGTCGAGAAGCCCAAGGCCCCGGCCGCCAACCCGCCTGCCAAGGGCGCCCCGACCGATCTGCTGCCCGCCGACATCGGCGCCGCGCTCGACGAGCAGAGCAGGAACCGTCGATGATCGGCCTGCTGGCGATGGCCGCCGCCACTGCCGCGACCCCGGCGCTTACCGCCGACTGCGCGGGTGGGCTGTGCGGCTATGCTGCGCTGCGCCCCTATTTCGACAAGCTCGCGGAAGCGCGCGGCGGGGGCAAACCGGTCCATATCCTCCAGATCGGCGACAGCCACACTGCCGGCGACGCGATCACCGGCGCGTGGCGCGACGCGCTGCAGGCGCGCTACGGCAGCGCCGGGCGCGGGGTGATGCCGCCGGGAAAGCCCTTTCAAGGCTATAATCCGCGCGGGGTCAGCGTCGACATGTCGCCCGGCTGGACGATCTCGTCGATCTTCGGCGCAGGATCGCAGAACCCACGCGGAGCGCTCGGCCTGTCGGGGTTCAGCATCACTTCCAATGCCTCGGGCGCGCGCATCGGTCTGACCGCCTCGGCCAACCAGATGTTCGACCGCTTCGTGATCTGCGCGATCGCGGAGCCGGGGGCAGGGGCGCTCGTCATCAATGTCGCGGGGCAGTCCGAGCGGTTCGAGCTCGGTGCGCTGATCGCCCGGCCCGAATGCCGAGAAATGGAGTTCGACCAGGCCCAGGGCGCGGTATCGGTCGTCACGGATGGCGGGCCGGTTACGATCACCAGCTGGGCGACCTTCCGCGATCGTGGCGGGGTCGCGCTGTCCAATCTGGGTGTTGTCGGGTCGCAGCTCATCCATTTCAGCCGTAACGACGATTCGGTCGTCGCCGAGGAACTGCGCAGCTACAAACCCGATCTGATCGTCATCGCCTTCGGGACCAATGAGGGCTTCGCCCCGCGCGTCAATCCTCAGGAATATGAGATCACGCTGCGCACCCAGATCGGCCGCATCCGCCGTCTCGCGGGGCGCGTACCGATCCTGCTGCTGGGCGCGCCCGATGCGCTGACCCGGCGGACCGATCTTCTCAACAATGCGCCGACGGTCACGCCCGCGCCCTGCATCGAGCCGGTGACCCTGCCGCCATCCGGCCCCGTCACACCCCCGCCCGAGCAGCCATCGGACAGCGAGGATATCAGCGATGTGCTCGACGCGCTGGGACAGCGCACTGCTCCCGCGCAGCCGCGCCCTGCGCCGGCCGTCGTCGCCGAGGCACCGCGCACCGGCTGGGCGATCACAGCCAAGCCCCTGTTCCCGCCGCCCGGCCTCAAAGCCGTCCGCGACGTCCAGCGCAAGGTTGCGCAACAGCTCCGCCTCGGTTTCTGGGATTGGGAAGCGCGCATGGGCGGCCGCTGCACGGCGGTCAGCTGGGTCAAGCTCCAGCCGACCCGGATGCGCGGCGACTATGTCCATTTCAACAGTGCTGGCGGGCAGGACATTGCGGGCCGGCTCCAGGCTGACCTCGATCTCGCGGCCGGCGCCGCGTCGCGTTGGTGACCGCCTAGATGCTGTTCCCGACCCTCGACTTCGGTCTCTTCTTCCTGCTCGTCTTCGTCCTCGTCTGGGCGGTGTCGCGCAGCAACGAATGGCGCAAGTTGCTGCTGCTGCTCGCCAGCTGGGTGTTCTACGGCGCGTGGGACTGGCGCTTCGTCGCGCTGCTGATCGCATCGGCCATCATCAACTGGGGCGGGGCGCGGCTGATCTATGCGGCGCAGACGCGCGGCACGCAGAAGGCGCTGGTGACGATCGGCGTCATCGCCAATCTCGGTATTCTCGGCTTCTTCAAATATTACGACTTCTTCCTCGAACAGCTGGGCGTGCTGCTGGCCGGGTGGGGCATGGCGCGGGATTTGCCGCTGCTGCAGATCGTGCTGCCGGTGGGCGTGTCCTTCTTCACCTTTCAGGGCATGTCCTATCTGATCGACGTCTATCGCGGGCGGCTGCGCGCGGCCTCGCTGCTCGACATCACGCTCCTCATGTCCTTCTTCCCGCATCTCGTCGCGGGACCGATCGTGCGCGGCGCGGATCTGCTGCCGCAGTTCGAGAAGACCCCCCGGCTCAACCGCGACATGGTCGCCATGGCGTTGCTGCTGATCGTCTGGGGGCTGTTCAAGAAAGCGGTCGTCGCGTCCGAACTGTCGGTCAATCTGGTCGATCCGGTGTTTTTCGATCCCTCGGCCCATTCGAGCCTCGACCTGCTGCTGGCTGCCTATGGCTATGCGGTGCAGATCTACTGCGACTTCTCCGCCTATAGCGACATGGCGATCGGCATCGCCGCGCTGTTCGGCTATCGCTTCCCGCGCAACTTCAACCAGCCCTATCGCGCCAGCTCGCTTCAGGATTTCTGGCGCCGCTGGCACATCAGCCTGTCGAGCTGGCTGCGCGACTATCTCTATATCGGCCTCGGCGGCAACAAGGGCGGGCTCGCCATGCAGTGCCGCAACATCCTGCTGACGATGCTGCTCGGCGGCTTCTGGCACGGGGCGAAATGGACCTTCCTCATCTGGGGCGGCCTCCATGGCGGCGTGCAGGTGATCGAGACCTGCTGGCGCAAGGCGGGGCTGCCGGGCCTGCCCAAGCTGCTCGCGATCCTCGTCACCTTCCACATCGTAACGCTCGGCTGGATTTTTTTCCGCGCCGATACATTCGACGGGGCGATCGCCTTCCTCGGCGGGCTGGGGCGCGGCAACTGGAGCAACGGCATGACCACGCCGCTGCTCGCCACGCTCATCCTGCTCGGCATGGCTTTCCACTTCACCCCGCCCGATCTCGCCCAGTCGATCGCGCTGCGCCTGCGCCGCCTGCCCGCGCCTTTGCTCGGCCTGCTGGTGGCGGTGGCGATCATCCTGGTCGACGCGATGCGCTACGAAGGGGTCGCGCCCTTCATCTATTATCAGTTCTGACGGAGGCGATGCGATGGCGCGCGAGTTGAAGGAGCATGAACTGGCCTCGCCGGTCGACCTGTCCGCGACCCCGATCGAGGGCGATCACCCGGTGCTCTGGACCGCCACCATCATCGCCGTCGCCGCCCTGATCCTCCTGTTCGCCAATGCCGGCACCCTGTCCGCCTGGGTCGACGAGAAGCCGGTGACCGAGCTTCAGCTGCAGGCATCTGAAGCGGCTGGCGCGTGGAAGGAGAGGATGGACGCTATCGGCCTGACCGCCCCGCGCGATGCGTTGCACCGGGTCTGGAAGGATGCGCAGGCGATCCGGTTCGGCGATGAGGCGCCGGAGGGTACGCGGTAGGGGGAGTATAGCGGTTCCTGTCGACCCTTTGTTGCGTGCTTCCCCTCCACCGGCTGCGCCGGTCCCCCTCCCCGTGCCGGGGAGGAACTTAGGGGGTATTTGCGACGAAGGTCCTCCCCGGCACGGGGAGGGGGACCATGCGAAGCGTGGTGGAGGGGAAAGGCGGCGCCTCTGGCAGGTCGAGACGATTGCAGGGATGATGACGCCGTCCACACGAAGATCCGAACACAATAATAGCCATCCCAGAGGAAGCCTCCGCATGTTCGCCACCCTAGCCTTGGCCGCCCTTGCCGCAACCGCTCCCGCCCCGATCGCCGAAAACCCTCTGACGCAGGAAATCGCGGCGCTCGATGGCAAGGTGTTCGATGCCTATAATCGCTGCGACCTTCCGACCTTCTCCGGCTATTTCGATCCGAAGGTCGCCTTCTACCACGACAATGGCGGTGCGACGTTCGAGCGGGAGGCGATGGTCGATGGGGTCCGCAAATATATCTGCGGCAAAGTGCGGCGAGAACTGATCCCCGCAAGCTTCCGCGTCTATCCGATCAAGGATTATGGCGCGATCGAGGAAGGCGAGCATCGCTTCTGCGAACTGGCGACGCAGCGCTGCGAAGGCATCGCCAAATTCGTGATGGTCTGGGCCAGGCGCGATGGCGGCTGGCAGATCACCACTGTGCTGAGCTACGGCCACCGCGCTGCGACGCCCGAGGAGCAGCGGGCAGCTGTTGGGCAATAATCGTCGGCTTGCCCGAGAGGCGGGTCGTCACCCATCAGAGGCGCCACGATCGCCTTGAGCGCTACCACCCCAACATTTGGTGCTGTCAGGAGAGTTCGTCCCGCATTTCCCCTCCACCGTCCTGCGGACGGTCCCCCTCCCCGTGCCGGGGAGGAACCCGGGGGTAATGCGCGGCCAAGATCCTCCCCGAAACGGGGAGGGGGACCATGCGAAGCATGGTGGAGGGGGGGGCGCGCGACCGTAAAAGTCTCTGCTTCGGTTATCCTGAAGCGGAGATGTCACCCCACCAGAGGCGCCACGATCGCTTTGACCGCCGCCGCAGCGTCCCCGGGCGCCAGCCGCACCTGAAGCCCGCGCTGACCGCCATTGATGTAGACTAGTGCGTGGTCCATCGCCGCTGCCTCGATCGCGGTCGGCACAGCCTTGCGCTGGCCGAAGGGACTGATCCCGCCGACATGGTAGCCGGTCAGCCGCTCGGCATCGGCTGACGTCATCATCTGCGCAGACTTACCCCCGAAGGCCGCTGCCGCGCGCTTCATCGACAGTTCGCGGTCGGACGGGATGACGGCGCAGGCGGGCTTGCCGTCGACCTCGATCATCAGGGTCTTGAGCACCCGCGCCGGATCCTCGCCCAGCGCTTCGGCGGCCTGGAGCCCGACGCGCTCGGCGCCGGGATCATAGGCATAGCTGTGGACCTCATGCGCGATGCCGGCTTTGGTCAGGGCCTGGGTGGCGCGGGTGGTGCGGGACATGGGAGTTCTATTCCCGATCGCGGCTCCAAAGCAAAGGGCCCGACGTCTCCGCCGGGCCCCTGCATCCTCTCCGATCTGTGTCGGTTTACCGATAGAAAATGTGATCGCCCACCATCGACAGGCGCTCGCGCGTCCGGAAGAAGCGGTTCGGCGAGCTGCTGGCTGCGTGATAGAAGACGGCGCCGGGAACGACCTGGTCACCATGACCGGCCATCGCCTGGCGCGAAACCTCGACCGCCATCGCCCAGCGATCGCTGTCGCGGCGCGGATTGTAGGAGGCGGTACGGAAGAACTGGCCCGGCTGGTTCACCACCTCGCAGACGGTTTCGCCGAAGCGATTCTGTCCGACCCGGTTCATGATGACCTGCGCGACGGCGAGTTGGCCGCTGCGCGGCTGGTTGGCGGCTTCGTGCATGACGACCTTGGCCATGCATTCGAGCTCGCGATCGATCTTGCCGCTGTTGGCGGCTTCCTTGAACAGCACCCGGTCGATGCCGTCGTCGATGACGGCGTCGTCATCGATGATCTGGGGAGAAACTTCGTAGGCAAGCGTCGGTGAAGACGCCGGAATGGCCGCAAAGCCCATAGCGCCGGTAGCCGCTGCGACAATCATCGCAGCGATCATCAGCGGATGTTGAGCCAGTTTGGCGGGCATTCATTACTCCATGCAATGCGCAAAAGAGCCATCCCGCCCCTAACTCGAAACATGGGGCGAGCTGCTTTTTCACGTCTTGTCGGCAGGGAGGCTGTTTCGGCTTTCTGCCCCCGCAGAGCCCCCGCGACCAGTTACGATCGCGGCCATGCGGCGAAGCGAGTTAACGAGTCAATAAAAGCACGACGAGTCGTTTTACCGCCAAGACGACCCGTGGAACCCAACATATGGTGTTTTTGTGCACCTGCTAACGCAAGAAGCCATATCTTTGCCATGAAGCTGTTGTCTTGGCGTAATAATTCCGCAGCGGCGTTGGGCGAGTGTCGGGGATTCTGGCGCTGCCCCGCAGAACGCGCGATAGGGATGCCTGTGACCGTCTTTCGGGTGGAGCGAATCGATGCAGGATGATGTGGCGGATCGGGAAAGGCCTGCCCAGGCTGCCGATGCCACGGCCCCGGTCGACGTGCTGCGCGATGCCTTGCGCGACTCGATGGCGATCCAGGCGGAGATGGCTTATCGGCGCGACCGGCTGCTCGCGTGGCTGGCGCTGACTGCGGGCGCGGGGATCATCCTTGCCATCCCTTTTGCCTTACGTTCGGGATCCGAGTTCTTCCTGCCGGTCACGACCGCGCTGGTCATAGCGGTCGCCATGGTGCCGCTGCTCGAATGGCTCGAGCGGCGGGGCCTGCCGTCGCCGCTGGCGGCGCTGCTGTGCGTGATTCTGTTCCTCGGCCTCGCCAATGCCGCGATCGCTTCGGTCATCGTCCCCGCGACGGAATGGTTCGCGCGGCTGCCCTCGCGCATCCAGCTGATCCGGCGCAACCTGTCACCGCTGATCGACATTTATTCGTCGTTCGAGCGCTTCGTCGACGAGACGATGGGCGCTCTGCTGCGCAATTCGGCGGCGCGCGGCCGGACTGTCACTGTGCAGGAGCCAAACTCGCTGTTCGACTATGTGGCGACGTCGGCGCCGCACGCGCTTGTCCAGCTCGTTTTCGCGACCCTCGTCGTCTATTTCTTCCTGTCGAGCTGGACGCGTATGCGCCGCCGGACGATCACCAGCCGGGGCAGCTTCTCCAGCGCCATGACCACGGCGCGCGTGATCCAGGAGATGGTCGATCGTACCTCGGCCTATCTGGCGACGATCACGGCGGTGAACATCGGCATGGGCGTGCTCGTTTCTGTCATGCTGTGGTTCGCGGAGATGCCAAGCCCGGTGATGTGGGGCGGTCTCGTCGCCATCCTCAACTACATCCCCTATTTCGGACCGATCGTCGCGGCCGGGCTGCTTGCAGTGGGCGGGCTCATGACCTTCGGCGACCTTGGCTATGCGCTGGTACCGGCCTCGCTGTTCGTCGCGGTCCATCTGGTCGAGGCCAATGTGCTGACGCCGATGCTGGTCGGCCGTCGCCTGACGATCAATCCGCTCCTGATTCTCGTCGCGCTCAGCTTCTGGAGCTGGGTGTGGGGTACGGCGGGCGCCTTGCTGGCCGTGCCGCTGCTGATCATCCTGAAGACGGTGCTCGATGCCGCAGGCTGGCCCGACATCGCCGGTTTCCTGTTCGCCGAGGGCACATTTACCAATGGCCATCAGGAGGAGGACGGGCCTCTTCCAAAAGAGTTGGGAAAATGATGCGCGATGCTGTTGACAGGGCTGCGCCCCTCCACTAGGTGCCCCCTCCACCGACACAGTTCGCGGGTGTAGCTCAGTTGGTTAGAGCGCCGGCCTGTCACGCCGGAGGTCGCGGGTTCGAGCCCCGTCACTCGCGCCATTCTCAATGGCTTATCGGAAAGAACAGGCTCCTTCGGGGGCCTGTTTTCTTGTGTCCGCCGCGCTTGTGACCTGATGCACAGCGGCCTGTGCTCCGCCCCGCTACGCACCGGCTCAGCCATAAGCGACTGGTCCCGGTGCGCGTGCCGGGGTCCGCTGTAACGGCATCGCGCCGGAGAACTGACGTTCTTAATCAATATTGCGTAATTACGGCCGCTGATGACCTCTGCTAGCAATAGCGAAGGAGCTGGTGCGTCAGGGCGGCGCACTTCGGGCTTTGGAGCAAGAGTGATGTCCATGCGTACCCTTCTGACGGGGCGTCGCCGCCTTGCGGCCGCCGGTCGGGAGAGGCTGTCCGCCGCGACCTATATCGAACTGGTCCAGTCGCTGTTCGAATATACTGTGCCAGCGCTCATCATGACCCTGTGTTTCGTGTGCACCGGGGCCTATCTCGCCCTGCTGTCGGACGATCCGGTGCTGCTTCTGCTCTATGCGATCGGGCTGCTCGCCTCGTCGATGCGCCTTCTGGCGCTGTTCGGTTTCCGGCGGCGCGTTTTCGATTCCGGACTGGGGCTCAACGTCGCCCGCTCGATCGAGCGGCGCTTCGGCTATGGCTATATCGCCTTTGCGGCGGCGCTCGGCCTGTTCGGCGGATGGGGCTATGCGACGGTCGCTATCGAACAGCATCTGCTGATCGTAGCGCTGGTCTTCGGTTATGCCGCAGGTGTCGCGGCGACAGTGCCGCTGCGCCTCTGGATCAGCCTCAGCGCGAGCGTGCTGGCGGTCGTCCCCACCATCATCGCCGCGCTGCTGACGCCTGGCGTGGCGCATTGGGGAACGGGCCTGCTCATGGCGCTGTTCCTGACGGGTGGTCTCCTTTCCATGATCAAGCGCTATCGTGGTGCAGCGGCGCAGATCTCGATGCGCCATCTGATGGAGACGCTGGCCCGGCAGGACGACCTCACCGGCCTTCCAAACCGCCTGGTGCTGCGCGAGCGCTTCGACGAGATCGTCGGGCGCTCCGACGACAGCGACCTGATCGCCGTCCACTGCGTCGACATCAACCAGCTCGAACCCGTCAACGAGACCTATGGGCATATGGCGGGCGACGCGCTGCTCAAGGCGGTGGCGCAGCGGCTGCGGCGAGTGGTGCGCGGTGACAATCTGGTGATCCACCTCAACGGCGACGACTTCGTCGTGATTCAGCCCAACATGGCCGATGGGCGCGAAGCCGAACATCTGGCGCAGCAGATCGTTTCCACCCTCGACAAGAGCTATGCGGTGGCCGGCGAAGACATCATCATTACGGCCAATATCGGCTATGCGGTCGATCTGCAGGAAAGCGCCGATCTCGAGCGGCTGCTCGCATCCGCCGAACGGGCGCTGCGCCAGGGCAAGCGTGGGCCGACCGGTATCTCGGCCTATGATCCTGCGGTGGCAGGCCAATCCCCCCCGATCTGATCACCGTTGCGTGGGACCGGTTCAGGCGCCCATTCGGTGCAACTCGACCTCGATGCAGTCCCCAGCAATGGTGATCCGGTTGAAGGAGGGCGGGGTGTCACGCGTGCGCTGCGACAGAGTGCCCGCGCCGACCATGCGGATCGGCCCGGCTTCGCTCTCTGCGATCGCGTCGAAGGGGACGTGGACATGCCCGCTCAGGATGAGCCGCGCACCCGCTTCGGCCAGACGGGCGGCGGCTTTCGGTCCGCGCAGTGTGCGTCCCTGAGAGGGGAGGTGGCCCTGATCGATCAGGGGGTGATGCGTCGCGACGATGCCGATTTCATGCTCTGCGAGCGCGCCGAGTTCCCTCAATGCTGCTTCCAGCGACGACCGTCCCACGAAGCCCCATGACCAATTGAGCCGCGCCTGCATCCGCGCGGTGGACTTGAGCGGCACGATCCGCACATGGCCGAGGTCGATCGGCCGTTCGAGTGCGCGTTCGAGCTTGCGGAAGCGCCGATAGGGCTGCAGCAGCCTGGTCAGCGGGTTCCAGGGCAGGTCATGATTGCCCGGTTCGATCGTCAGCGGCACGGCCAGGTCTTCGAGCCATTCGGCAGCGGCGGCGAATTCCGACCGGCGCGCGCGCATCGTCAGGTCGCCGGTCACCGCCACCGCATCGGGGCGTTCGCGCCGCACGCAGTCGGCAAACCAGGCGAGGGCTTCGCGGTCCTCACAGCCGAAGTGGAGATCGCTGACATGGAACAGCCGGATCATGCCGCCCACTCTCCCTCTGCACGGCTGTCCGCCTTTGCTCGCGTTGCGAGGAAGGCGAGTCGAGACCGGCCATGGCACAGGGTGAGGGGGGCGTCGGGAAAACAGCTGTGACCGACGAAGTCCAAGGTCGGAAAGAGCGCGGGCAACTGGTCGAGCGTCGCTGCGTCGGTCGATCCCGAGGCGAGATTGCTGATGAGCCATGCACGCATATCGGGACAATTGCCGATGCGCATGACGGTTCCGCTGTCGATGCGACAGTGCACAAGAAAAGGGCCCGCCGATTGCCCGGCAGGCCCTGATGTTCGTTCGACTTTCGCCGCCTCAGTCGAGCATCGCCAGCGCACCGGCAAGGCCACGTTGCGCGACATCATGCGAACCGGCGGCGCCATTGAGCGTCGCCATGTCGGCATTGGGCTGGCTCAGCACGGCCTTGTAAAGATCGCGGGCTTCCGTCGCCCGCTTCTCCTGAAGCCGGATCGCGGCGAGATTGAGCAGCACCTCGGGCGAGCGATCGCCCTTCTCATAGGCAGCCTGCAGCTTGCGCTCGACCGCCGTGTAGCGGCCCTTGGAGATCGACCCGGCACCATAAGGATCGGCGACCTCGGTCGGCTGTGCAAGGGCAGGAACCGCAAGAGCAAGCGCGGCACCGGCAAGAACAACCTTGAACATCTGGCAAACCCTCCGATTCGAAAACGCTGTTTGTTGCACCATGATGACACAAAACCGCGAATCGGAAAGATTTTTATTGTTACACTTTTATGACGATAATTCTAAAAATTTTCGATCTTTCGGCTGGGCTCGAATTCGGATCCTCTATCGAGATCTGGGAAGATTCAACTTGCGCGATATTCATCGACATCCAAGAATTGCGGATGGTGAACTGGGCAGATAGGCAGGGGCAGCGAAATACAGGCAGGAGAGCGAACAGGGACGGCGGCGTCATTCCTGATGGCACCGTTGAGAAAGGGGGGAGGCTTGATGCAGCGTGTGCTTGGATGCATTGCAACCTTCTCGAGGGACGATGAGAGCGGGTGCGCTTGGGCTATATCTATTCCGCTCTAGGACAGAGCTTCCATTCCCCGTTCGAATGTCCGTTTTTCGGAATTTCGCGACCGCATGCTTCCGGCCATTCGATTTTTCTCGATACCGGTAATGTGCCCGACGTTCTCGAAAACCCTGTCCTGTCGCGGCCGTTGCTGCGGATCGATGGGCTGGGTTCAATCCTATTTCGCGTGCCGGGCGTCGCAAGCTATCTGCTGACCGACCGGAACAGCATCACCATCTCGACAAAGGACGACACCTTTTTGCCGCGGGCTCTCGATTTTCTGCGCGGCACCCCGGCCGCGCGTATTTGTCTGCAGCAGGGTTTCACGCCGTTATCGGCCATTTGCCTGGCCTATCACGGGCGATCTTTCCTGCTCTGGTCGCCGCCCGGAACAGGCAAGACGAGCCTGGCGATGGCACTCGTGCAACGCGGCTTCAGCTGGATGGCGGACGGCCTCTGTGCCCTGGACATGCGGGCTGGTCGGCCGGGGTTTCCGGTTTTGAAGCTCTGGCCGGACTCGCTCCATGCTCTCGCCATCGCCCCTCCTCCGGAAGGGCCGGGGCCCGGCGGCCGCTTCCTGATTTCGGCCGACCCATGTTACGAAGCCGGACCCCAGCCGCCTGATTCTGTCCACGGGAGCGAGGCTGGAACCAATCTCTGAGTGTCGGGGCGTTCTGCTCCAGCTTCGCTCGCTGCGCTATCCGGACAAATCCTTGGCTATAATGTTTAACAACTGATGAAGCGCTCGCCGCACCGGACCTTTTTCGGATCGCGTCGATCGGTTCAACCAGCCCTTGCCGGATGCGCTTGCCCCTCCGGCAGATCCCAGAAGCTGCCTGTTCGGGAAGTTCCTGGGCGTATGGCGATGGCAGCCATGATAGGCTTCCCGGAGCGAGCCATGCAGGGCGCGCGCTGCTGCGGCCGCTATCGATGATGGGCTATGCCGATCGCCAGCTCGAGCTGCCATCCGAGGAACAATATGCGGCGGCGCTCGGCCCGCCCCTGTTTCTGACGCTCACCCTGCTCCTCGCGCATCTGTGGGCTACGGCGCTCGGTGAGAGCGACCGGCTGGTGGCGACCAGGCGCGGGCTGGCCGGGATGATCAACGACGATAGCAGCGCGCTGATCTTCCGCCTGTTGGTCTTCTCGATCTTTCCCCTTTTGATGTCGCTGCACTTCGTCTGGCGGCGTGGTTTGCCGGTCGATCGCGCCACGCTGCGGCTGCCCTTCTACGCTCGATGCTATCCGGCGGCAGTTTTCGCCCTGCTCCTCGGCAGTGGATCGATCCTGGCCGGGATGGGCGGTACGCCCGCCATGCTGTCTGGCGCGGGGGTCATGGGCTGTGCGCTGATCCTGTACCTCATAGTCGAGGCGCGTTGGTTCGCGATACAGTTCGACACCGGCTTTTCCGGGGCTGCCTCACGGCGCTCGCGGCGATAGGCGAGGGGCTGGGGCTGCTGCTCGCCATCGCTCTGATATTGGGTTTCTGATTGCCGTTCTGGGGCGGGCTTGAAAGACGAGGAGAGCGAGAATGCGACAGATAAGTCTGATCAAAGGTCTTTTCGCCGGTGCTGTCGTAACGCTGGCGAGTGCCGGGCAGGCCGCGG
>JAIYAJ010000534.1 GCA_027489105.1 Zymomonas sp. | reverse complement strand
GCACGTACCGGCAGTTCGCCGCTGCGGGCGCGCAGGTCCGCAAGGGCGAGCGCTCGACCACCGTGGTGTTCTGGAAGCAGTTCAAGTGCGGCGACGCTGACGACGCGAGCGACGGCGGGCGCTCAGGTGGTCATGGCGGCGATGATGGCGATGACAGCCATGGCCGCCCGCGTTTTATGGCCAAGGGCTATGCGGTCTTCAACGCAGCCCAGGTCGACGGCCTCGATCTGCCGGCGCAGCCAGTCCTGCCCGAGAGCGAGCGGATCGAAGCCGCCGAGCGTTTCTTCGTAAACCTCGGCATCGCGATCAGGACCGAGGGCGATCAGGCTTGTTATGTGCCGAGCCTTGATGTGGTGCGCATGCCGCCCTTCGCGCGCTTCCGCAGCGCCGGGCATTTCTACGCCACGCTCGGGCACGAATGTGCCCATGCCACAGGCGCCAAGCATCGTCTCGACCGCGATCTTGGCGGGCGCTTCGGCTCCGAGTGCTATGCCGTCGATGAACAGATCGCAGAGCTGACAGCGAGTTTCGTGATGGCGGATCTGGGTATCGCTTATGGCGCAAGACCGGAAAGCACGGCGTATCTCGCCTCGTGGTTGAAGGTCCTGAAGAACGACACGCGGGCCATCTTCACGGCGGCTTCAAAAGCCCAGGCCGCAGCCGATTGGATGCATGCGCAGCAACCGGGCGCCGAGGCTGTTCCTGCCCAAATCGACGACAGCGCATCGGACGATGCCCAAACCGATCTTGCCGTCTCGGCAGCGGCTTAAGGGGAGGGCGCACCATGACACTTGCATCACCCTCCAACACCACTGCCACCATCACCGCCTTGCTGGTCGATCCGGTTGCGGCAGAAGCGCGGATCGTCCATCTCACGCTGCAAGACGGAGAACTCGTCCTCGCAGAGCTCTACCGTCACATCGGCTGCGATCTCGTCGAGCGAGCGCCCCTCGATGACCAGCATCTGATCTGGACGGACGAAGAGGGCTGGGACTGTGCCACCGGCTTCACCGTTATCGATGACGGTGCCAAAGTCATCGCCGGGCGCTTCCTTGTGATCGGAGCGACGCCGGACGACGAGCCTTGTGGTGTATCGAGCGACCTTGCGCCGATCCTCGCAAGGTTCGTCTGCCACCGCTGCATCTTCGAACCGGAGTTCGTGACGCTGTCGGGTGAGACGCCTCACGGCTTCGTCATCCAGCAGCGACTCAAGGGGACAAGACCACGGATCGACAAGGTTCGACCGACATTGACCTCGGCGTGAATCGAACGCCGATCAACACGAATGTGCCCAAGGAATGAGCCCATGACAGGCGCGGTCGCGAGACCGCGCCTGTCATGCTGTCAGCGCAAAACAGGTGATGCCTCCACGCGCTGCGTTTCGGCGGTGCTGCCCAGGTTGTCCATCACCGATGTGAATCATATCGGCGCAACCGATTCACGATTGTCGTTGGACGCTGCAGCGTCTGTCAGGAACAATCAGCGAACGTCATCCTCGCACGTCGAATGGTTTCGCATGCATGATCTCAATCTCGCTAGCGCCAGCGTTGACCGCTCTCGCCGGCACGAGCCCATCGCCAATGAACTCTCCCAAGGCCTCCGGCTCGAACGGATCGCGCCGGAGCGCAACATGGCGTGGTACTACACGCTGGCCGTAGAGTTGACGCTGTTCGATGACTGGTCCTGCACCCGGAGCTTCGGCCGCATCGGGACGCGGGGCGGGCGGATCATGCTCGGTTTGTTCGAAGACCGTGCGTCGGCAGAGGCGGAACTCATCGCTCTCTTGCGTGCCAAGCAGGCGCGGGGCTACCGCGTCATCACCCCATGATGGTGGCGCGGCAGCTGTCTGCAGCCATTCCCCGCGTTGTCACGCCCGTTGATCATCTGCAGCAAGCCCAACCTACGGTGAGGCGACAATCAGCCGTATCCGGGGCATCGCGGCCTGACAGGATTTGTCCAGGGAAGCGATAGGGGCAGTGAGATCATCGGCCAGGGCGACCCTGCACCGGAGCAGTCCCGCCATATCGCGATGGCAACCTCAGCACTGTTCTCCTGTGGCCGTCTCCGGAGCCATGCCCGGGTTCGCCTGTGATCGAGCGCCGTGCGGGCAGGGCGGGTCAACCCGCTTCCGGAGCGGCCAAGGGGGTATCCCCATCATCACGTGCCGCGATGACGGCTTCGCCGCGCTCAGCCGCCCTTCGGGTGGGTGATCCCCCTCCCCCTTGGCCGCTCCGTCCGGGGTCAGCTGGCGCTGGCCTGAAGACGGCTGACCACCCTGCCGCGCCGTCGCTTCGTCAGCGGCGTCCCGGAGCTGGTTCCGGGAGCAGCAAACAAGGAGAGACTTCCATGGCTTCCACCATCGCAACCCTCACCAAGACCGCCACCGGCTACAAGGGCGTCCTGACCACGCTGATGCTCAAGGCCCCGATCGAGTTCCAGGCCAATGCCCGCAAGGCCAGCGACAAGGCCCCCGACTTCCGGGTCGTCGCCAGCAACAACGGCTTCGAGCTCGGCGCCGCCTGGATCAAGCAGGCCAGGAACACCGGCGAGGAATACATCTCCGTCAGCCTCTCGGCTCCCGAACTCAACGGGGTGATGTACGGCAACCTCGCGGCAGCGCCGGGCGGCAAGGAGGACGAGTTCGTTCTGATCTGGAACCGCCGGAGCTGAATGAGCGACCCGACGCAATCACTCGGCCCCGCCATC
>JAIYAJ010000563.1 GCA_027489105.1 Zymomonas sp. | reverse complement strand
GCCCGCTCTCGCCCTATGACAGCCGACAGCTGCGCACCGACGTGCAGGCGCAGATCACGATCACCCAGCCGATCTTCCAGGCGGGTGCGATCCAGTCGCGCATCCGCCAGGCGCAGGACCAGAATGGTGCCGCACAGGCCGCGCTCGACGGCGAACGGCGCCAGGCGCTGCAGGACGTCGTGATCGCGTGGAACCAGCTGCGTTCGGCCCGCATCGCCGTTACCGCCGGGCGCCGCCAGGTCGAGGCCGCACAGGTGACCTTCGCCGGCATGCGGCTCGAGGAACAGAACGGGCTGCGCACCACCACCGACGTGCTCAACGCCGAACAGGAGCTCGCCTCGGCGCAGTTGGGGCTCCTGTCCAACCGCTATAATGAATATGTCGCACGCGCCTCGCTGCTGCTCGCGATGGGCCGGCTCGATGCGCGCACGGTCAACTCGGCCATTCCCGCCAGGGACCCCGACGCCGAATTCAACAAGGTGCGCTGGCGTGGCGTTTCGCCGACCGAACCCTTCGTGATGCTGCTCGACCGGCTGGGATCGGCCAGCCCCAATGCGAAGCCCAAGCCCGATCTCCGCGGCGCCGGGCAGCCGAAGCCGACCGGTCAGTTCGATCTGCCCGCAACGCCGCCGCAGAGCGTCGTCAACGAACCGCTGACCCCGATCAGCAAGAGCCGCGTTATCGCCGCCGAGGAGATTCCGGCGCTGCTCGGCGACTATGGCAATCCGCCGCCCCGCCCCGCGGAGCCCCAATGAAAAGATTTAGCCGTCCGGCGGCCGCGATGATATCAGGCCGCCCAGCAAGCGATGATCGGCGGACGCCGCAAACGGGAATGACTGCGCGATGATTTCCGCCCTGTTTCAGAAGAACATGATCAACGACGCGCTGGCCAAGGGCAAGAAGGCCTTTGCGGCGGCCGCTGTGTTCAGCCTGTTCAGCAATCTGCTGTTCCTCGCGCTGCCGATCTACACCAACCAGATCTATTCGCGGGTGCTTGCCAGCCATAGCGGATCGACCCTGCTCGTCCTGACCTTCGGCGCGCTGGTCGTGTTCCTGGTTTCGAGCATCCTCGACCATTATCGCACGCAGACCCTGTCCAATTTCGGCATCGCCTTCGACCGCGAACTGGCGAGCCCGACCTTCGCCGCGCTGTTCGATCTGGTTGTCCGCCGCGTCGGCGGATCGCATGCGCAGGCGCTGCGCGACCTCGACACGCTGCGTGCTGCGATCAGCGGGGCTGCCGTCAGCGTGCTGTTCGATCTGCCCTGGATGCCGATCTTTCTCGGTGTCCTGTTCGTGATCGATCCCTGGATCGGTGCCGTTACGACGATCGGCGGGCTCCTCCTGCTGCTGCTCGCCATCCTGCAGGATCGGGCGACCCACGCCGCGCTCAAGGAAGCGAGCAGCGCTGCGATCAAGAGCTATTCCTTCACCGACGCCGCTCTGCGCAACTCCGAAATCGTCCGCGCGCTCGGCATGCTGCCGATGCTCGGCAGCGCCTGGTTCACCTATCGCCAGATTTCGCAGCGGATGAACATCGTCGCCAGCGATCAGGGCAGCTTCTATCAGGCCGCGATCCGCTTCGTCCGCATGGGCATCCAGGTCGCGACGATCGCGGTCGGCGCCTATCTGGTCATCATCGGCAACATCGCCTCCGGCCTGCTGTTCGCCAACATGCTGCTCGCCTCGCGCGCGCTGGCGCCGATCGAACGCCTCGTCGCCTCCTGGAAGATGCTGTTCGAGGCATCGCAATCCTACGCCCGCCTCGACAAGGTCCTCGCCGAGTTCGAGCCGCCCGTCCAGTCGACCCAGCTGCCGACCCCCACCGGACGCATCGCCTTCGAAGGGGTCAGCTTCACCACCAAGGCGTCGCCCGCACCGATCCTGATGGGCGCCAGCTTCATCATCGTCCCGGGCGAGATGGTCGGCGTGATCGGTCCGTCGGGCGCGGGCAAATCGACCCTGCTGCGGCTGATGGTCGGCATCTGGAAACCCGGCACCGGCACCGTCCGGCTCGACGGGGCCGACGTCTATAGCTGGGAACGCAGCGATTTCGGTCGCCATGTCGCCTATCAGCCGCAGGACACCGAATTGTTCGCCGGAACCGTGCGCAACAATATCTGCCGCTTCCTGCCGAACGCACAGGACGCCGACATCGTCGCCGCCGCGCAACTGGCCGGCGCACATGACCTCATCCTGCGCCTGCCCAAGGGCTATGACACCGAACTGGGCGAGGCAGGATCGGTACTGTCGGCCGGTCAGCGCCAGCGCGTCGGCCTTGCCCGCACCCTCTACGGCGATCCCAAGGTGGTCGTGCTCGACGAGCCGAACGCCAATCTCGACGCCGACGGCGAGACGGCGCTGGCCGAGGCGCTTCACAAACTCAGGGCAAAGGGCACGACCATCGTCATGGTGTCGCACAAGCCGAGCGTCCTGTCGCAGGCCGACAAGCTGATGATGATCCGCGCCGGCCGGATCGAGAAATACGGCCCGCGCGAGGATGTGCTGCGCGCGCTAAACCCGCCGCAGGCGCCACAGGGCAAGCCGCCGAGCCCCGCTCTGGCGGAGGTCAAGCCATGAAGCTGCTCGCCGACCTGCGCCGCGCCATCGCGCGCCCCGATTCCAGCGAGACGGTTGAGGGCGAGCCGGTCGATCCGGCTGCCGCCTTCGCCGCCCGCGACGAGGAGATCGAACGCCGGCTGCGCCACCCGATGGCGAAGGGCGGCATCGCGCTTCTGCTCCTCATCATCGTCCTTCTGATCTGGGCATCGCTGTTCCGCGTCTCGGGCGCGGTGCTCGCCCAGGGCGTGATCAAGGTCGAGGACAACAGCAAGACGCTGAGCCGGCTCGAGGCCGGCGTCGTCCGCGACATTCTCGTTCGCGAAGGAGAGAAGGTCGCGCAGGGCCAGCTTCTGATCCGCTTCGACGACACCCAGTCCGAAGCCGCCGTCGACATCTTCCAAAGCGCGGTCGACAGCGCCCGTGCGCAAATCGCCCGCTTCCAGGCCGAGGCGGCCAACGCGTCCTCGGTCACCTTCCCTCAGGACCTGGTCGCGCGCGCCGCGACCGATCCGAATGTCGCCGCCCTGCTCGACGGGCAGCGGGCGTTGTTCGACACCCGGATGACCCTCTACCGCAGCCAGGCGATGGTCTTGAATTCGCAGGCGCAGCAATTGGAGACCCAGGTCACCGGACTGCAGATCCAGGCCGACGCGATCGAAGATCAGGGCAAGCTGATCCGCGAGGAATTGCAGGGCGTGCGCGAACTGGCGCGGCAGGGCTATGCCCCCAACAGCCGCCTTCTCGCGCTCGAACGCAGCACCGTGCAGGTGCGCGGGCAGAAGGGATCGGCGATGTCCGACATCTCCCGCGCGCGCCAGTCGATCGGCCAGGTCCGCCTGCAGATCGCCCAGCTCGAGGACAAACACCAGACCGAGGTCGCCGATGGCATCCGCGCCGCGCAGGAGAAGCTGGCGGAGGCCGACCCGAAGCTGCGCTCGGCGAAGATGATGCTGCAGCAGACGGAGATTCGCGCGCCGGTCGCCGGCTATGTCTTCAACCTGACCCAGTTCACCAAGGGCGGCATTGCGGGTGCGGGACAGGTGCTGCTGCAGATCGTGCCGTCCAACACCAAGCTGGTGGTCGCCGCCGAGGTCTCGCCGCGCGACGTGTCCGACGTACGTCGCGACATGCCCGCGCGCGTGACGCTGGTCGGCTTCAATCCGCGCCTCGTCTCGCCGGTCGACGGCAAGGTGACGTTGGTATCGGCCGACGCCCGCGTCAACGAAAAGACCGGACAGAGCCACTTCCTGGTCGAGATCACCGTGCCCGCCGAGCAGATCGCGAAGGCCGGACCGAATGTCCGCCTCGTCCCCGGCATGCAGGCGAGCGTCGCGATCGTGACGGGTGAGCGGACGATCATCGACTATCTGCTCGAACCCTTCACCGACTCCATGCGCACGGCCCTCCGCGAACGCTGAGATGACCCGCAAGGTCGATTTCCTCGTCGCGGGGGTCCAGAAGGGCGGCACCAGCGCGCTGTTCGAATATCTGCGCGAGGTGCCGGGCCTGCATCTGCCCGACGTCAAGGAAGCGCATTTCTTCGACGACGAAGAGCAGGACTGGTGCCGGCCCGACACCGATTCCTACCATGCTCTCTTTCCCGACCGGCCCGGCCTGTGGGGCGAGGCGACGCCGATCTATCTCTATTGGCCGAACGCGATCGAGCGGATCGCCCGCTATAATCCGGCGATGCGGATGATCCTGATCTTCCGCGATCCCGTCGAACGCGCCTGGTCGCACTGGAGGATGGAATATGCCAAGCGCAAGGAGCGCAAGCCCTTCGCATGGTGCATCCGCGAAGGCCGCGCGCGCCTGACGCCCGGGGATCCGCAGGCGCCCGGCCATCACCGCGTGTTCAGCTATGTCGAGCGAGGCCTTTACGGCGCGCAGGTCGAACGGCTGCTGCGGAGCTTTCCCCGCGCGCAATGCCTGTTCCTGCGATCCGAGGATCTCCGCAGCGATCCTGCCGCCACGATCGCGTCGGTCTGCAGCTTCCTCGGGGTCGATGCACCGGCGTGCGTGCTGCCCCGCAGCGTGCACGAGGCGCGCGACGATGTCGATTATCCGTCGCGGCTGACGGCGGACGACCGGGCCCTGCTGGCCGAACTCTACCGCACAGACCTCCGGCGATTCGAACGGCTTACCGGGCTCGGCACAAGCGCCTGGCATCGCTGAGGACATAGGTCAGGCCGCGCAGGACCTGCCCTGGTTCAGAAATAATCGCGGAAAACCGCGCCTGCTGCTTCCCGACAGGCGCTCGTTTCGTCGCTGTGATCGCCTTTCTACGAAAATCGGCGCCTTTCCCGACCGCAAGCATTGCAGACCGCATAGAAAATAGCGGCTCGTCGCATGAAGAAAGCCATGCTGCGCTGCGCTTTTGTCTGTTGCGCGGTTGAGAAAGCTTGGCTAAGCAACGTGCTGGGCTTGCTCGTCGAACCATGCCGTGGGGGATCGGTTCGCGGGCGGCAAGGGGCGCCTCCCGCTCGTGAATACGGGAGGTTGCGCGCTGCTTGCCCGGGTAAGGTTCAACTGGAGGTTCTAATGGCTACTTACAATTTTGAAGAGATGACGGCGGGCCAGGCTGCCGCCTTGGCGGCTGGTGACACGATTACTTTCTCGACCAGCACGATCACACCGGCTGACGTGGTTGTTTCAAACAGCGCAAACGGGTTTAACATCACCACGCTGACCGCCGGTGGAAAGTCGCTCTCCTTCCCGGGCGCGCCGCTCGTCGCTGCGAACATCCAGTTCGTTAGCTCGTTCATTGCCGGCAGCGGTGCAACGCTTGAAATTGGCAGCAACAGCGAGGACTCGCTTTCCGTTAACACCAGCAACGATGGGTCGTTCCTTTACGGCTTCGCCGGAAACGACACGATCGTTTCGACGGGCACGGGCGACTCGACGATTCTGGGCGGCGACGGCAACGACACCATCACGCTGATTGGCGGCGGCTCGGTCGATGGCGGCGCGGGTGTGGACGTCATCACGCTGGGCGCCACGACCACCGATGACGATTCGGTCGTGGTGACGGGCGGCGCTGGCAACGACACCATCAACCTGCAGGGCGATGCGGCCGTCACGATCACCGGTGGCGCCGGTGACGATACCGTCACCTCGACCATCGGCACCGATGGCCTGCTCAACATCTCGCTCGGCGACGGCAATGACGTTGCCGGCACGGCTAACGTGTCGGGCGCCACGATCATCGAAGGCGGCGCTGGCGCCGACTCGATCGTTGGCGGCAGCAGCAACGATCGCCTGTACGGCCAGAGCGCGGCTGGTGGTGCCGATGGTAATGACACGATCAGCGGCGGCAACGGCTCGGATTACATCCAGGGCAATGCCGGTGCGGACTCGCTCAATGGCGGTGCGGGCTCGGATCGCATCTTCGGTGGTGCCGACAACGACATCATCCGTGGCAACGAAGGCAACGACACCGTCAACGGCAACAAGGG
>JAIYAJ010000061.1 GCA_027489105.1 Zymomonas sp. | reverse complement strand
CGATGACGATCTCGCCGTCGATGGGCAGCTTGTTCAGCTCGCGCCGCATCGCATCCACAGCCGCCTGATCCGCCGCCTTCTCGTTGCCGCGCCCGCGCAGCATGGCGGACGCCACCGCCGCCCGCTCGGTGACGCGCACCAGCTCCATGGAGAGCACGCGCTCGATCACCTGGCCGGATTGGATCGTTAGGTCAGTCATGGGGGCGTTCCTCGCATCATGGGCGTGTGGATTTGGCCTACGGGCATAGCGGAGGAGGACGCCGGGGGGCAGTGGCGCGTCGATCCTTTGACGAGCAAACGCCCTGAAACGCCAAGCAGTTCGGTCAGCATCCCCAAGGATTGATGACGGACACTCCCGCGGCCTCGAAAGCGGTGCTGTCGCGCGAAGCAACGGCGAAGCCCTGCGCTGCGGCAATGGCCGCGATATACCCATCGGGCATCGGCAAGCCCCTGCCCGCGTTGCGCGCTGCCACAGCCAAATCGGCATAGCGCCGCGCCGCCGCGAGATCGAACGGCAGGATGCGGCCTTCGAACAGCTCCATCACGCCGCCGAGCGCGCTCGCCAACCTGTCCTTGCGGCCGCCGGCGGGCAGCGCGCCGATGCCGGACAGCATGTCGGCGATGGTGACGCTCGAAAGATACAGCGTGTCAGCGGCCTGCGCATCGAGCCAGATCCGCACCGCAGCGTTCGGCTCCGGTTTCATCGCCTCGGAGACGACGTTGGTGTCCAGCAGAATCATCAAAAACGCATGGGCTCGGCGGACCCGCGCTCCCTGCCCGCATCCAGCGCTTCGACATCGGCATTGCTCAGCCCGGCAGCGCGGCTGCGCTCGGCCAGCGCGGAGCCAAGCTTCAACCGCTCCGGCGGCCGCGCCGCCTCCTCCAGAATGGCCCTGATCTCGGCCTCGGTGCTGCGGTTATGCCGGCTCGCCCGCAGCTTCAGCGCGCGATGGGCTTCCTCGGAGAGATTGCGGATGGTGACGGCGGGCATGGGAGCCTTCCCGGTGACATCTGATATCATTAATGGTCATTCGATATCATCAACTAATAAGTCGAGCAATTGTGGCAATTACGTTAGAGAGCGCTCAAAATGATAGAACCACATTGGGCAAAGACGATGTCGCCCCTTACGGGTATCTAGCTTGGTGCGAAAAGCGAGCGACCTAGTTTCGTGCACTGTCAACGTGATTCCGATTTTGCGACGCGAGGCTTACACAACGTGGCAAATTTTGCCGCCAGCCGCCCGTTAACGACCTAACCAGTTTTGTTTCAAAAACGTACCGTGTATTGGAATGCTCGTAGAATGCTTCGTACGTTTGAAAACAACTGATCGATGAAGAAACCGCGCAAGCTGAAACCTTTTAAGCTCAAGGCACTCGACGTGTCCCCTATTGGAACGGAGTTGGATGACATTATCGAGCGTGTCAGTCACTCATTCAGCGAGTATCACCGTTGCGGCGCAAGTGGCCCACCTCCGCGCAAGCGAACGAGGCCTGCCTCTCATTGCCCACGCGAGTGGACGAAGCGAGAAGCTCTGAACGCCTTACGTCAAGCGCTACGCGCACGAGCAATCAGTCAGGCACGCACCAACGAAGGCTTCCCACGTCATGTCTGGTATCTGGAGCATGACTGCTGGTATGAAGCTCGCACAGAAAACAATTCTGGCGGCGTTTACCACGGGTATCCCGTCGAGGATTATGAAGTTCCCGAACGCCTGCGGCAGTTGGCCGGAGACACCTGAATGGCGAATGACCTGTCCATTGAGACGCCGTGGCTGGCTGCTACCGGCAGCTCGGCGCTTGACGCCACGATGGCGAAGCTCAAGATTTTAATCAACAGCACGAATGTAACGGCATTCGAGGGGTTGACGGAAGCGGGCGGCGATTATCTAGCGCTTCCTGTTTATCCGTTTGCGGAATGGCTTGCCGAGCACTGGTGGGCGATGCTTCACGAGCCGCGCAAGCGCGAGGATGACGAACCCGGTGAGGACCAAGGCTGGCGCCTGCGCCACGACATCTCAGCTGCAGGTCAAGGCTTCATTCTTCCACGCGTGACGTTCGTTCCCGTTGGCGAACAGGTTATGCTCCAAGCAACGAAACGAAGGCCACAACATGCTGGCGTTCGATTCCTTCACGGGGCGACAGCCACGCTACCGCGCAATGAGGTTGAGGCGAGCCTAAAGTGCTTCCTAAGCAATACTGTTCGCCGGCTAGACCAGCAGAATGTCCGATCGACACGCCTTCATGAAGTGTTTGAGCAAATCATCGGTACCGCAGCAGATGAAGAACCGTTCTGCAGGCTAATGGGTACACTCGGTCTTTCGCCATACGACGAAAATGGCGAGATCGAGGATCTTATGCTGCAAGCAGCAGGTGAGATTGGCGAGCGCGCCATGCTCGACATCTGTAGAGCAGCTACGCCCGAAACGTTTAAAACAGTTTTGGAAACGGCGCGCCAAGCGCTTGCAATGACGCGAAATGCCGCAGTCATAGACCTGTCAGTACTATCATCTGCTCAGAAACCGCCCGATGATTTTATCGCTGAAGGGTGGCGTGTAGGTATCCAAGGTGCGAAGCGGATAAGGGCTGCCTTTGGCATAAGCGATGACGACCCAACAGCTAGCGACACATTGTTGGGACGCTTGGGGCTGTCACTTGAAATGGGTGCGAACGAGACAGCACAACGCCAAATGCATAAAGGGGACGATCCGCAGCTCGCCATTACTGGAGCCGTGGTACGAAAGGATTCCCACGCGCGGGTGGCCCTCGCACAAAAGTGTTTGGCGCAGCGCCGCTTTACAGCATTGCGAGCGACTTATGCAGCTTGGACATCGACCGGGGCCACCGACATTCGCCTAATCACGCATGCTATAACTCGCGATCAGCAACAAAGCCGGGCGTTTGCAGCGGAAATGGCAGCGCCAATTGCCTATATTCGCCGTGAACGGCACAGCCAGCGCGCGACAAATTCTTTCGCCGAAGAGCTTGCAAGCAACCTCGGTGTCGACATCGACGTGGTGCGTTATCAGATGCGTAATAATGGCATCGCCCTTGAACGCACTTCGCGATTGGCCTGAGTGCCTCCCGCTGCCCAATACAGCGGTTACAGTACCCTTGGGTCGAGCCTAAGGGTGACCTGCCCCCCTCAATCCCTCTCAATCCTGATCACCTGCGGCGGCTCCGCAATGTGGCCGTCCGCCATGATCTTCTCAACCGCGTCGCGGATCGCGCCTTCGGTCGTGGCGTAGGTGATCAGCACCACCGGCACGGGCTGGCCCGAGCGGCCCTTGGGGTCG
>JAIYAJ010000058.1 GCA_027489105.1 Zymomonas sp. | reverse complement strand
GATCGTCGCCCCCCACTTTCCAACCGCAGCGCAGAACGAAGCGGCGGCCGGTGTGAGTCCGGAAGAAGGGGCATCAGCAAGCGCGGAGGGGAGCGACGATGTCATCGTGGCCGCGCATGATGCCTCATTCGCCATGCCGTCCGGCGGGGAGGGCGTGTCTAGCGTCGAATCCCCGCCGGCGGCAGACGCGTCGCCAAAGCCGCAGCCGGGAGCATTTGTCGGCCGTGACCGCGTTCTCGACCTTTGGCGCGACTCCGACCTGTCCAAGCTGGACATCGCGCGGCAGATCGGCATCTCGCGCACGACGGTCGTTAACATCCTGACCGATGCCCGCGCGAACCTGGAGCCGCGCGTCATCGCCGGCGACCAGACGCGCATCGCGGCCAAGGAGGCCGCAACCCCAATTCAGAGGTCGGACGATCCGCCCCCCAGCGTCGTCCCGGCCAGCCCTCCAGCGGCTTCAACGCGCCCCCTCGCCGGGCCGTTGGAGGGCAAGCCCATCACCGTGCGGCCCAAGCCAACCGGTTCCATCCCGATCGAGCCCGGCGACCTACTGGCGGTCGACATCAAGGCCAAGCGCATCCAGACGGCGGCCGGCGCCTACGAGGTCGGCGGCGCCAACCTGGCCCGCGCGCTCGACCTGATGAAGGGCGGGCATCTGTTCGGCTTGGACGTGATCGCCAAGAAGTCGGGCTGGCCGAACGCTGACGTCGCGAAGACCGCGCTGGGCTTTGAGCGCAACCGGCTCGCCGAGCACGGGATCGACCTGTTCCTCGACAAGTTCAACGCGCGGCTGAGGGAGGCTCAGTGATGGCTTTCTATGTTGGTCAGCCGGTGGTTTGCGTCGGCGGGAGCGAGGCGGCATTGCCGCTCCACCAGCGGGCGTTCTGGCGCGTGTGGCGGCAGCAGTGGGGCGTTGCGGCCCCGGCCAAGGGGTCTGTCTACACGATCCGAGAAATCAGGGTCCGCAAGGACGGTACGCAAGGCATTCGCCTGGTCGAGATCATCAATCCGATCTGTGAATGGAGCGACGCGCCTCCGCAGGAGCCTTGGTATCACGCCTGCGATTTCAGACCGTTGCAGCAGCGTGAGACGGACATCAGCGTCTTCAAGGCGATGCTGAACTCGTCGCGTGTGCAGGAGCCGGCATGACCGCGCCGCTGATCCTCGCGCTGGACATCAGCAAGTCGTGCACGGGCGTGGCGCACGGCCGCGCCGGTGAGACGCCGCGCTTCCTGTCGATCGTCGGCAAGGAGATGGACGACATCGCGGCCATGATGAAGCTTGGGACGTGGCTGATCGAGTTCACGAAGGTGAATCGGCCCGACTGGATCTTCTACGAGGCGCCGATCGACCGCGTCCTGACCGATGCCCACACCACGATCGTGCTCGCCAAGATGACGGCGGTTGTCGAGTTCGTCGCAGGGATGAAGGGCATCCAGCACCGCAAGACCAACATCCAGAGCGCGCGCGTCTCGTTCCTGGGTCAAGGGCGCCCGGAAGACCCCAAGCACTTCGCGAAGCTGATGGCCGAGGCTCTGGGCTGGGAGCCGAAGACGCTCGACGAGGCTGACGCCGCCGGCGTGTTCTACCATGCTGCCATGCAGGTCGGGCGCAACGCCGCCACCTACATCACGCCGATGCTCCGCGCGAAGGTCGCCGACGAGCACGAGGCCGCGCGCCAGGCCCGGAAGCGGAGGCGCGCATGATCCAGATCCCCGAAACCGGCGGCGACCTGTTCTTGCTGGCGATCGCCGCGGTCGAGCAGGAATCGCGCACCGTCCTGAGGCGCGAGGAGATAGCGCGCGGGCGCGGCCAGGCGGTTGACCCCGACCAGATGCAGAAGGGCGCGCTCTTGGCCGCCGCGGCCGAGATGCTCGCGATCATGAAGGCCGACGGCGACGCCCTGATCGCAAAGGGCAAGGAGCCGTACCTCGCGAAGAAGGCGGCCATCGCGGGCATCGGCCTGATGCGGGCTTTGGACAAAGAACAACGACGGGGGATGGCGGCATGAGCGAGCCACGAAAGCACATCGGCGCCCAGCGCCGCGCGCGGGACATCGCGCGCTTGACGGCGGAGGGGCTTGCCAGCCGCGAGGTCGCGCGCGAACTCGGGATCAGCCACCAGCGCGTGTGCCAGATCGCGGAGCGATTCAGCATCCCGCTCGCGCGGCCCGGCCTGCGCCGGTTCGGCTGCTACATCTCCGATCGCCGCTCGCAGATGATCCGCAAGCTCGCGGAGGAGGCCGGCGTCAGCCCGGCGACCATGCTGGAGCGCATGGCGCGCGTCATCCTGGACGACGGCATCGAGGCAGCGCGCAAGCGCCTCGGCAAGCTCTCCGTCCCGGCCGTGACCTATAACAAGGCGCCGCGGTCATGAGCGACGATCCTGCCGTCGAGGAATGGATCGATCGCGCGAGGTCGGTCGACGTGATGGAGGTCGCGACCCAGATGGGCGCGCGCCTCAAGCGTTCGGGCTCGGAGTGGGTCGGACCATGCCCGCGCTGCAACGGCGTTGACCGCTTTGCGGTCAAGCCATCCGAGCAGGTGTTCAACTGCCGCGGGAGCGATGCGGGCGGCGACGGAATCGCGCTGGTCATGCACGTCCAGGACGTGCCCTTCATGGCGGCCTGCGAGATCATCAACGACGAGCCCCCGCCGCGGCGCGAAAGCCAAGCCCGCCCCGTGGATCCTGAAATCGTCCGGGAGCGGCAGGAGGAGCGCAAGGATCAGGAACTGGCGCGGGCCGCGGCCGAGACGGTCAAGCAGGAGCGCAACGCCGATCGCGCAGCGCGAATCTTTGGCGAGTGCCTGCCCTTGGCGGGAACGCAGGCCGAGGCATACCTGAAGCGGCGCGGCATCTTTGCCCAGCCCGACATGGTCGGGGACATCAGGTTCCACCCGGGCCTCGATTATCGCGGCTTCGCTGACCGAGATGCAGACGACGAGGTCGTGCTTGGCAAGCCGCCCTGCATGGTTGCCGCCATCCGCAACGTTGCGGGCGAGATCATCGGGATCCACCGCACTTATCTGGACCCGCGCGAGCCGGCCAAGCTGAAGCCCCCGGGCGACGGCGGGCGCAACAAGGCCAAAAAGGTGTTCGGCTCGGTTATGGGCGGTGCCATCAGGCTCGGGCCGATTCAGCGCAGCATGGCGGCGGGCGAGGGGATCGAGACGACGCTCTCCTGGTACCAGCTGGGCGTCGGTCCCGACGACGTCGGAGTGATCTGCGCCGTGACCCGCGGCAACCTCTGCGGGGGGCGCCACGGGCGGCATCAAGCATCCGAACGGGCGCGGCACCATTCCCAACGGAACGCCCGATCCCGACAAGGCGGGCATGGTCCTTCCCCCCGAGGTCGAGGAACTGATCCTGCTCGGCGACCGCGACGCCGACATGGTCACGATGAACGCCTTCCTGCTGACCGGAGCCCGGCGCCATCGCGAGGCCGGGCGCACGGTCACGATCCACACGCCCGATCTGCTGCCCGGCACCTTCAAATCGGACTGGAATGACGTGGCGCTGGCCCTGATCAAGAGGGCGGCGTGAACGATGGCCGCGTCTACTACAACGAGTTCGACCCCTCCGCCGCTCAATGGCTCCGCAATCTCATTGAGGCCGGGCATATCGCGCCGGGCGAGGTTGACGAGCGGTC
>JAIYAJ010000497.1 GCA_027489105.1 Zymomonas sp. | reverse complement strand
CCATCGCCGCGACCTGTTCGACCGTCACGAACTGCTTGGTCGGCTGCCCCGCGAGCAGCACGTCGTTCATCACCTGCTCGCGCGTCATGTTCCGCGCCTTCATCGTGTCGGGAATCTGATTTTCGACCAGCGGCGTCCACACATAGCCGGGGCTGATGCAATTGGCGGTGATGCCGTACGTCGCCGTCTCCAGCGCCACCGTCTTGGTGAAGCCGGCGAGGCCGTGCTTTGCGGTCACATAGGCCGATTTGAAGGGCGATGCCGTGAGCGAATGCGCCGAAGCCGTCTGGATGATCCGGCCCCATTTGCGCGACTTCATCCAGGGCAGCGCCAGCCGGGTGGTATGGAAGGCGCTGGTCAGGTTCAGCGCTATGATGAGGTTCCATTTGTCGACCGGGAAGTCCTCGACCGGAGCGACATGCTGCATGCCGGCATTATTGATCAGGATGTCGACGCCGCCAAAAGCCTTGGCAGCCTCGGCCATCATCGCCTCGATCTGTTCGGCCTTGGTGAGATCATGAGCGCTGTAGAGCGCGCCTGCACCGCTCGCCGCTTCAAGCGCCTTGCGCTCCTGCTCGATGGCATCGGCATCGCCGAAGCCGTTGAGCACCACATTCGCGCCCTCGGCCGCGAGGCTCTTGGCATAGGCGAGGCCGATGCCCGAGGTCGAACCGGTGATCAGAGCGGTCTTGCCCTTGAGGAACATGCTAACGGACTCCTTGGCAGTTGAAGGGGGCTTTCAGCGGGTGAGATCGAAGGCGGCGATGCGGCCGTCATAGATGTTGCGCGCGAGCAGTTCGGAGCGGCTCATCGTCTCCGCGATGGCAGCGCGCCCGGCGGCGATATGGTCGCGCATCGTGCGCTGCGAGAATTCATAATCGCGCGAGCCGCCCTCCCAGCGATTGGCACGGTAGATCAATTGGACGAGGCTCAGACTGGAACTGCGCGCACGTTCGCGCAGCGCGACCACGTCGGGATCGTCCGCCATGTCGGGTGGCAGTTTGTCGAGCAGCCGCCCGATCAGCTGCTGGTCGCGCCGGCTGCGGATCAGCTGGTCCGATATCTGGCGCGTGCGGCTGGAGAAGCGGATTTCCTTTTCCCGCGCCATGACGTCGAAGATGGTGCGCGGCGGTTCCGAAGAGGCCGCGAACAGATCGACCTGGAACACCAGCATGTCCTCGGCCTGGTTCTCGACGATATGGCTGAGCGGTGTGTTCGAGACGAGGCCGCCATCCCACCACAGCTTGCCGTCGATCTCCACCGGCGGGAGGCCCGGAGGCAGAGCGCCCGATGCCATGACGTGGCGGGCATCGATCCGGTCGGTGCGGTTGTCGAAATAGCGGAAATTGCCGCTCTCGACCTCGACTGCCCCGACCGAGAAGCGCATTGGCCCCTCGTTGAGCAAATCCCAGTCGACCAGCGCATCGAGCGTTTCGCGGAGCGGCGCACTGTCATAGACGCTCAGCGCCGCCATCGAGCCGGCCGGAGCGAAAGCGGGCGGCAGGAGCCTCGGCCGGAAGAAGCCCGGGACGCCGAAGGTGGCCACCAGCGCAGCCGCGCTTTCATGCAGCGCCTCGCGCCCGAAATCACCCCCGAAATCGCCGTTGAACAACGCGATGGCCGGAAGCGCCTCGGTAATCCTGTCCCAGAAGGCATGCAGCCGCTCCAGCCTGCGTTCGCACGGATTGCCGGCGATCAGCGCCGCGTTGATCGCGCCGATGGAAATGCCCGCGACCCAGTCGATCTCGATCCGGGCGGCGTCGAGCGCCTCGAATATGCCGACCTGGTACGCCCCGAGGGCGCCACCGCCCTGCAACACCAGCGCCACGCTGTCGGGAAGAGGGAGGCCGGTCGCGGCCTGCCTGGCGGGATCGGGTTCGGCCATGTCGCTA
The DNA here is from genome assembly GCA_027489105.1 of Zymomonas sp. Next base: position 18,845 of record JAIYAJ010000497.1, on the reverse strand, counting down.
TAGTGGGCGCGATGCTGCACCGCATCAAGAGGGACGGTCACCGAACTGCAAGCAAAAGGGGCCGATCCGAAGACCGGCCCCCGCTGCCGTCGCGTTGCGACCGGAGAGGCGTCAATAGATGCCGGAAAAGGCGCGGTTGAGATTGCGCGGACCGTCGTTCCGCTCCTCGTCCTTCCACGCGGCCTGCGCCTGTTCCGCCGTGCGGTTCAGCTTCACCTCGGTGCCGACCTCGGCGATCCAGCTGCACGGGACCGAATGGTGACGACCGCCAGCATCCTTGTCGGTCTTGGTCAGCAGGATCCGATCGCCACGAACATGGTCGACGGTGCCGACATGCGTGCCGTCGGAACCGACGACTTCCTGATGCTCGCGGACCTGACGAACCGCCGAACGCTGTCCCTGGCGGGTCGATCGCCAGCTGCCGAAATCGCTCTCGAAGCGGCTCTGATTTTCGCGGCGATAATCGTCATAGTCGCGGTCGAGTTCCTCCATCTGACGGCGGCGCCACTGGATGTAATTGGGGTCCTGACCCCAGCTGCTGGTGGCACCCGCACCACGTCCGGCGCCATGGTCCGAAGCATAGCCGCCGGAGCCGCCGAGATAGCCGCCGCGCGCGCCATAGCCCGAGCCCGAGCCGGCGAAACCACCGCCCGACGATCCATAGCGACGCTCATCCTCCCGGTCGCGCAGCCGCTCGTCCCAACGCCGCCGACGCTCGGCCTCCTCGTCGCCGAACCAGGACCGGACCTCGTCCCCGGCACGGTCGAAAAAGCCGCGATCATCATCATAGTCGCGCGGCCGCGAATAGCCGCGATCAAAGTCAGAGCGGCTGCGATAGCCACGCTCCTCGTCGCGATCACGCTCCCGATTGCCATAGCCATAGCGCCGGTCCTGATCGTCCCGATAATAGCGGCTGCTACGTTCGTAACCCATGACATCCTCCTGCTCTGGTGTGATTTTCCCGGGACTTGCCCGTTGGAAAGGATGTCGCGAGAACGCCTGCCTGGCAGCGACCGTTCCGACGTGAGCGGCGGGATGGAAGCGGAAAACGACCGGCGGTTGGTCGCAAGCGTAACGCTTGGAGCGGCGGAAATCGGCGGCCATCGATTTGGCCTGTTGCATCGAACCGCGCCGCCCGCTAGAGGAAGCGCCCGGCGTGCGGGGCTGTAGCTCAGATGGGAGAGCGCTGCAATCGCACTGCAGAGGTCAGGGGTTCGATTCCCCTCAGCTCCACCACCCCACGCCGTTTTTCGCCAGCATTTTAATGCATTTACCTTTTGACTCCGAAGATGCGCGCCATCTGTTCCCACACGTTGCCGCGAATTGCGGCGACTGGAGCCGCCCCGCGATAACTCATTCGGCCGTTAAGTGCTGGAACGTCAGCGCGCATGCGGCTTCTGCGCCTTTTCCAAGAGCTCGGCGAAGGCTGGGCGGGGGGCCGCCTATCAACTCGACCTGGCTGAGGTCGGCCAGCGCGCGGCCGAGGCGGCGAAACGCGGCGCGACAGAGCTTCGTCTGCCGGGCGGCATCCATGGCCGGCGCCCTCGTCAACTCGGCAGCCGCCGAGGCGCTCAGTGCGGTGCTGATCTTCCTCAACAAGACCTATCAGACCGGCGACGGCATCCGCATCACGGGCGCGCTACTGGCCCCTGCCAGCGGCGTTGCGCTGCCCAGCTAGAGCATGTTCACAATGGGTAAAGAGTCTATCGTCTTTTGGTGCCGCATTTTCCGAGCCGTTGACCGAATCCGGTCAACTTGAAAATATTCTAGAAACCGCGATGCCCCCGCCGCTCGGCGGGTGACCGTCACGGCATTGACGGGTCGGCCTTCAGGTCGTTGGCGCGCTTAACGATATAGGCGCGGATCGCCTCGACCTCTTCGGCTGTCAGGTCCTTCGAAAAGTTGGGCATGCCAAGCGGTTCCGCCGCACCTTCGAGGACGAACGCTCTGAAACTGGCCGGGTCGGCGATCGCCATCGAACGACGAAGATCGGGAACCCCGCCATGGTTCACGGCCGTATCGCCGTGGCACATCCAGCAGCGCACATGGTAAAGCGTCCTGCCGCGCTCGATCGCAGCGGCGGATGCGGTCGAGGGCGGGGGCGCCAGGGGTGCTGCCGGTTCATCCGCCGGCATCGGCAGCTTCGCGTTTCCTCCCAAGCGGAAGGTGACTACGCGGTTGACCTTTGGCTTGACCGATCCCTGAAGCGCCTCTCCCATGTTGAGCGGCAGGATACCTCCCCAGCCGACCGCGACCGAGACATATTGCACCCCCGCGACAGAATAGGTGATCGGCGGCGCGACGATCCCCGAGCCCATTGGCATCGACCACAGCTTCCTGCCGCTGGTCGCATCATAGGCAGCAAACTCGCCCGTGCCATTGCCCTGAAAGACCAAACCCGACGTGGTCGACAGCGTGCCCCCGTTCCACGGCATTGGCATGGGTACCGACCAGACGCGCTTGCGGGCCTTGGGGTCCCAGGCAACCAGCGCGCCGCTCATCATCGAGCGGATCTGCTTCCGGATCGCCGGATCCTCCGGCATCGCCGTCTTTGCAGCATCCTGACCGGTGTTCCATCCCCGCTGGTCGAACCGGAAATCCTGGGTCTTGCCGGAGATATAGCCATAGGGGATTTCGGCCGTCGGCAGATAGACGAGGCCGGTTCGAGGATTGTAGCTCATCGGCTGCCAGCCATGGCCGCCGGCCGGTGACGGCATTCCCAGATAGGGATTGCCCGTGCCGCTATAGCGCGCTGCCGGCACGATATCGGGCCGGCCGGTCTTCGGATCGAGACCCTTTGCCCAGGTCACGTTGACATAGGGCGTACCCGAGATGAAGGTGCCGTTGGTCCGATCGAGCACGTAGAAGAAACCATTCTTCGGCGCCTGCATCAGCACCTTGCGCGGCTTCCCGTCGATTTCGATGTCAGCGAGAATCATGTGCTGGGTTGCGGTGTAATCCCATTCGTCGCCCGGCACTTCCTGGAAATGCCAGACATATTCACCGGTGGACGGGCGCACCGCCACGATCGATGACAGAAACAGATTGTCGCCCTGGCCGGCGCTGCGCACGGCTCGATCCCAAGGTCCGCCATTGCCGACGCCGATGTAGAGCAGATCGAGTTCGGGATCGTAGGACATCGAATCCCAAGCCGTACCGCCGCCGCCATATTTCCACCATTCGCCGTTCCAGCTCTTGGCGGCCATCGCCATCGCCGCGCTCTCGAACCCCTTCCTGGGGTCGCCGGGGATGGTGTAGAAGCGCCAGGCCTGCGCGCCCGTAGCCACCTCATAGGCGGTGACACAGCCTCCCACGCCATATTCGGCACCGCCATTGCCGATGATGACCTTGTCCTTCACGATCCGCGGCGCGCCAGTGATCGTGTAGGACTTGTCCTTGTCGGTTGTCTGGACCGACCACAGAGGCCTGCCCGTCTTCGCATCGAGCGCCACGAGACGACCGTCGAGCACGCCGACGAAGATCTTGCCATCGGCATAAGCAACGCCCCGGTTGACCACGTCGCAGCAGGCCCGCCGGGCGATGGCACCGTCGATCTCGGGATCATAGTCCCAAAGCTTGCGACCGGTCCGCGCGTCGAGCGCGATCACCTTGCTCCACGGCCCGGAGGCGTACATCACACCGCCGACGACCAGCGGAGTTCCCTCCACACCGCGCAGCGACCGCGCTTCGAAGTCGGCATACCAGGCGACACCAAGCTGGCCGACATTGTCGGGCGTTATCTCTCCCAGCGCGCTGAAGCGGCTCTCGCCCGCATCGAGGCCGTGGAGGGCCCAATCGACATTGACCGCACGGTTGGTCGGCGCGCAAGAAGCCAGCGCAGCCACCAGCAGGGCCGCGGACACAGCCTGAAATCTCACCTCGTTCACTCCTGATGGCGTGGGCCGGAAAAGGTCATTCCGCCTTCATCGGACCGGATGCGGAGATCGGCTAGTTCATGAGCGCAGTCATTGTACGCGCTGCGCAGGGTTGATGCGGGAAGCGCCAGGCCATGCCTCCCGCCGAGAGCGGACGAGAGCCGTCGTCAGATCTTCCCTGCCCGTATCTGGCTGTCGACATGTTCGGCTTGGCGCAGCGTCAGCGCCACGATCGTAAGCGTGGGATTGCACCCGGCGGAGGTCGGGAACAGGCTGCCATCGGAAAGGAAGAGATTGTCGATGTCGTGCGTGCGCCCAAAGGGGGTGCAGACGCTCGCCTTCGGATCGGTGCCCATCCGCGCGGTGCCCATATTGTGGGTGGCAGGGATGTAATCGCCCATCTCGATGATCTTCTCGGCGCCCAGCGCTTCGTAGATCCTGCGCCCCACCTTCCAGGCATAGGTCTTCATCGCGATGGTGTTGGGATGATCCTCATAATGGATCACCGGCACCGGCAGCCCATAGCCATCGCGCTCGGTCGGGTGGAGCGTGATGCGGTTCGACAGCTGCGGCGGATCCTCGCCGGTCAGCAACATGCCGGCGAGATGATCATATTTGTCGAGGACCGAGGTCAGGTCCTCGCCCCAACCGCCGATCATCATGTTCTTCGCCAGGATTTCCGGTGTGAAGGGCACGGTGCTGATCAGGAAGCCGCCAGCGAACCCGCGTTCCGGCCGGTGGGCGCGCTCGTCGCGCACCACCCCTGCAAGATGGGTCTGACGGTGGAAGTTTACCTTGCCGGGCATCACTCCCATCACCTGGATGGTGAAGTGCCGCATATAGTTGCGCCCGACGAGGCCGCTGCTGTTGGCCAGCCCGGAAGGAAAACGGTCGCTGCGGCTGTTGAGCAACAGGCGCGTGGTCTCGACCACGTTGCCCGCGACCGAGACGGCGCGACACTTCTGCGTGACCTTCCTGCCCTTGGTGAGATAGGTGACGCTTTCGGCCCGACCCGCATCGTTCAGGTTGACCGCGATAGCCATGGATTCCGGACGCAGTTCGAACCGACCAGTCTCCTCCGCCTTCGGGATCTCGGTATAGAGGGTCGACCATTTCGCGCCGATCGCACAACCAGAGGTGCAGAAACCAAGCTGCTGGCAGGCCGGCCGGTCGTCGCGGGGAACCGAGTTGATCGCCATGTTGTGCGTGTCGATATCGGTATAGCCGCACAGCCGCGCCCCGGCTTCCAGAACCTTGGTGTTGTTGCCGGCCGGCAGGAAAGGCAGCCCTTGCTTGCCCGAGACACCCATGCGGAGTTCCGCCTTGTCATACCAGGGTGCGATTTCCTCCGGCGTCACCGGCCAGTCCACCAATGTCGTATCAGCGAGTTCGCCATAAGTGCTGCGCGCCCGCATCTCGTGCGGCTCGATGCGAGGACAGGCACCGGTCCAGTGCATCGTCGTACCGCCGACGGTCTTGCAGCTCCAGACCGGGAAATTGGCATCCGGCTTTCCGGTGGCCATGCGCCGGTCGAGCCAGGTCAGCTTTTCGAACATCACCGCTTCGTCATTGACGACGTCGGCGAGAGACAGGCGCGACCCGGCTTCGAGGCAGACGACCTTATGCCCCTTCTGCGCAAGTTCGTTCGACAGGGTGCCGCCGGCGGCGCCCGATCCGATCACCACGAAGACGGAATTGTCGTCCAGGCTGAAGCGCGCAGTCATGCCCCGGAACTTCCCGCCTTCGGAAGCCAATCGATGTCGTCGAACCCCCGATCATGATAGCCGCCATATTCGAGCGACGATCCCTCATAGCCGACCATCTTCCACACCGACCGGTCGCGATAGATCAGTTCCGCGCCGCGCCAAAGGATCGCCTTGAAGAACGGTTCCTGATCGACCTTTTCGACCAGGCCCTTCTGGATGACAGGCGGCAGATCCGCGAACGGCGCGATATGGCTGGCGTCGAGCAATGCGAGCCCGCGATGATGCTCGGAGATCGCGGCGGGCTGCGCCGCGATCTCCTTCACATAGGTTTCCGCGGCACCAAGGTAGAAGCCGGGCGTCAGTCCGCGATGCGGGAAAGCAGCCTTCAGCAGTGCGGCGGTCGCAGCCACGCGCCGGTCCGGCACCGCCGAAGCTGCCCCGAACGCCTTGCCGGAGGCGAGCGGCAGGGCTGCCGCGAGGGCGATGCCCCGCATAAGACCCCGCCGCGACATGAAAGCGCTGGTCATCGCCATGCCCCGATGGATCAGAGGGAGAAACCGGCCTTCAGATAATATTGCCGGCCACGGTCATAGGCCTGCATGAAGAAGCCGAAGGACGGCTGATAGTCCCCGAACAGCCGGAACTTCTTGTCGCCGATATTGTCGACGCCCGCAGTGAGCGTGAAGACCTTGCTGTCGCTCTGCCAACGGATATTGCCGTTGAAGACGCTGTAGCCCGGCTGATAAAGCTCGGGATTGTTGATGCCATTGGCATTGGTGAAGAAGCCCGACCTGTAGGACCAGTCGATGTGCGGCGTGACCGAACCGTTGTCGCCCAGGCCGAACTCCTTTTCGCCCGATGCGCTGATCGTCCATTTGGAAACATAGACGAACTTGGAGTCGAGCGTGAGCCCCTGCACGCCGGCGTTCAACTGCTTGAACTTCGCATCGGTCATGCCCGCCGCCGCGTTCAGGCGCCAGCCGCCACCGGGTGCAAAGTTGGTTTCCAGTTCGAAGCCCTGAATCCGCGCCTTGCCGGCATTGGTGATGAACGGGCCGACCCGCGTCGCATCGGCAACGAGGAGCTGCATGTCCTTATAGTCGGTGTAGAAGAGCGCACCGTTGAGGCGCAGGCGGTTTTCGAGCGCCATCAACTTGAAGCCGGCTTCATAGGAATCGACCGTCTCGGGCCGGAAACTCGGCAGGCTTGGCTCGGGCGGGAAGATGCGCTGGGTGTAGCCACCGCTCTTGAAACCCTGCGAATAGGTCGCATAGAGCATGGCATCGCTGGTCACCTGATAGGACAGGTTCACCATCGGGTTCAGCTTGTTGACGTCCGCCTTGACCGTCTGGAACGGTACGATCCGTGTGCCCGGCGGGATGACCAGGAACGGCGCCAGCGTCGAAATCACAAATTGGTCGGGCAGAAAGTCCTTGCGATCCTGCGTATAGCGCAGGCCGCCGGTCAGGGTCAGCTTATCACTTATCTTGTACCCAAACTGCGCGAACGCCGCCCAGTTCTTGTAATCGTAAAAACCGCCTGACTGGGCAGACACCACCAGAAAATCGATACGGTTGAGATCCTGCCCCTTCTCCTTGAAGAAGTAGAGCCCTGTCACCCAGTTCAGCTTGTCGTCCAGAGCCTTGCCGGTGAACTGGAGTTCCTGGCTGAACTGCTTCTGGGTGAAATCGTCGAACACATGGTTGATCGGCAGGTTCGATCCGTCGCGATCCTGCGCGAAGACACCGTTGATGCGGCGGATCGCCGTGATCGACTTGAGCTGCATCTCGTCGGTCAGATCATAGGAGGCCGTGAGCGATGCGGACCACAGCTCCAGGTCCGAATAGGTCGGCGCAGTGGAGAAGTTCGTGGTCTTCGAAAAGAGGCGGTTGTTGTAGCACTGCGTATTGCTGGAGCCAGCCGCGCTGAAGCAGCCGGGAAGCGCGCCGAAGCCGGTGGCGATGGCGTTTTGCAGCGAAACGAAGCTGCCGGTAGCGGTCGGATCGATCCCCGAAATGGTGACCGGAGCGCCATTGCTCTTGTCGCGCGTATAGTCGGCGGCGATGGTCGCCTCGAAACGGCTGTCGACCGGCGCGAAACGGATCGCACCACGCACCATCTTGGTGTTCTGGTTACCCAGCTTCTTGCCGAGGCCCGGCGCGTTGACATAGCCCTCCTGCGAGAACAGGCCTGCGCTCAGCTTCGCGTAGAGGCCCTCGGCGATCGGCCCGCTGACCATGCCGCGAACATTGATGCGATCGTCGGTGCCATATTTGATGTCGCCCTTGAGCCTGAACTCATCGCTCGGCTGAAGGGTCGTCAGGTTGATCGCGCCGCCGATCGTGTTGCGGCCGAACAGCGTGCCCTGCGGACCGCGCAGAACTTCGACCGAGTTGACGTCGATCAGATCGAATACGCCGCCGGCGGTGCGGCCGAGATAGACGCCGTCGACATAGATGCCTACGCCCGGCTCGACTGTCGGAGCAAAGTCATTCTGGCCGATACCACGGATATAGACGGCCGCATTGGACGCAATGCCGCTGTTCGAAGGAATATTGGCGAAGGTCAGGTTGGGGGTGAAGTCCTGAATGCGGCTGACCTGGGTGATCCCTTGCGCCTCCAGGCGATCGCTGGAGAAAGCCGTTATCGAAATGGGCGTGCTTTGCAGATTTTCGGCCTGTCGGCGTGCCGTAACGGTGATCTCTTCGAGCCCCGCCTCACTATCGCTCGTCTGAGCCATTACCTTCTGGCTGACGCTGCCGATCGCGGCAATGACGAACATAGACGAGACAATGTTGCGCTTGATCCAACCTCGACTATTCATGATTTCCCCCTTCTGCTATTTTTGTCCCTGCGACGTCGCGTCGGTCTGTGCCGATCTTGCGGGGGCAGCGTCTCAATTCATGGGCTCGTCGGCTATCCACTTTCCGTAACCGATGTGCGCCATGGGTATCAAATAGGCGTCGCCAGGCGGGGTGCCGGATAGTCAGGACGCGCGATCAGGGCCCGGGCGAAGGCCAGAAGATCGCCGTCGCGATGGCGCGCCCCGATCAGCATCATGCCGATCGGCAAGCCTTGACCATCCGACCCAAATGGCAGGCTGATCGACGGGAGTCCGGCCATGCTGTCGGGCCGGGTGAAACGGGTGAGGGTCGGGAAGGTCGGCGCAGGCCGGCTGTTGAGCATGAGTTGCTCGCCGCTGTCGATCGGGGGCGCCACAAGCGGTGCCGTGGGCAGCAGAACATGGTCGACATCGCCGGCGAAAAGGGTGGCATAGGCTGTTCGCAACGCCGGCCAGTGATGACCGATAGCCTCGGCATAGACCGGGTCGGGCACCGTCACGCCGTCCGAAGCCATTCGCAGCAGATGGGCGACGTCGGGGGTCGCTACCGCCGCGACCAGGTCTTCGAAGGCTATGCCGGCAAGATCCGGCGCAGTGGCGCGCAATGTCTCATAGGTCTGGCGCAGCGCGATCGGGAAGCCGCAGGCTTCGTCGAGCGCGTTGACCTGCGCCAGATCGACCTGCATGACGACATGTCCGGCCGCGCCGAGCAGATCGGCCATCGCGCGATAAGCGTCGGCGACCGCAGGCTCCAGTTCGCCGAGATCGGCGGCGGATGCGATCCCGATCCTGCCCGCGCGATCGCTCGCCGCGACAGGCTGCTCACCCGACAGGATCGCGTCGGCCCATTCGATCCAGCGCAAGTCGCGTGCCATCAGACCGATGGTGTCACGGCTCGGGGACAGACCGATCAGCCCGTCGCACGGATAGCGTCCGGTGGACGGACGGAAGCCGATGATGCCGCAGAAGCTGGCCGGGATTCGGGCCGACCCGCCAGTGTCGGTAACCAGCGACAGGTCACCGAGGCCGAGCGCAAGCGCTGCGGCCGATCCGCCGCTCGACCCGCCAGACGCCCGGCCCCTGTCGATCGGGTTAGCGATCGCTCCGGTCCAGCCATTGGCACCGGTCACGCCGAAGGCCAGTTCGTGGAGCGTGGTCTTGATCGGCAGTATCGCACCATGCTGCCGCAGCAGCCGCACGGCGGTGGCATCGCGTGCTGCAAGAACATCGGCGAAAGCGGGCGATCCTGCCGTCCAGGGCAGGCCGGCCAATGCGACATTGTCCTTGACCAAAACCAAAGGTGCGCTTCCGGGCGGAAGTGCACTCCAGGCAGCCAGGGCCTCGCTGTCCACGGCCGCGATGGCGTTGTGCGCCCTTGCGGCTTCGATCAGCGCTTCGACGATCGCCGGGCCAGCCATTGTGGTCAGGCCAGCGCGATGGTGACGGATTTGCTCTCGGTATAGAGGTCGCGAACGGCATGACCGAGTTCCCGGCCATAGCCCGACATCTTGTAGCCACCGAAGGGCACTGCCGGATCGAGCAGATTGTGGCAGTTCACCCAGACGGTTCCCGCCTTGATCTTGCGGACCAGGCGATTGGCGAGCGACAGATTGTTGGTCCACACGCTGGCGCCGAGCCCGTAGCGGCTGTCATTGGCCATCGCCACCGCGTTCTCCACCTCGTCGAACGGCGTCGCGGCCAACACCGGGCCAAAGATTTCCTCGCGATAGATGGTCATGTCGGGACGGACGTCGGCAAACACCGCCGGACGGAAGAAGAAGCCCGAGCCATCGACAGCCTTGCCCCCGGCGACGAGGCGACCGCCCTGCTGCTGACCGACTTCCAGGAAGCTCTGGACCCGCTCGCGCTGCTTGGCCGACACCAGCGGCCCCATTTGCACGTTCGGATCGAAGCCCGAGCCGAGCGTGAAACTGTCCGCGACCTGCGCCAGCCCTTCCATGACGGCGTCGTAGATCGGACGCTCCACGAACAGGCGCGATCCCGCCGTGCAGACCTGGCCATGATTGAAGAAAACCGCCTGTGCGGCACCCTGCACCGCCATGGCGACGTCGGCGTCCTTCAGGATGACGACCGGCGACTTACCGCCCAGTTCGAGCGAGATGCGCTTCATCGTGTCCGCGGCGCGGCGCTGGATGATCTGGCCGACCTCCGTCGATCCGGTGAAGGCGATCTTGTCGACATCCGGATGATCGACCAGCGCCGCGCCGGGCTCGGCATCGCCGGTGACGATGTTGACGACGCCATCGGGGAACCCCGCTTCACAGATCAGCTGGCCGAGACGCAGCGCGGTCAGGGGCGTGTCCTCGGCCGGCTTCAGCACGACGGTGCAGCCCGCCGCGACGGCAGGTGCGATCTTCCAGATCGCCATGACCAGCGGGAAATTCCAGGGGATGATCTGCCCGACCACGCCGACCGGTTCACGCAGCGTGTGCGAGGTGAACTGCATGTCGGGGACATAGGCAAAGGAAGGACTCAGCGTGGTCCCTTCGATCTTGGTCGCCCAGCCGGCCATGTAGCGCAGCGAGTCGATCGCGATGTTGAGGTCGCCATGGCGGGCCATCATCAGGATTTTGCCGTTGTCGAGCGTCTCCAGCTCCGCGAATTCTTGGGCATGCTGTTCGAGAAGATCAGCCAGCTTGAGAAGCAGGCGCTCACGCTGCACAGGCCTGATGCTGGCCCAGCTCCCCTCAAATGCCTTGCGGGCGGCCTTCACGGCCCGATCGATGTCGGCCTTCCCGCCGGCGGGCACGGTGGTGATCGGAAGGCCGGTGGCCGGATCGGTCACGGTGATGGTTCGGCCCGACTCGGCGCCAACCCACTGGCCGTCGATCAGCATCTGTCCCGGTGCCGACACGAAGACGCGGGCGGCCGCTCCGAGCTTGCTCTTCTGGTCGATGACGTCCGACATTTCCACTCCTCAAGCCTTGCAAAAGACGGCGCAGGCTAGGCGGCACGGGCAGACGCACGCTATCCGCAATGCGAAACGCCGACCCGCATATGGCATCCATCGGAAGCGGCCTCGGCGACGCCACTTGACATTTCAACTAAATTACATTGTCCTTCATGTCCTCGAGAGCCCCGGGGAGCAGAGCCGGCACAGGCCAGCCACTTGCCCGCATGGCATGAGGGGGAATGCGATATGCTGAGCCTGGCCGGACGCGATTCTCGTACCATGCGTAATTTCCAGTCCAATGATCCCGGAGAGATCATCGACTATGTCGGCAAGGCGTTTGCGCCGCATCGTATGGATATGGCCGATCCTGCGCAGATGTCGGCAACGCTGAGCTGCATCGAGGTCGCACCCACGCAGATCGTCGACATCCAATATGGCACCGACGTCTGGATCGATCCCGGCGAACTGGAGTCCCGTTTCCTCGTGCACGCGTCGATCGGCGGATCGAGCGAGGTCTGGGCCGGGGGGAGCGAGGGGCATATCCGGCCCGATAATCTCTATATCAGTTCACCGGGCGCGCCGATCCGCATCCACATGACACCGGCCTGCCGACACCTGACGGTCCGCATCGGCCATTCGGCGTTCGAGGATTATCTGACCCGGGTCATGAACATTCCGGTCAATCGCCCGCTCGTCTTCCATCCGGATCGCGAGTGCGGGCGCGAACTGCCGGTGGTGTGGCGCAACCTGCTCAACCATCTCATCGATCAGGCAAGCCAGGGTCCGATGCTGATGGCGAACAACCGGACGCAGCGCCAATATTCAATGCTGATGATCGAACTGCTGCTGAGCAACTACGCCAACAGCTATTCCGACCAAATCGCGCTTTACGGCAACGATATCTCTCCCTGGCACGTGCGGCGGGCACGCGACATCATTCACGCCTCGTTCGACGAGAGCATCTCGGTGACCGACCTCGCCAGCCAGGTGGGCGTCAGCGTCCGCAGCCTGCAGAACGGCTTCCGCCAGTTTCTGGGCCTCACGCCGGTCGAATATGTCCGCCGCCACCGGCTCGAAAAGCTCCACGCTGCGCTGATGGAGGCGAGTGCGGATACCAGCGTCACAGAACTCATGCTCGAATGCGGCATCGTCAATTTCGGCCGTTACGCCCAGCATTACCGCCAGCAATATGGATGCCGTCCATCGGAAACGCTTCGCAGCCGCCGGCCCTGTTGACGCACCGGCGGAGCGAGCCCTGCCCTAGAATATCCGACCGCGGTTGAGGATTTCCCTCGGGTCCATCGCCGCCCGGATCCGCCGCATCAGCGCAATTTCCTCGGGGCTGCGGCTATGCCCCAGCCAGATGCGTTTGAGCAGGCCGATGCCATGTTCGGCCGATACCGAGCCGCCCACGTCGCGAACCGCATCATAGACGATCGCCTCGACCAAGGGTCGCTGGTCCTCGCGCGGCAGTTCGACGGCGATGTGGAGATTGCCGTCGGCGATATGGCCGAAGAAGACGGGCCGGCTGCCCGCGACCTCTGCGGCCAGACGCGCGCGGACATCGTCGACCAGTTCGCCGATCACCGGGAGCGGAGCGCTGACGTCGAAGGGTTCGACGATCGTCATCTCCCGGGCGATCTCCCCGATCGCATCGCGGTAATGCCAGAAACGCTGTCGATCGCGATCGGACCGGGCGATCAGCGCATCGGTCATCGTGCCGTCCTCGAAGCTGTTGGCGAGCGCGGCCGACAGCCCGGCGTCCTCGGCGGCTTCGGTTTCCACCAGGACGACCAGCGCATGCGTGCGATCGAACGGGCTGTCCTGCCCCAGGCTGCCGCACGCAGCCTCGAAAAACTCGCGCCACATCAGCTCATACGCGGAGAGCTGCGCCGGCATGGCCTTTTCCAGGCGGGCTAGCAGCCGCAGCGCGGCCGGATAGTCGTCCACGGCACATAGCGCCGTCTGCTGGCCAATCGCCGGCGGTCGGAGGCGCAAGAGCGCACGGGTGACGACACCGAGCGTCCCTTCCGATCCGATGAAAAGCTGCTTCAGATCATAGCCGCTGTTATTCTTCAGCATGCCGCGCATCGACGAGATGATCGTGCCGTCGGCCAGCACCGCTTCGAGTCCCAGTACCTGGTCGCGCATCATGCCATGGCGCAGCACCTGCGTGCCCCCGGCATTGGTCGCGATCATGCCGCCGATCGTGCAGCTGCCCCGCGCACCAATGTCGACCGCAAGCCGCCACCCAGCTTCCAACGCGGCATTCTGAGCCATTTGCAGTACGCAGCCGGCACCGACGGTCATCAGCCCCGTGTCCGCATCGATCGCCTCGATCGTGGACAGGCGCTCCAGCGACAGGATCAGTTCGCCCGCCTGGGGGACTCCGCCCCGCGCCATGCCGGTACGACCGCCCTGCACTACGACCGGCTGACCGGCGCTGTGGCAACAGGCCAGCACCGCCGACAGTTCCGCCGTGTTGGCAGGGCGGACCACGCCCGCGGGCCAGCCCGCCCCGCCGTTGGTTTCATCATCCAGATAGCGAGACTCGACAGCGTCGGCACCGAACATATGGGCGGCGCCGACGATGGCGGAGAGGGCGTCGACGATCACGCGGCCGTCTTGGCGGCAGGGGCGATCACCGGCAGCAGACCGCGCTGCCGCAACGCCGCTACGAAATCACCCAGCCGCGCAGTTCGGTAAGCATCGAGATCGACGCCCGCATAATCGTAGAACCCCGCCCCGTCACGCAGGCCGCGCCGGTGCCGCGCCATGTTATCGCCGATGATCGCAGGGGCGGCAAATCGGCCCACGTCGATCTTGTCGGACAGGAAGGCGCTGGCGTGGTGCAGGATGTCCCCACCACCCCAGTCGATGAACTCCAGCAGTCCCAGCACGGCGAAGCGGAGTCCGAAGCCGACCCGAACCGCCGTGTCGATCTCGTCGGGCGAAGCGACGCCCTCCTCGGCCATCCGCGCCGCCTCGTTCATGGCCAGCGCCTGGATGCGTGGAACGATATAGCCGGGCGAAGCCGCGCAACTGATCGGGACCTTGCCGATCGCAGTCAGGATCGCGCGCAGACGATCGACGATCTCCGGCGCGGTGCGAGCCGAAGGGGATATCTCGACGAGCGGCATCAGATAGGCCGGGTTGAGCCAGTGCGCGTTGAGGAAGCGTTCCGGGCCCTCCACCAGCGGCGCCAGCGTTTCGGCGTCGATCGTCGAGGTGGTGGAGGCGATGATGGCGTCGTCGCGCGCATGCTCGCCGATGAACGCGAAGCAGGCGCGCTTGGCTTCGACCGTTTCCGGCACGCCTTCGAACAGCAGATCGCAACCGGCAATCACAGCCGGCGCCGCAGCACGGCCTATAAACCTAACCCGCCGCAGCGCTGCCTCGACGCCGGCCTGGTCAAGCAGGTCGACGGACTTGAGAAAGACCAGGTCTCGCTCAATCTCTTGCAGCGCTTCGGCTGCGAGCCGGGCGACGTCACCCTCTTCACGCGGCTTGACGTCGACCAGGGCGACCTCGTGCCCTGCGAGGGCGAAGGCGACGGCGATGCCGCGCCCCATCCGCCCCGCACCGATCGCGCCGATCTTTGCGCGCTCGGGGCCCTGCGCATAGGTGATCGCGCTCGCTTCGGGACCATGATGCAAATAATCCGCCATGGCCTTGCGGTCGAGCCGATCGAGCCCCAGTTTTTCGAGCGTGCGGCCCGAGGCGTAGAGATCCTCTCCCGTGATCGCCGACGCCATGGCAAGCAGCCCCGACGCGACCGGGGTTGGCGTGCCGAGCCAGCGGCCGATAGAGACCAGCATGCTCAGGCCCAGCGCGGTGTCCTCGCGCATGTAGCGGTGCGTCTTGAGGTCGATCTTCTCGCGCCAGTCGCCGCTGTCGGTCAGCTTTTCATGCGCGGCATTGCCGTACATCCATTCGTCGCCATCGAGCGTGTAATGATCGGCGAGCGGGAAATGCGGCGGGCCGTAGCCTAGCGCTTCGCGCAGCACGATCCGCTCCTGATCGAGCGCCGTGGTGACGGCGCGGATCGACGGCTGCGTGCCTTCATTATGAATGTCCCAGGCAGGGAAATATTCGAGCGGTCCGGCGTTCATCAGGATCAGCGGCGGGTGGATGATCGGTCCGGCGTTCATCAGTCCGCCGGAAAGCCCGTCCTCGATCCGTTCGATCGCCGGATAGGCCTGCTCGAGCAGCGCAAAGGCATGGTCCGCATTCTTCGACGGGAAGACGCCGGTCGGCAGGCGTGTGGCATAGGCACTGACCACGATCTCCGCCGGACCATGTTTGCGCACAAGATAAGGCAGCGTGCCGGTCTCAGCGAAGCTGACGTCCGCCATATTGCCGGCAGCCCTTGCCGCCTGCAGGAACAGGATCGAACCGAGCGTGCCGGGCGGCAAGAAGGCGGCCTGCCCGTCGCGCCAATAGGGCGCGCAGGCCAGCGCCAGATCCTCGTGGGTCTCGGCAGGCAGCGGGATCACCACCAGTTCGGCCGACGTAATCGCTTCTTCAAGCGACAATGTCGGATGGGCGATGACGACATCGCGATCGCCCTTCGCGTCGCGGACCCGGATAGTCTTGCGGTCGAGCACCGGGGCGAAGGCTTCTGCCCCACGGCGCCAGAACCAGACCTCGTGACCGCGCTCGCTCAGTTCTGCCGCCGCCGCATAGCAGCCATGTCCCCCACCCAATACCGCGACGCGCATCAAGACATCTCCCTCGGATCCAAATCCCGGGCGATTGTGCGCAACATTGCTGGCGCCACTATACGCTATCGGCAAAGGCGATCCGTAATCTGCAGCAATATTGCGTGTCATCATACGGTTCGATTGACAGGCGCGACGAGAGGCGGCCCTCTCTCGACCGGAGAATAGGCGCGATCTTCATTGCTTTTTCACGTGACATATACTCCACTCGATTCCGGATTCGATACCGGGTCGGCATCGTCCAGAGGGAGGAGCATCGGCGATATGGAGCAGGACGAACGACGGGGATGGTATGTCGTCCTCCTGTGCATGGTCGCCTATATCTTCTCGTTCATCGACCGGCAGATCCTGGCGCTGCTCATAGCCCCCATCCAGGCCGATCTCGGTATCAGCGATACGCAGTTCGGCCTGCTGCACGGCCTCGCCTTCTCGCTTTTCTATGCGACGATGGGCATCCCGGTGGCGACATTGTCCGACCGCACCTCCCGTCCTCTGATCATCGCGACCGGCGTCGCCTTCTGGAGCGCTGCGACCATGGCCTGCGGTCTGGCGCGCAGCTTCCCGTCGCTGTTCCTCGCGCGCATCTGCGTCGGCGCGGGTGAGGCCGCGCTTTCCCCCGCGACCTACTCGCTGATCAGCACCTTGTTTCCGAGGGAGAAGCTCGGCCGCGCGGTAGCGGTCTACTCGCTGGGCTCCTTTCTCGGATCGGGTATCGCCTTCCTGGCGGGTGGCGCTGTAATCGCAATGGTCAGTGGGGCGGACAGCATCTCGCTCGCAGGGATCGACTTCCGGTCCTGGCAGCTCGCCTTCCTTATCGTCGGCGCACCCGGACTGCTGCTCGCTTGCGTCATTCATCTGACCATCAAGGAGCCGGCACCGCGCGGTGCGCGTGGCGGGGGAAAGGATCAGCCCTCGCTGAAGGCGGTCCTCGCCTTTCTCGTCCGCGAACGCGCGATCTTCGTGCCCCATATGCTCGGCTACACTTTCGCGGCGATGGCGCTCTTCGCGCTGCTCGGCTGGTCGCCCGCCTATCTGATGCGCAGCTACGGGATGACGCCGGCGGCGGCTGGCCTGTGGCTGGGTGTCGTGATCGTCTTTGCCGGCGGCGGCGGCGTGCTCGCCAGTGGCTGGCTCATGGACCGGCTGACCCGCGGCGGCGTTGCGGACGCCCCCTTCAGGACCGGAATCGTCGGGGCGCTCGGCACGCTGCTGCCTACCGGCGCCCTCCCCTTCGCGCCGTCCTTCGCCTTCGGCATGGCGCTGCTCAGCATCGCCCTGTTCTTCGCCTCCTTCCCGATGCCGCCTTCGACGGCGGTGATGCAGATCATCGCGCCTCCGACGATGCGATCGCGCGTCTCGGCGATCTTCTTGTGCAGCAATTCGCTGATCGGCCTGACGTTGGGGTCACTGGCGGTCGGCCTGCTAAACGATCGGCTGTTCAGCGGAGCGGCGGCAGTGGGCCATTCGCTGGGCATCGTCGCGGCTTGCGCCTCTATCATCGCAGCGGCCCTGCTGGCCTTGGGGTGCCGCCCCTATGCTGCCGCCCAAAGGGCCGATCAGACAGCCACCATTTGTGTTACTTGACTTTTCACGTGAGTTATATAGTTTCAATTGGAATCATGATGAGGGTCGGTATGAACGGCGGCGTCGACGGGCGCACCGGGGTCCGCTCCTCCCCATCCCGCAGGAGCTTTCGGCATGAACGCGATCCACCCACTGAAATACGAAACGGCTAGGGCGTCCGCGCTGGAGAAGCTGCTGAACACCGTTCGCGCCCGCCGCGACGAGTTCACCGCCAATCAGCAGATCAGCGCCGACGTGGTCGACCTGATGAAGCAGGCCGGCGTCTATCGCGCGATGGTCGCCAAGCGGTTCGGGGGCGACGAAATGTCCCCCGCAGACTTCCTGCGCCTGATCGAGACGATCTCTCAAGCGGATGGCTCCACGGGTTGGGTCGCCAGCTTCGGCTTTTCAGCCGTCTATCTCTCGGCCCTGCCGATCGAGACGCTGCAGACGATGTACGCCAAGGGACCCAACGTCGTGTTCGCCGGCGGTATCTTCCCGCCGCAAAAGGCGATCCCGGTCGAAGGCGGGCTGGAAGTATCAGGCTGTTGGAGCTGGGGTAGTGGGTGCACCGGCGCTGACCTCATCGGCGTCGGGATCAAGGTCGAGGGCGGCGGATCCAATGGTGGCCTGCCGCTGATCGCGGTCACCCCGGCGAGCAACGTCGAGATCGTTCCCAACTGGGACGTGATCGGCATGCGGGGCACCGGCAGCCACGACATGAAACTCGACAAGGTCGTGGTGCCCGAAGAATGGACCTTCGTGCGCGGCGGCAAGTCGAGCCTCGACACCCCGCTCTACCGCTATCCGTCAATGCCGCTGGCGGCGCAGGTTCTGGCGGTCGTCGGCCTCGGCATCGCCCGGACCGCTCTCGACCAGATGATCGAGCTGGCGGGCGGCCGCACCTCCATTACCGGCCAGCCGACCCTTGCCGACCGCGCCTATGTCCAGTCGGACATCGCCAAGGCGGAGGCCGCTTTGCGCTCGGCGCGAGCCTTCTTCTACGAGATCACCGAAGAGGCCTATGCGACCCTAGTCGCGGGCGACGATCTGAGCATCGAGACCCGCGCGCTCCTCCGCCTTGCCTCGACCAACGCGGCGCGGGTGGCCGCCGACATCACCCTCGACATCTACCGCATGGCAGGGACCACCGGCGTCTTCGCGGACCACTGGATCGCACAACTGATGCAGGACGCTCAGGTCATTCCTCAACACGCCTTCCTG
>JAIYAJ010000495.1 GCA_027489105.1 Zymomonas sp. | reverse complement strand
GCCAGGCGTGTCAAAGACCTCGTCCTCGTCCATATCAATCCGGCGCATGCCGAGACGACTTACTGGACCCTCAGCGATCGCTTCGAAAGGCTCTACCGGATCGCCCGCGAGCACCGGCCCGACATCTGGCTCGCCAATGACTGGACGGCGCTGCCGATCGCGCGGCGTCTCGCGGCCGAGCAGGGCGTGCCCTACGCCTATGACACCCATGAGCTGGCGGTCGACGAATATGCCGAGCGCCTGGTCTGGCGGCTGACGCAGCGCCCGGTCATCGCCGCAATTGAGCGCGTCGGCATTGCCGGTTCTGCGGTGACGAGCTGCGTGTCGCAGGGCATCGCCGATCGCCTGCATCAACTCTATGGGCTGCGCGACAAGCCGCTTCTGATCCGCAACATGCCGGAATACGAGGCTCATCCCCACCGGCCGACCGGCGAGCGGATCGAGGTGCTCTATCACGGCGTCGTCAATGTCGGGCGCGGCCTGGAGGCCTGCATCGATAGTGTGGCCCGGTGGCGCCCCGAGTTTCATCTAACCATCCGCGGGCCCGGACCGGCCGATTATCTCGCCGCCTTGGCGTCGCGCATCGAGTCGGCCGGGCTCGGCGGCCGGGTGGTGCTGGCGCCGCCGGTGCCGATGATCGATCTGGTCAGGGAAGCCACACGCTTCGACATCGGCCTGTTCGCGCTGCCCGGCCATTCCCAGCAGAACGTCCATGTCCTGCCCAACAAGTTCTTCGAATACTCCATGGCCGGGCTGGCCTTGTGCGTCTCCGACCTGCCCGAGATGACGGCGCTGCTGCGCCAGCACGATCTCGGGCGCCTGATCCCGGACGTGACGCCAGAGGCGATTGCCATAGCGATCAACGGCTTCGACCGAGCCGGCATCGACGCGTGCAAGCAACGCGCGCTCGCGGCCGCCCGAGTGCTGAACTGGGAAGCCGAGGCGGACCGGCTGTTCGCCGCGATCGAGCAGGCGGTCGTGCCGGTCGACGGCCTTCGGTAACGGGCCTGGCCTTTAGCCCAGGTCGCGAGCTGGCATCCGGGCGACGAGCGCCAGAAGCTTGGCGCCTTCGCCCTCGAAATTCAGATCGCGGGCGCGCCTCAGCGCCGCCTTCTTGCAGGCATCGATGCGCGCCGGGTCGAGGCCCGCGAGACAGGCGGCGATGGAATGCGGGGTGTCGCGATCGAGCAGGAGGCCGCAGCCTGCGGTCTCCACCACCTGTCGAATCTCCGGCAGGTCGCTGCTGATCACCATCAGGCCGGCCTGCATGTACTCGAAGATTTTGTTGGGCATGGCGAAGCGCGCATGGATGGTACTGTTCGACAGAAGGAAGATGCCGATATCGGCCTGCGCCGCGGCCGAGACGACCTCGTCGGGCGGTACGGCGGGCGCGAAGACCATACGCTCGCCCAACCCCTCGGCCAGGCCGCGCAGATGCTGGTCGTAACCACCTTGCGCAGGGCCTCGGATCATCAGGCGAAACCCCTCCGGCCAGAGGCGCACGCTCTCGATCAGCACGTCCAGTCCGCGACGCGGCACGACGGCGCCATTGTACAGCACGGTGATCAGATCGCCTGTCGGCTTGAACGCGGTTTCCTGCCAGCTGGGCGCATTGCAGACCACGAGCGGCAGCGGTAGATCATAGCGCTCTGCGAGCGCGTCGGCGATCCCAGCGCTCACCGTGACGACGGCATCGGCCTGGCGGATATGGTGACCCTCGATCCGCGCGACATGGCGCCGGGCGAGTAGCCGCCAGCGCCGGCTGTCTGAGAATTCCTCGCTGGCGAACTCATGGCTGTCGTAGATGACATGTGCCCCGCTGGCCCGCTTGGCCGCGAGCGCGATCGGCAAAGCGCGCCAGTCATTGGCGATGACAATGTCCGGCCTGAAGCGCAGCAGGTCGCGCCGCGCCGCCAGACGGGTTGGGGAGAGCCAGTAGAGCAGGTCGGCGCTGGCCGGCAGCAGCGACGCCGGCGCCTGCCGCAGCACCATGCCGAAACGCACACGGCTATCGCTGCCGGGGCCGGGCATGACCGAAACCTGAGCCGGCAGAGCCAGAGGGAGAGGGGCCTGCGCGAGGATGCGGACGTCGTAGCCCGCATCGGCGAGCAAAGCCGCGTGGCGCAGAACCCGCGAGTCGTGCTGCAGCGGCGACACGCAGACCAGCGCGATCCGTGTCGTCACCATGGCCTTGCGCATCCGGGTTGAGCGCAGCGGGCAGGCCGGCGCGCCGCTGAAGGCCTGGCAAGGAAACAACGCATCTCAGATCCGCGCAAATCTTCAGTTTAGTGCCGAGGTGCACACCCGTGCCCCACTCGCGCTATCATGATCGGTCAGGAAAGAGAATTGCGCCCTGACGATAACTTCGCACGCAGCGGGTTATGTCGTCCCCGCCCGCGAAACCAAACTGCGCAGGACACTGTCGATTTCGCGCCCGCGCTGGCGCCAGCTGGCCTCGTTTTCGACATAGGCGGCACCCCTGCGGCCAAGGGCCAAAGCGTGCTCCGGATCGGCGGCCAGGGCGTTCACTGCGGCGGCGATGGACGCCGGTGCGGCGGTCGGGACCAGAATGCCGGCCTCAGCGCCGCGGATGATCTCGGCCTGGAACGGCAGGTCGGTCGCGATCACCGGCACCCCGCAGGCCATCGCTTCGAAGAGCTTCAGCGGCGCGATGCCGGTGGCGGAGCGCCCGTTCTGGTCTTCGATGACACAGAGCGCGGCAAGGGCGCCGCGCAGGATCGCGGGGATGTCATCGTAAGGCTTCCGGCCGAGCCAGAGGAGCCTGGGGTCCCGCGTGGCCGCTGCGACCTTGTCGCGCTCGATGCCGTCACCGACGATGACCAGCTTCATATCGGCCGGCCAGGCCGGATCGGCGAGGGCTGCGAGCATCGTGTCGATGCCATGCCAGGCGACCAGGCCGCCGACGAAGACGACATAGCGATCGGCGATGCCGGCCTGCGCCCCGTCCGGTCGGAACAGCTCCGTATTCGCGCCGTTCGACACGATGCTGACTCGGTCGTGGCCGGCGAAGCGTCTTGCCCAGTCGGCCAGGCCCGCGGTGACCGCGATCAGATGCGCGGCCGAGCGATACTGGACGCGGTAAAGCCAGGAGAACACCGGCGCCAGCGGCTTGAGCGCCGGATAGGTCACGCCGATATCGGCTGCTGTACCATTGATCTCGTGAACGACCGGGACGGTGC
>JAIYAJ010000032.1 GCA_027489105.1 Zymomonas sp. | reverse complement strand
GTCGTCGAATAGCGGACATGGCCGCAGGCGACCCGGCCCGGCAGGCTGCGAATGACCTCGTCGCGGTCGAAATTGCCCGCGACATGGCCCATAGCCCGGTGGGTGTGGAAGGCATGGCCGTCCCAGCTTGTGATTCCGGCAGCCTCCTGCCCCCGGTGCTGCAGGGCATGAAGCCCCAGAGCAACCATGGCTGAGGCCGTATCGGCGCCCCAAATCCCGAATATCCCGCACTCTTCGCGCAGCTTGTCGTCGTCAAATGGATGCGTGGTGAGCATCGCGAATCCCATCGCGGTGGCCGATAGCCGCGCATATAGTCACCGGCCGAGGCTTTGTCGCCCCACTGTCACAAGTTTATTGCGGCCGATGTCGAAATCAGTGCGGCCCCTTGCCTGCAAGCGCGCTTTGCATCATCGCGTCGGGCATGGACCAGGATCGTGAAAAGGGCAGCCGGCTGCTCCCCCGCTTCGACGCTGCAGGACTGATTACCGCAGTCGTCACCGACCACCGGACCGGCGAGGTGCTGATGCTCGCGCATATGAACGAAGAGGCGCTGCAGGCGACGATGGCCTCGGGCCAGGCGACCTTCTTCTCGCGCTCGCGCAACCGGCTGTGGAAGAAAGGGGAGACGAGCGGCAATGTGATGCGCGTCGTCGAAGCCCGCATCGATTGTGATCAGGATGCGGTATGGCTGCGCTGCGAAGCGGCTGGTCCTGCCTGCCACACAGGCGAGCGCAGCTGCTTCTACCGCCGTATCGAAGGTGATGGCGAAACGCTCCATCGCGTTCATTCGCCAGAAAAGTGACGGGGTTTAGACTAAAGTTGCAATCGTTTGAGCATCCGCGATTGCGACGCCTGGCACCCCTGCCGTAAGGGCAAGCCATAGTCTTGTGAGGTAATCGAAGTGGCTTCCAACCCCGTACCCGCCGTCCTTCATGAGGACGCGCGTCTTCCCGACAGTTTCACCATTTCCGAAATGGCTCGCGCCTTCGAAATCACGCCCCGCGCGCTGCGTTTCTACGAAGAAGAAGGGCTGATCGCGCCGCGCCGCGAAGGCGCTACCCGCATCTATTCGCGCCGCGACCGGACTCGCGTTTCGCTGATCCTGCGTGGCAAGGCGGTCGGCTTCAGCCTCGACGAAATCGGCGAATTGCTCGACTTGTACGATCCGCAAGACAAGGGTGCGGCCCAGCGGCAGGCTGCCAAGCGTTATTGCGAGATCAAGGAAGACGAACTGCGTCGCCAGCGCGAGGCGCTCGAAGCGAAGATGGCGGAATTGCGCAGCTTCGCGGTTCAACTCGACGGCAAATGTAACTGAATTCCAGACATTCGTGGTTAACCGCGCGCTAGGGACCGATATTAACCCTCTTTTCGGTTCCGGGCGCGTCGGACCCATGGCATCTTGCCGGAATGAACCAGGGTCCCCGGGAGATTCGGCTGCGCGGCAGGCTTGTTGAGAGCCTCTACACCGAAGCCATGCTGTTGGCTGACGAGGCGCGCGCCTATTTCGAGCATCGCGGCCGCGACGATCGCGACGCGCTCGATCCGCTCTCACGGGTCACGATGAGCTGCGAGTCGCTCAAGGTCACGACGCGGCTGATGCATGTCCTCGCCTGGCTGCTGACCGAGCGGGCCATCGAACTCGGCCAGATGAGCGACGAAGAGGCGCAGGCCTCCGCCCGCCGTCTGGGCGACGCCGCCGGGTCGGAGCGTGCAATACTCGACAGCCTGCCGACACAGGCCCGCGCGCTCGTCGAGTCGAGCCTCGACCTCTATGCCCGCGTCCGGCGCCTCGAAGGCGACGTCCCCGATATGCCGGGCCCCGCGGTCAGCCCTGCTCTCAGCTTGCTGGACCGGCTCGAACGGGCCTTCTAAGGAAGGTCTGGGGAAGTCGCGGCCAGTTCGGCTGCCAAGGGGCCTGTAAATGCCGAATGACGTGAAGCCCGGAGCCAGAGGCAAAGGCGCAGTAAGCAGCATATCCGATCTGGCGCGCCTCGCCGGTGTGTCGGCGTCCACCGTGTCGCGGGCGCTGGCGGGCAGCAAGATGATCAGCCTCGACACCCGGACAAAGATCAACGCGCTGGCCCGCGAGCATGGCTTCCGCCTGAACCAGATGGCGCGAAACCTGCGGCTTCAGCGGACCAACGCCATCGGGATCGTCTTCCCGCTCGGCCATGAGGTCGGGCAGCATGTCTCCGATCCCTTCTTCATCACCATTCTCGGCCATGTCGCCGATGCGGTGACCGATCGCGGTTACGACCTGCTGCTGACGCGGGTAATTCCCACCGACAAGCTGTGGCTCGACTCGCTTGCCAATTCGGGGCGGCTCGATGGGGTGATCGTGATCGGCCAGTCCAATCAGGAGGATGTGCTCGCCGAGGCCGCCGAGAATTATTCGACGCTGGTGGTGTGGGGCGAATTCGCCGAAGGACAGAAATACTGCTCGGTCGGTACCGACAATGTCGCGGGTGGCCGCATTGCGGCGCACCACCTGATCGAAAAGGGGCGGCGTCACATCTTGTTCGCCGGCCACGCCGACGTGCCCGAGATCAGCGCGCGCTATGAGGGTTTCCTCGCTGCGCATCGCGAGGCGGGTATCGAGCCGGCCGGCGTGCTGCCCGCGTCGCTGACCCCCGAAGGCGCCTATCAGCTGTTTGTCGATCATCTGGCGGCCAACCGTGCGCCCGACGGCATCGTCGCGGCTTCGGACGTCATCGCCATGGCAGCGGTCCGTGCGCTGGCCGATCGCGGCCTGTCGGTCCCAGGCGACGTCTCGGTGATCGGCTATGACGATGTGCCGACGGCCGCGCAGTTCAGCCCGGCGCTGACCACCATCCGCCAGGATATCAGGCGCGGCGCGTTCGAGATGGTCGATCGCCTGTTCCGGCGGATCGGCGGCGAGCAATGCGATTCGGTCGTGATGGAGCCGATGCTGGTGCTGCGCGCCTCCGACTGAGATTCAGCGGGGACGCCGCCAGCGGACGAGACGCCACAGATAGACGCCCGCCATCAGCGCCAGGGCGACGGTCGCGGCCGAATCGAGCCAGACCTCCATCTCGGAAAAGCGGGTGCCGAGCAGCCAGCCGCCGAAGGCGAGGATGGCCGACCAGCCGATCGTGCCCAGCGCGGACCAGGCGATGAAGGGCAGGATCGGCATGCGCAGCAG
>JAIYAJ010000547.1 GCA_027489105.1 Zymomonas sp. | reverse complement strand
CGCCACCGCCACGATCGCCCAATGCGCGATGCTCAACCCACCCATGTGCCTGTCTCCTGCCTTAGATGTCTTCGGTGCGGGTCACGGCCGCGATCCCGCGCTGCCCCCCACTCCGGTCGAGTTGCACCACGATGTCGATAACGGTGCGGGCATAAGCGAGCGTGTCGTCGCGACCCAGGCCAAGCCCCGCCTGCATCACCATCAGCACCAGCTGCTCCAGCGCACCGCGCGGCGAATTGGCGTGGATGGTGGCGAAGGAACCCGGATGACCGGTGTTGATGGCCCGCAGGAAGCTGACGACCTCCGCACCCCGCAGCTCGCCGAGCACGATCCGGTCGGGCCGCAGCCGCAGCGCCGCCTGGACGAGATCGTCCGAAGTCACCCGCGCCTCGCCGAGCGTCCCCTTGACCGCGACGAGACCGACGCCATTGGTCACCGGCAGGCGGATTTCGGGGGTGTCCTCGACCAGTACGAGCCGCTCCTCCGCGCCGATTTCGCCCAGCAAGGCGTTGAGGAAGGTCGTCTTTCCCGTCGATGTGCCGCCGCTGATCAATATCGTCCGACGCTGGCGGACGGCATCGCGCAGATAGGCGATCGGATCGCCCCCGGCCGCGAAGGGCGGGAGCGGCGGCTGGCCGGCAACGAGGGTGTGGCCATAGCTTTCGAGCGGCCGCTCCAGCAACCGATGCCGCCGGATCGCCAGCGCCCAGTCGCCACGCGTCGCGGTAGGCGCCACGATCTGGACCCGGGCACCATCGGGAAGGGTCGCCGCCAGCAGCGGCTGCTCCCGGTTGACGCCCTGGTTGCTGACACGTGCGATCTGCTCGGCCAGTCGCCGGACAAAGCGCGCATCGAGCGCAGGCAGCGCATGCCGCTCCATGCCCGCCCCGCCTTCGACCCACAGCTCTCCCGGCCGGTTGACCAGCAGTTCGGTGACATCCTCCCGTTCGAGCCACGGCGCGAGCAACCCGAGATAGGCGGAGAGGAAGACGTCCTTCCCGTCGTCCACGGCGCGAAGAGCGACCGTCATGGCGCAGGCTCTTCGGCGACGGTGGAGAAGTCGAGATCGCGCGCGGTGAAGATGCGGATTGGCTGGCCCTGCCGCACCCGGATCGTCGGCGGTATCTGGGCATCGCGCTGCGCCGCGACCGACGCCGCGCTCTGCCCTCCCGAGACGATCAGCGACGCGCCGCCCGAGGCGATCGCCCCCAGGCCGCCGACGGCCGACAACAATATCGCGGACCCGAAGCGCTTGCCGAAATGGCCGTCCACCTCACCGCCCAGGCCACTGCGACCGGCATGGTCGGTCGCGGGCGAAGCCAGCGCGACGGACACGCCATCGGGCCGGATCAGGCGCGTCCACAGCACATAGGCACGCGTCTGCCCGGCGGCGAGGCCCGACTTATACTGGCCGATCAGGCGCGACGAACGCGGGATCAATATCCGGCTGCCATCGAAGGACCGCACATCCTGGCTGACCACGGCGCGAACATAGCCCGGCAGGTCGCTGTCGATCGCCGTCTCCAGGATCGCCGCGATCAGCGTGCCCTGGGTGATCGTATTTGCCGGGTCGGCAAGCCGCGTCGCACTCGCCGTCTCGACCCCGGCATCGCCCAGCCGCGCGGCGAAGCTCTCATTGTCGCCCAGGCCCTGCCCTGCCGCCGCCTTCGGGGCATTGCCGGGCATCGGAACGCCGGCACCGGACGGAGCCGGCAGGGCCCTGACGGTGCTGGTGTCGAAAACCATCACGGGCGACGACATCGGCGTCACCTGGTTGACGGGAACGGAGGGCATAGGAGCAGGCCGGGTCGGCAAGGCCATCGCGGACGGCGGCGGCGGGGCCGGCTCTGCGACAGTCGCGGGCGGCCTTTCCGCAAGGCGAGCGGGCGACGGCGGCACAGGCGCGGATGTCTGGCGCTGGCCGCTCATCGACCAGAAGGTCGCGAGGCCGAGCAGCAGCGCCACCGCCCCGCCCGCGAGCAATCCCGCCCGGTCTGATCGCCTCGGCCGGGCAGCGACGACGGGAAAGGCGTTGCGACTGGCCAGCAGCAGCGCCTGATCGTCGAGCGAGGTGCGGGGGTCACGGTCGGCCACCGGCGACAGGATGAGTTGCCCTTTCATCGCGCCGCCCTCTCGCTGCGGGTGGTGGCGGTTGCGCCGGCCCGGCTGAGCGTCGCGACCGCCTGCCCTGAACGGAATAGCAGCCTGTCCGGAATCTGGTCGATCACGACATAATCCCCCTTCATGCTGTAATTTACGGGCCCCTCCACCCCCTGCGCGTCGACGGTCAGCATCGCCGGAATGGCGGCGCTGCTGTCCCACGCGAGATAGAGCGCCTGGCCGTCGTCGAACGCGCGCCGGGGGAGCAGCGCGGACTTGCCCTTGCCGGCCCAGTCGAAGCGCAGATCGAGCGCGGTCGGGCGCTGGTTTGCCTGCACCAGCGGCGGGGCGGCGGCGGGCATCGGCGCGATCTCCGTCGCGAGCGGCTCGGCATAGGTGAAGCGCAGCGCGTAGAGCGGGCTCGCGGCCCGGCGCGGCGCGACCAGATCGAACATATAGGTGCGGCGATCGGTGACGACGGTCATGTTGGTGCGCGTCGCAGCCGCGTTCGGCTTCAGGAACAACAGGCTCGCGCGCCGGTTCGGCGTGACCTGCCAGGCGGCCGAGTCCCCGATCGCGACATTCTCGATCCGTTCGTCAGGGGCGAACTCGATCGTGGACTGGATGCCGGGACGGCCGACCACGGTCACGACCGCCGCAGGATCATAGAGCAGCGCCTGGATGCGCCGGTCTTCCGCCGCAGCGGGGATGGCCGTGGCCAGCAGGCTCAATCCGAGCACGAAGCGGATCATAGGGTAATCTCCCGGGAGATGGACGTGGCCGCATGGCGATAGAGATTGCCGAGGCCCTTCGCGCGACCGTCGAGGGTCACAGCGCCGCCGCCGGGCGGCGCAGACATCAGAACCGGAGCACCCGCGAGCCGTTCGACACCGGCACCATGGGGCATCGACGACGGGTCCGGGGACGAAGACGCGATCGGCGCGAAGCCAGCAAGGATCGCGCGGATGCGATCGCCCTCTACAGGGCACGTGACGGACTCGAAGGACCGTGTTTCAGGCGCAGGATGTGTGACCGGCGGCTGGCCATCGGCATAAGGGTTTCCAGTCCCGGCAGAGGGGAACCCCCAGCCGGCCGCAATCGTGGCAACGGTCCGGAACACCATCAGCATCAGCCCACAATAGACGATCGCCGCCAGGAACACGGTGACCGACGACCGCATCGTCAGTTCGCCAGCGCCAAGGCCTGAGACGACCGGCGACAGCATCGCCATCGCTCCGCCGCCGATCAGGACGGTGAACAGGGGCACCAGGGCCAGCATCGCTACCCCGCGCAGCCAGCCGTGGAACAGCCCCCGCGTCGCGTCGAACAGCGACAGCACGATGAAGACCGGGCCGAGCGCCAGCAGCGCGGCGAGGGCGATGCGGGCGACCAGCAGGACCCCGACCGTGCCGATCAGCAGCAGCAGCGCGCCGAGCCAGAGCATATCGGCCGGCGTCGCGATCGACTTGGCAGTTGCGACCGAAGCATCGGATTGCGCGGTTGCCGCGACCTCGGCGATCGCCGCGAAGAGCTGGTCGAGCCGCCCCGCGAACTGCATCGTGGCCGAACCCCGCGCGCCCGTCAGGACGCCCGCGATCTGGTCGGGAGCACCGGTCGCCAGATTCCAGACGACGCTCTGATAGGCGAGCCAGGAGGTGGCGAAGGTCAGCACCAGCATGAGCGTCATGAGGCGCGGGCTCAGCGATGCGAGCGACAGGCGCGTCCGCCCAGTCAGCAGGCCGACCGCGAACCAGCCGATGAACAGCGTCAGCATCGCCGTCAAAACGAGGCCCAACTGGCTTTCGACCCCGAACAGGCGGCCGAACGCGACCGCGGTGGCCTGGCTGCTGACGCAATCGACGCTTCGCAGCGCTGCGGCGATGCCGCCGGGGCCGTCGACCGAGAGCGGAGGACAGCCTCTCATTCCGCAGCCTCCAACATCCCGGCCTCGGGATCGCCTTGCGGCCAGGCAGCGCCAGTAACGATCGGATACCAGCGCGCCGGATCGTCGCCGACGGCAGCGCGCACCATGTCGAGCCGGCGAACGGTCGCCTCGCGACCGGACAGCGCCGTCAGCAGCGCTGGCATCGCCGACAGATCGAGCCGCGCCACGACCGAATGATTGGCGTGCCGCACGAGGAAGCATCGGCTGCTCGACGGCAGCGAACGTATCAGGTCTAGTTCATGTTCGGTCAGCCCGAAGCCGTCGCAATAATCCTCTCTCCGCGCCTTGGAATTGGGCGTGAAGATCATCGTCGCGGTCTGCTCGACGATCGCCGCCGCAATGTGGCTGTCGAGCGCGTCCCGGGCAGACTGGGTCGCGAAGCCGAGGATCGCGTTGCGCTTGCGCAGCGTCTTCATCCAGTCGCGGATCCGCGCGGCGAAGATCGGGTCGTCGAGCGCCTTCCAGCCCTCGTCGATCAGGATCATCGTCGGCTCGCCGTCGAGCCGCTCCTCGATCCGGTGGAACAGGTACATCATCGCCGGCGTCCGCAACTCGGGCTGGTCGAGCAGCGCGGTCATGTCGAAGCCGGCGATGCGCACCGACAGGTCGAGCGCGTCGCGGGCATTGTCGAACAGCCAGCCATGCTCGCCCTGTCCGATCCACGGATCCAGCCGCGAAGCGAGATCGCCGGCCTGCGGACGGCGCCCGCCCGCCAGCAGCTCCTTCACATGGCGCAGCCGGCGCAGCACGGGTTCATGATCGAAGCAGGCATCGATCGCCTCGGCGACGATAGCCACCTCCTCGGGGCCGGTCGCCTTGACCAGAAGCGCCAGCCAGTCGCGCAGGAAGGCGCGGTTGACGGGCGTGTCGGCCAGCAGCAGCGGATTGAAGCCGGTCGGCGTGCCGGGGCTCAGCCGGGCATAATGTCCGCCGGCACCGCGCAGGAAGATCTCGGCACCGCGATCCTTGTCGAAGAAGAAGGTGCGCGGTGCGAATTTCTGCGCCTGCGCCGCAAGGAAGTTGAGCACCACCGTCTTGCCCGAGCCCGAGGGACCGATGACGGTGAAATTGCCCAGGTCGTTCTCGTGAAAGTTGAAGAAATAGGGGGTGGAGGCGGTCGTCTCCAGGATGGTGACGGCATCGCCCCAATGATTGCCCCGCGCGCGGCCGAGCGGATGCCCGTGCAGCGACAGAAAGCCGGCGGCGTTCGCGGTCGAGATCAGGGCCCGGCGGACCAGATAGGATTCATTGCCCGGAAACTGGGCCCAGAAAGCGGGTTCGAGATTGACATCCTCGCGCACCGCTACCGCCCCGACATCGGTCAGGGCGGCGGTGGCGAGCGCCGTCGCCCGGTCGAGTTCGCCGAGATCGGCCGCGCGCACGAGGACGCTCAGATGATGATCGCCGAACCCCACCTGCCCAGATCCCAGCGCGTCGCGCGCCGCGAGCATTTCGCCGCGCTCGGCACCGGCGGTCTCGTCCGCGACGCGCAGACGGCGCAGCGCCAGGTCGATCCGCTCGCGTGCGACCTGGCGATCGACCGGCGCGAAGCTCTCGGTCAGGACCAGTTCGTGCGGCAGGCGCAGCAGCCCGTCGATCAGGCCCGGACGGGTCGCGTCGGGATAGTCCTTCACGCCGAGCATCGCCGAAAAACTGCGCCCTGCGGGTCCGCGCGTCTCGATCGCGTCGAGCCCGAAGCTGACCCTTGCATAGGGCAGATGGTGGCCGAGGTCGCAGTCCACAGGGGGGGACTGCACCGGCCGCATCTCGCCATTGTACAGCGCCGAGAGCAGTTCCAGCGGCTCCGAACAGAGGCCACCCTCGAGCGGATAACGGCCGAGCAGCCGCGCGCCATAGGGTTCGAGCGCGGCGAGGATCGAGGTTGTCGCGACGTCGAGTGCGCGCAGGTCGGCCGCGTCGATCTCGGTGGACAGGGAACGGCGCAGCTTTTCCGCCCAACCGCTTTTGCCCCGCGCCGGCCGGCGCACGATCGTCAGGAATTGCTCGTTGATATAGAGCCGCCTGGTGGCGAGGCTCTCGCGCCACTGCGCGTCGATGTCGACCGACAGCGGGTCCGCCTCGATCGGCGCCAGTTCGGGCGCAATGCGGCGGCGAACGACATGGTGATAGACCAGGAAACGCGCATCGAGAATGCTGCGCAGCATGACCTCGCGCACCGCCAGGCGATGGTTGAGCATCGCCGCATCCTCGGTTTCGAACGGCAAGCCGGCGATGTGGATCGACCGCATCAGCGCGCCGTCGCGCAAGGCCAGGCTGTGGTCGTCGACATGGGCTGCATAAGGGAGGCGGTCGCCCGCCCGCGCTTCGCGCTTTCCCCACGCCGCAGGTCCGATCCATCGCGTCATGCCAGATCTCCTCAAGGCGCGTAGCTGTTGCAGCCCCAGCGCCGCCAATTGCGGGTGCGGGGGCAGCGGCTGACGCGCGTCAGCCACAGGTCGAAGATGCGCGGTTCGCGCAAACAGGCGAGATAGCCGCAGGCGTGGACCCCCAGCGCCGCCGGCAGCGCCCAGAAGCTGCGTGTCACCAGAAAGGCCTCGGTCGTCACCGCGAGGTTGACGATGAAGAAGCTGTAGGTGACGCCGCCGAACATCTGCGGTCGGGTCAGGACGCGAAAGACGGGGGCTCGGCTGAGCATGGCGGCCTCAGCGCGCGACCAGCGCGGCGGACTGTATTCCACTCACGATCGCGCTGGCACCGAACAGGATGAAGCAGCCGAGGATCACCGTCGCGCCGAAGCGCCAGTTGATCCGTCCGCTCAGCATCATGAAACCGACCATCGCCACCGCGATGACCGCCACGGCGGTGGCGACATTGCCGAGCAACGTGCCCTGCAGCCAGCCGAGGGCGGCGAGGATCGGGCCGGAACCCTGGGGATCCGCCTGCATCGTCATTCTCCTTGCGTGAAAAGATTGTGGGTGGGCGAGGTCGAGAGCCGGCCGACGATCGCGTCGACATAGGCACGGGTCTCGCGGATGGGAGGGATGCCGCCGGCCTTGAGGACCCGACCGGGCCCGGCATTATAGGCGGCAAGCGCCTTTTCGACGTCGCCGTCGAACAGGTCGAGCTGCTGGCGGAGGTAGCGCGCGCCACCAGCGAGGTTCTGGATCGGGTCGCGCGGGTCGACGCCCAGCGAGCGCGCCGTGGCCGGCATCAGCTGCGCCAGGCCTATGGCCCCGGCCGAGGATATAGCGTCGTGGCGCCAGCGGCTTTCCTGCCACACCAGCGCTTCGAGCAGGGCCGGGCTGAGATCATTGGCCTCCGCGATCTCGACCAGCTTCGCCGCAAAGGGGACCGGGGCGCGGTTCGAAAGCTGGCCGATGATCGCTTCGGCGGGGACGGCGACGTCAGGGAGCGACGCTCCCTCGACATCCCCGGAGGATCGCGCGGCCAGGCGTTGGGGTCCGGGGCCGGCGATCGCGCGGATGGAACCATCGGGGTCGATCTCCAGAACATCGCCCCGGGCCGGAGCCCAGGCGGACAGGGAGAGCAGGATTGCGCCTGCTGCCAGTCTCCCCATCCCTTTCCGATGCCTGCTGTCGATGCGGATCACCTTGATACTCCCGTTCACTGTGCGGAACCGAAGATGGGCGAGTCGTTTTGCCGGCAGATTTCAGTCGGGTCGCAGCAATGTAGCGTCTGTTTTGCAAAGACCGGGTCCAGACCGTGCCGATTGAAAAATCCCGGCGATGTTGCGCTGGCATTCGTCGCGGATGAACGCCATTCTGCACCGCATGGATCTGGAAACCCGCATTCTCATCGTCGACGACGATCCGGGCATCCGCACGCTCATGTCCTCCTTTCTGGACAAGCACGGCTTCCGAACCGACACGGCGGGAGACCCGATCGAGATGCGCGAGCTGCTCGCCCGACAACCCTATGACCTGATCGTGCTGGACGTGATGATGCCGCGCGAGGACGGCCTTTCGGCTCTGCGCGAACTTCAGCGCAACGCGGGGCCGCCGGTTATCATGCTGTCGGCGGTCGGGACCGACGTCGATCGGATCGTCGGGCTCGAACTCGGCGCAGACGATTATCTGGCAAAGCCCTGCAACCCTCGCGAATTGCTGGCGCGGATCAGGACCGTCCTGCGACGCCGCAAGGCGGATTCCGCCGCGAATGCCGGGGCGGCGCCGCGCGCGGAAGGCGACATGCAGTTCGCCGGTTGGCGCATGAACGCGAACTTGCGGACTCTCAACGATCCACAGGGCCACCCCATAATTTTGTCCGACGGCGAGTTTCGCCTGCTCCGTGCCTTTGTCGAACACCCCCGGCGCGTGCTGACGCGCGATCAGCTGCTCGATTTCGCCCGCGGCGAGGACAGCGAACATTATGATCGCGCGATCGACGTACAGGTAAGCCGCCTGCGCCGCAAACTGGGTGGCCAGGGCGGACAGGACCTGATCCGGACCGTGCGCAACGAGGGCTATATGTTCGCGCCCATCGTCGAGCGCTGACCACCGCAACAATGTAGCATCACCGGCAAAAGGCCTGACATTCACAGGCAAAGGCCGGCGCTGAAGGTCACCGCATCGGAGCGGCAGGATCGCCGCTCCGAAGCAGTGACGGAGCTACCATGACCCACCATGACGACGATCACGATCACGGCCTCGCCCGCGATCTGGAGACCATGAGCCGCCAGCTATTGGGCCGGCGCAGAGCGCTGGGCCTGTTCGCCGGCGCCGGCGTTACCGCCCTGCTCGCAGGCTGCGGCGGCGGCGATTCGTCCTCCTCCACCTCGTCCACCGACAGCTCGACCTCGACCGGCTCCAGCACCTCAACGGGATCGGGCACCTCGACCGGCAGCGGAACCAGCACAGGCACGGGCAGCACCTCCTCGGGCAGCTGCGTCGCGGCGTCGAGCGAGACGAACGGCCCTTACCCGGCCGACGGCACCAACAGTTCGAGCGGGTCGACCAGCAACGTGCTGACCCTCAGCAGCGCGGTGCGCAGCGACATCCGATCGAGCTTCCTCAACAGCAGCACCACCGCCAGTGGCGTACGGGTCGATATCACGCTGACCATCGTCAATGTGAACGCCAGCTGCGCCGCGCTGTCCAACTATGCCATCTACATCTGGCATTGCGACGCCAATGGCGAATATTCGCTCTACGATCTGCCGACCGAAAGCTATCTGCGCGGTATCCAGGTCACCAATTCGAGCGGGCAGGTCACCTTCACGACGATCTTCCCCGGCTGCTATGCCGGCCGCTATCCGCATATCCACTTCGAGGTTTTCAGCAGCCTCGCCGGCGCGACCAGCGGACGGGCATCGGCCCTGATCTCGCAGCTGGCGATGCCCCGCGACGAATGCACGGCGGCCTACGCGACCAGCGGCTACAGCACCAGTTCGCGCAACCTCACCAATGTCACGATCGCCAGCGACAATGTTTTCGGCGACAATACCGCCGCCCAGATCGCTGCGCAGACCCTGACGATGTCGGGCAGTGCGTCGGCTGGCTACACCGCCACGGCGACCATCGGGCTCGCCATCTGATGGCCGGGGCGGTCGGCCTTACGACCGCCCGGTCATTCCCCGTTGGCCAGCCGGTCGCGATTTTGCCGATAGGCGCCGGCCGCGCGCCGGATGTGGCTGGTCGCGATCGACCCGGCCCATTCGGCGTCATGCGCCTCGAGCGCGGTGATCAGATCGAAATGGTCGCTCTGGCTGCGGGCCATGTCTTCGGCCGAATAGCGTTCGGCCGTGCGGTGGATCACGATCTGGTTCACCACCAGCTGCATCAGCTGGTTCAGCCGCTCGGACTGGGCCGCGCGCATCAGGACACGGTGGAAGCGCCGGTTTCCTTCGACGAAGTCGGACACGCTGGCATCGGGCCGTCGCTTTATCGCGCGGTCGATAAAGGCATAATGGCTCTTGAGCTCGTCGATCTGATCATCCGTGATGAATCGCGCCGCACGTTGTGCGCAATGACCTTCCAGATAGGCGCGCAGCGTGAACAGCTCTTCATAATCCTCGTCGGACCAGACCGGCACGAAGACGCGGTTGGTGTCCGAGCGCTGGAGCAGCATTTCCGCGACCAGCTGGGCAATCGCTTCGCGCACCGGGGTACGGGACATGCCGCAATATTGCGCGAACTCGTCCTCGGGAACGAACTGGCCAGCAGGAAAATGACCCTGCAGGATCGCGCCGCGGATCAGTCGATAGGCCTGTTCGGATGATTTCGACATCTGTCCCCGCGGCGAATTGTATACGAACCGAGACGGCGCCCTTACCAAGGCCTTTCCGCCCTTTCTACCCGTTCCAACCTAGAGAAACTGATCTCCGCCATTGGGGCTGATACACTGTCCCTGAAAATGGTCTCCGTCGCTCGAGGCGAGAAAGACATAGGCCGGAGCGATATCTTCGACCGTGGCGATCCGGCCCGTCGGAATTGCTGCGCGCACAGCCTCCAGCACCGCCACCGGCACCGCATCGAGAATAGGCGTCCGCGTCGCGCCGGGCGCCACGCAGTTCACCCGCAACCTGCGTTCGCCGATCTCCAGCGCCAGCGATCGGGTGAAGGACAATATGCCCCCCTTGGCGGCCGTGTAAGCCGAAAGTCCCGGCGCGCCCTTATAGGCGAGTTGTGATGCAGTGTTGATGATGCGGCCGCTGTTGCGCGCATACATGCCCGGTAATACGGCCTTGGTGACGAGGAAGGTTCCACGCAGATGGACGCCGATCACGCGGTCCCAGGTTTCGATCGACAGGCTTTCGACCGCGTCCGCATGGCCGATACCGGCATTATTGACGAGAATGTCGATCTTGCCGGCAAAAGCCTCAGCCTTCGCGACCATTGCCGCGACAGCATCGGCGTCGCTGACATCGGCTTGCAGGGCGATAGCCTGGGCGCCGAGTTTGGTCGCGCGCTGCGCCACCGCCTCGGCCCGCTCGCGTTCACCCTCATCGGGGTAGTTTACGATCAGATGGGAAGCGCCTTCGCGGGTGAAGGCCAGGATGACCGCCTCGCCGATCCCGGAACTGCTGCCGGTGACGAGTGCGCTCTTGCCCAGCAGTCTCATGCCGTCATCTCCTGAAGCGGTCATTTCCCGAAGGACGTGGCCGGGACGAGCCCGGCCACCCTTGTCGCGTCAGAAGTTGAAGCCGGCTTCG
>JAIYAJ010000016.1 GCA_027489105.1 Zymomonas sp. | reverse complement strand
CGATCATCTCTGGCTTACCATGCCCGCCGACCAGGGCGGTGGGCCCGGCATTGGTAATTGGGGCATGATCGAGGCGGTCGACGCGGAGGTCGCCAGGGCGCTGATCGAGCGTGCCGAAGGCTGGCTGCGCGACAAGGGCATGACCAGCGCGATGGCGCCGCTCAGCTGCTCGATCTGGGAAGAGCCGGGCCTTCTGATCCAGGGTCACGATCATCCGCCGACGGTGATGATGGGCCACGCCAATCCCGCCTATCAGGGCTGGGTGGAAGCGCTCGGCTATCGGGGCGTCAAGGATCTGCTGACCTTCGAGATCGACATCACGAAGGATTTCCCGCCGCTCGTCCAACGGATCGTGAGTTCCGGCGAGCGCAACGCGCGTATCCGCATTCGCAAGGTCGACAAGAGCCGGTTCGACGAGGAAGCACAGCTGATCCTGTCGATCCTCAACGATGCCTGGTCGGACAATTGGGGCTTCGTTCCCATTACGCCGGCCGAGATCGCGCACACCGGAAAGAAGCTCAAGCCGATCGTGTTCGAAGATCTCATCCGCGTGGCCGAGGTCGATGGTGAACCGGTCGCCTTCATGATGACGCTGCCGGACCTGAACGAGATGACCGCCGATTTCGGCGGAAGCCTGTTCCCGTTCAACTGGATCAAACTGCTCCGCCGTCTGCGCAAGCCCCAGGTACGAACGATGCGCGTGCCGCTGATGGGTGTCGTCAAGAAGCTGCAGGCGACCCGCCTCGCGTCACAGCTGGCCTTCATGATGATCGAATATATCCGCCGCGATTCGGTCGCCGACTATGGTGCGACGCGCGGCGAGTTCGGCTGGATTCTCGAGGACAATCAGGGGATGCGCTCGATCGCCGAGACGATCGATGGTCGCATCAACAAGGTCTACCGCATCTATTCCAAGGACCTGTAAGCCGTCCGTCCAAGGGGCTGTTCGGTGCGAGAGCGGGGGCGCAGATGTCGTTGCAGAACTGGTGGCTGTTCGTCGTGGCGACCTTCTTCGTGTCCGCCATGCCGGGGCCGAACATGCTCCACGTCATGACGCAGAGCATGCGCCACGGCTTCGTGCGGGCTTTCGCCACCATGGCGGGCTGCATGCTCGCTCTGCTGCTGCTCTTCGGTGTCTCGGCGATGGGCATGAGCGCGCTGCTGTCCGCGCTTCCCGAGCTTCTGACCGCAATCAAGCTGGCAGGTGCGGCCTATCTGATCTGGATCGGCATCAAGAGCTGGCGCGACGACAGCGCGCCGGTCGAGCTTTCGGGCGAGGCGTCTGCCGGGCCGGTCCTGCGCCCCGCCGACCTGTTCCGCTCGGGCTTCCTGATCAGCATCAGCAATCCCAAGGCGCTGATCTTCGCAGCAGCCTTCTTTCCGCAATTCGTCAGCCCGGCCTTGCCCAAGGGCCCGCAATTCGCGATCCTCGTCGCGACCTTCGTCGTGATAGAGACCGCGTGGTACATGACCTATGCGACGGGCGGACGCACGCTGGCGCGCTATCTGAAACGGCCGGAATGGCAGAGGCTCGTCAACCGCGTGAGCGGGGCGCTGTTCATTGCCTTCGGCCTCTCGCTGCTCGCATGGCGGCAGCGCTGACATCCGCCCGATCGGGAGAGAGACGATGACCATCGACGATATCGACGACCGCCACGCCGCCGCCGCTTTCCGCCGGCTGATCCGCCACCTCCAGCATCGCGACGACGCGCAGAACATCGACCTCATGGGGCTGGCCGGCTTCTGCCGCAATTGCCTCTCCGACTGGCTGGCCGAGGCGGCTGCAGGCGAGATCGGCAAAGAGCAAGTCCGTGAGGCGGTCTATGGCATGCCCTATGCGGAGTGGAAGGCGCGCCAGCCCGCCGCGACCCCCGAGCAACTCGCCCGGATGGAGGCGAGCGTGGCGCGCAACCGCAGCGAGTGAGGGTCTAGCCGACCAGTCCTGCCGCCCATCGGGCGAAGGCGAGCCAGGGGTCGGTTTGCCACACCGCAAAGCGCGCGACCTGCGAACCGACCATGATACCGCCGCCGATCAGCGTGGCACGATGGATGCTGCCGCGCTGCTTCAGGTCCCAGCCGATCAGCGCCATCAGGAACAGGTCGCTGAACCCGAAGATCACGACCGGACCGGGCACGAAGGCGGGCCAGGGCCAGCGGCCGAAGCCGGGGCTGGTCATCTCGATCATCGCCAGGAACATGTAGCGCTTGTGGCTGGCCGAATCCCACCGCCGGGCGAGACCTGCGCCGATCAGCCCGGCGAAGACGGGAACGCTGATCAACGGAATGGCGAGCCAGCTCAGCGGCGAGACGATCGGCGGTCCCGAGGCGCGGCCGACCTGATAGAGCGCAGAAACCAGAGCGATCGCGATCATTGCTGGGAGAAGCCCTACGGTCGCCATGCCGAGACGGCGATGCAGATCGCGGCGGTCTGCCGACACCAGCAGCACCTGCGTCACGTAGAGCAGCATCCAGGCGGTGAAGATCAGCCCGTGCAGGTGGACGAGCGGGGTGAGCGACGGGATAGGGTGGCCGGGATCGATAACGCCACGCAGATAATAGGACGGCAGGAAGCCGATCACGATCGACGCCGCCATCGCGATCGCCGTTCCCCCGAAGAACCACCGCTCCGCGCTCATCGCCCGCGCGGCATCCGCCCTGCTCGCCATCTCCGTCCCCCTTTCGCATCTCTGTGCCGATGTACCGCAGGAAAGACGTTATGGTTGCGCCGATACCTTGGCGCCGCTGTCCTTCTACCGCAGCTTCAGCCAGGTCGGCGCGTGGTCGCTCGCCCTTTCGAGGCCGCGCGTGTCCTTGTCCACGCCCGCATCGACCAGCCGGTCGGCCGCCGCCGGGCTCAGCATCAGGTGGTCGATCCGGAAGCCGGCGTCGCGCTGCCAGGCGCCGGCCTGATAGTCCCAGAAGGTGTAGACCGGCCCGTGCGGATGCACGGTGCGGAGCGCATCGGTCCAGCCGGCGGCGCAGAGGCGGCGGAAGGCCGCGCGGCTCTCGGGCTGGGTGAGCGCATCGCTGGCCATCGCCCGCTCCGAAAAGACGTCGTCGGTCGAAGGGGTGGGGATGACATTATAGTCCCCCGCCAGCACCACCGGCTTCTCGGTCGCCCAGAGCGCGCCGGCATGGTCGATCAGCCGATCGAACCAGGCGAGCTTATAGTCGAATTTAGGCCCCGGAACCGGATTGCCGTTCGGCAGATAGATGGAGGCGACGATGACTCCGTCGACCTCGGCCTCGATGTAGCGGCTGTGGCTGGGGTCGGGATCGTCGGGCAGGCCCTTGCGCCGTTCGACCGGTTGCGCGCCGCGCGCGAGGATGGCGACGCCGTTGAAGCCCTTCTGTCCATGCCAGATCGCGCCATAGCCCGCCGCCTCGATATCGGCGATCGGGAAGGTCTCGTCGGAGGTCTTGATCTCCTGCAGGCAGGCGACATCCGGCGCCTTCTGCTCGAGCCATTCGATCAGCCGGGGGAGACGGGCCTTGATCCCGTTGATGTTGAACGTCGCAATCTTCATGGTGTCGGGATAGCGCGCTGCAGCGCCGACGTCACCCGTGCTGAAGTGCGATCAGGGGATCAGATCGAGAAGCTCGATCCGCAGCCGCAGCCGGAAGCCGCGTTGGGGTTGG
This sequence comes from Zymomonas sp., assembly GCA_027489105.1. The sequence goes on along the minus strand of JAIYAJ010000016.1, from coordinate 9,839 downwards.
TCACCCGGAAGGCCGCGCCGCCGAGCGACTCGACATAAGCCACCGCGCCGCCCCGGACGACGTCGAGGCTCATCGGGTCCACCACCAGCGAAACGCCGTCGCGAACCGTGACGATGTCATCGTCGGCGGGAGCATCGGCGAGTTCGAACTTATACTGGAAACCGGCGCAGCCGCCGCCATCGATCGCGAGACGCAGGATCGGCGGTTTGCCGGTCTTGGTGGCGATCATCGCCACCCGTGCTGCGGCGGACGGGGTGAGGTCGATGTCTGTGGTTGCTTCCATGGCCCTAAGATAGGCATGAAAAAGGCCGTCGACAATCGCCGGCGGCCCTTCTCCCCCCTTATATTCCGTATGTCTTATTCTTCGGGGCCACCGAGCGCGATCGCCTGGCTCTCTTCGCGGGCCGCCATCAGATAATTGGCCGACTGGAGGAAGGGCAGCGGGTTGACGGCGCGGCCGTCGATCCGGACCTCATAATGAAGATGGTTGCCGGTCGAACGGCCAGTCGAGCCGACATAGCCGATCAGGTCCCCGCGCTTCACGCGCTGGCCGTCCCGCGCGGCGATGCGCGACATATGGCCGTACCGGGTGGCGACGCCCTTGCCATGGTCGATCTCGACCATGTTGCCATAGCCGCCGAACCACTCGGCGCGATCGACGACGCCGTCGGCAGTCGCGTAGATCGGCGTGCCGGCGGGCGAGGCGAGATCGATGCCAGCATGCATGGCGGCGGCGCCACGGAACGGATCCGAACGCACGCCGAAGGCGCTGGTGAAGGTGAAATTGGCGATGGGCTGGATCGAGGGGATCGAGATCGCGCCGGCTGCACCACCGACATTCACCGCATCGAGCTTCTTCCACGACTGGAAGATCGCCTGGAACTGGGCCGCCGCACGGGCGTTGTCCGACATATCGTCCTGCGCAAGCGCAGGCTGTGCCGACGCCGCAACGAACAGCGATGCGGCGATGATCTTGATCTGTGCCTGGGAAATGGAGCGGGCAAGTCGGCGGGCGAAACGAACGGCAGTGTCAACTAGGTGCATAATTCCCCCGCGACCGGATGACTCGAACCGGAGAACCGGTCGACCCTGTTTCGCCGCTGTCAGGAATTGCCCCCCCTCACGCGACGTCGTTCTTGTGTTGGAGATCACAGGGAGCGGCAACCCCGGCCATCATTGCTTTCGTTAAACCGGCCCGCTCGCGCGCCGAATCGTTGAACGGAGCCTTAACCATTCCTCGGAAGTGGCGGCTGACGAGCGTTTTCCACTGATCCGCATAATCGAATCGCTGCTGGTCGCACAGGTGCCGGAACCAGCGCACGCCGGCTGCCACATGGTCGACTTCATCCTCCGCGATGCGGCGCATCACGCGAGTCGACCACAGGTCCCCCGCTGCCTCGAAACGGCTTATCAGAGAAGGGGTTACGTCCAGGCCTCTGGCCTCGAGCACCATCGGCACGACAGCCAGTCTCGCCATCGGATCATGTGCCGTTGCGGCCGCCGCCTCCCACAGCCCGTCATGCGCCGGCAGGTCGCCATAGGAGGCGCCGTAGCTTCTCAGGCGTCGCTCGATCAGGGCGAAGTGCATCGCCTCCTCGGCGCCCACAGTCATCCATTCGTCGACGAAGGCGGTTGGAAAATGCGCGCCGAACCGTCCCACCAGATCGAAGGCGAGGTCGATCGCGACATATTCGATATGGGCGAGCGCGTGGAGCATCGCGACGCGCGCGCGGGGATAGCCGGCCCGACCCCGCTTGGGCATGCGCGAGGGCGGCAGCAGGGGAGGGCGTCCGGTGCGGGCGGGATGGTCGGGCATGGCGGTGCCGAAGCCCCAGGCGAGACGACCCAGCCGCCAGTCGCGGGCGGCCTTGCGGGCGGCTTTCACCTTTTCGGCCGGCGACGGCTGGTCGAGCACCGACCGGCAGGCCTCGGAAACATCGCTACCGGTCACGCCGTCGTCGGCCCCTCACAAAACTCGCTGTGGAGCGCGAGTATGGACCGGGCATGTCGCCCGGCTACCGCGCTGCGGTCGTCGCCATAGCCGCCGCCCAGCGCGCTGGCGAGGGGGATGCCGCGCTCGCGCGCGACCCGCATGACGAATCGATCGCGCCGCTCCAGCCCTTCGTCGGTGAGCGCCAGTCGGCCGAGGCGATCGTCATGATGCGGATCGACGCCCGCCTGGTAGAGAATGATGTCGGGTGCGTGGGTATCGACCGCTGGCACCAGATGGTCCGCAAGCGCCGCCATATAGCTTGTGTCGTTGCTCCCGTCGGGCAGGCCCAGGTCGAAATCGGACCGGGCCTTGCGCGCCGGGAAATTGCTCTCGGAGTGGATCGAGAAGGTGAAGATGTCTGGCCGGTCGTGCAGCAGTGCGGCGGTCCCGTCGCCCTGATGGACGTCGAGATCGACGATCATGACGCGCGCGACATGACCCTCGGCAATCAGCCTGTTCGCCGTGATCGCCAGATCGTTGAAGACGCAATAGCCCGCTCCATGGGCCGCCTGCGCATGATGGCTGCCGCCCGCTGCATTGGCGGCGAAGCCGTGGCGCAGCGCGAGCATCGCCGCGAGCCAGGTTCCGCCGGGGGCCAGAACCGCGCGGCGGGCGACATGGGCTGTGACCGGAAAGCCGATGCGCCGCTCGATTGCCGGCGGGACCTGGCAATTGCGGACCTGTTCGACATAGGCCGGGTCGTGCAGCGCCTCGATCCAGCTTGGCGGCATCGGATCGGGTTCATGAATCTCGATCTCGACGCCGCTCCGTTCGAGCGCCGTCATGACGAGCTGATATTTATCGAAGCTGAAACGGCTTCCCGCAGCCGGCGGAGAGACATAATCAGGGTGGTGGACGACGCGGAGCATCCTGCGACGCTAGCGCCTTTTGCCGATGGAAAGCCATGAACGAAGAATTCATCCGTCCCGATGTCCGCGCCTTTCTCGACGACATCAATTCGCGGCCGGGACCGAAGACCTATGAGGTCGACCCGGCAACCGCGCGCGTCATGTCGGCGCGTCTGCGCGACCTGGCCGATGTCGACAGCGCGCCCGTCGCCACGCGTGAGGATCTGCTGATCCCGACACATGACGGCCGCACCATTGCGGCGCGCTTCTATGATTCGCGCGCCGAGCGCGACGACGGACCGCTGGTGATCTTCTACCATGGCGGCGGCTTCGTGCTCGGCGACCTCGATCTGTACGACGCGGCCGCGACCGACATCGCGATCGGGCTCGATCTGCCCGTATTGTCGGTCGACTATCGGCTTGCTCCCGAACATCCCTGGCCGGCGGGCCCCGACGATTGCGAGATCGCGACGCGCTGGGCGGCCTCGCAGGCCGTGCTGTTCGGTCGCCGCTTCGATTCGCTCGCGCTGTGTGGCGACAGCGGCGGCGGGACGCTCGCCATCGTCACCGCCATGGCGCTGCGCAACGAACCGGCCGCGCTGCCGGTGATCGCGCTGTGGCCGCTCTATCCGGCAGTCGACCTGCGCAAGCGCTTCGCGTCGACCGAGCGGCTGGGCAGCGGCTATATGCTGACGCTCGATACGCTGCGCTGGTTCAACGAACATTATGCGCCCGATTTCAACCATTGGCGCGCTTCACCGGGCCGCGGCGACCTGCGCGGCATGCCGCCGGCGCTGGTCGGCGGGGCGACGCTGGACCCGCTGCTCGATCAGGCGCGCGCCTATGCGATCGCCTGCGTGGAAGCGGGGGTGCCCGTGACCTATCGCGAGGCCCGGGGCAATATCCATGGCTGGCTCACGCTCCGTCGGGGGATACCGTCCTCCGAACAGGACCTGCAGAGTTCGCTCGCGGCGTTCCGCAATCTGATCGAGGAATATCGCCCGTGAAGCCGACGCTGCCCTATCGCCCCGCCGCGGCGATCATGCTGCTCAATGCGCAGAACAAGGTCTTCGTGGCCCAGCGCATCGATAATCTCGCCGAGGCCTGGCAGATGCCGCAGGGCGGCCTCGACAAGGGCGAGGACCCGCAGACCGGCGCGCTGCGCGAATTGGAGGAGGAGACAGGCATCCCGCCGCACCTCGTCAAGATCCTGGCCAAGGCGCCAGAGGAGCTGCTCTACGATCTGCCGCCCGAGCTGGTCGGCAAGATCTGGGGCGGCAAATATCGCGGCCAGGCGCAGCATTGGTTCGTCGCCCGCTTCCTCGGACGCGACGAGGACATCGATCTGGAGACCGCCGAGCCCGAATTCCGCGCCTGGAAATGGGCGGACGCAGACCAGCTCGTGGATATGATCGTGCCGTTCAAGCGCGATCTCTATGCGCGCGTCGTCGACCTGTTCAGGCCCTATCTCACCTGATCACTATTGATAATCACTTGCATTAGTAAGGTTGACGCAGTAGCCGCTCCCCGAAATGAAGGGGAATGTCATGCGCCACCTGTCCCGCCTCCTGACCTCGGCCGCGTTCATGCTTGCTGCACCGGCCTTTGCCGAGGATGCGCCCGATCTCGACGACAGCGGTCGCGACATCGTCGTGACGGCGGCGCGCAGCATCCTGCCGGCCAACGCCCTTCCGCTGACCGTCGATGTCGTCGGCAAGGCCGATCTCGACCAGCAGATCGCCATCTCCGGCTCGGTTACCGATGCCATCGCGACGCTCACGCCCTCCTTCTCGCCGACGCGGCAGAAGCTGTCGGGGGCGGGCGAGACGCTGCGGGGACGCAGCCCGCTCTATGCGATCAACGGCATCCCCCAGACGACCCCGCTGCGCGACGGCAGCCGCGACGGTTTCACCATCGACGGCTTCTTCGTCGACCGCGTCGAGCTCATTTACGGTTCGAATGCGCTTCAGGGCATCGGTGGGACGGGCGGTATCGTCAACCAGGTGACCGTCGGTGCCCCGACGAAAGAGGGTATCAGCGGTCGGGTCCTGTTGCAGGGCAATGCCGATGACGGCTTCACCAAGGATGGCATCGGCGGAAAGGCCGCCGGCCTGCTCCAGTACAAGCAGGACCGTTTCGACGCTTCGGTGGGTGCCGCTTATGAGAAGCGCGGCGTGTTCTACGATGGCAAGGGGCGGCGAGTGGGCATCAACCTGACCCAGGGCGAGACGCAGGATTCGGGCAGTTTCTCGCTGTTCGGCCGCTTCGGCTATCAGCTGGGCGACACCGGCCGCATCGACCTGATTGCCAGCCGATACGAACTCAAGGTCGATGGCGATTACATCGCGGTGGCCGGCAACCGGAACACCGGACTGCCGACCAGCGCCCGGCGCGGCACACCACCGCTCGATCCCGCGCAGAGCCGCACCGAGAGCCTGGCGCTGTCGGTCACCGACACCGATCTGCAGGGCGGCAATTTCGTCAGCCAGATATTCTTCAACCGGACCCGCGATACCTTCGGCGGCGAGCCGGCGCCGATCGGCACCTTCCAGGATGTCCGTATCGCACCGCTCGGCACCCTGCTGGACCAGTCGCAGAACCGGTCGCGCAAGCTGGGCGCCAAGTTCAGCTATGAGCGGGCCATGCCGGGGTTCGAGGCGCTGACCGCCACGGTCGGCTTCGATGCGCTGTTCGACAAGACCGAACAGCGTCTGATCGCGACCGGCAGGACCTGGGTTCCGCCGACCGACTTCCGCAGCCTCGCGCCCTTTGCCCAGGCCAATCTGGCGCTGTTCGACAAGAAGGTGCGGCTGGCAGCTGGGGCACGCTGGGAAAATGTCCGGATCAAGATCGACGACTATGTCACGCTGGCCTCAACGACGACGCCCGCCGGTGGCGTTGCGGTGTCGGGCGGCACACCGAGCTTCGACGATGTGCTGCTGAATGGCGGTGTCGTCGTCGAGCCGTGGCAGGGCATACGCGCTTATGCCAGCTATGCCGAGGGCTTCACCGTCGCGGATATCGGCCGGATCACGCGCGCGATCGGAAAGGCGGGGGTCGACCTCGACAATTTCCTCGATATCAGCCCAGTGATCTCGAACAACCGGGAAGTCGGTTTCGAGGTGAAGCGCGGGCCGCTGGACGCGAGCGTCACCTATTTCTGGTCGAGCAGCAAGCAAGGCCAGATCCTCGTCGCCAACGCCGACGGCATCTTCAACGTGCTGCGCCAGCGCGTCGAGATCGAAGGGCTCGAGATCAATGCTGGCGTGCAGATGCCGGTGAAGGGCCTGAAGCTTTCGGTCGGTTATGCGCAGCTCAAGGGGCGCTACGACGCCAGCCCGGTCGCAGACGGCAAGGTTGGGACAGACCTGGACGGTGCAAACATCTCGCCCGACCGGGTCAACCTCGCGGCGATCTATCAGCAGGGTGCCATTTCCGCGCGCATCCAGAGCAATTTCTATCTGAGCCGGACCTTCAAGAGCAATGAGATCGCGCTCGACCGACGTAATGATTTCGGGGGCTATAATGTCACCGACGCGAGCATCCGTTATCAGACGGGGATCGGCGGCTTCACCTTCTCGGTCCAGAACCTGCTCGACAAGCAATATATCGACTATGCCAGCGACACCCAGCGCGCGACCGACAATTTCTTCTACTTCGCCGGTCGCGGCCGCAATTTCACCCTGACCTGGGACTATCGGTTCTGAGGCTGCTCGATCAGCTCCATCGCTGGGCCGGCGGGCTGCTGGGCATCCTGCTGCTCGTCCTCGGTCTGTCGGGGGCGGCCCTGGTCCATCGCGACGCCTGGATCGGCCTGCCCCATGCGGGGGATGCACGCTTGGCCGATCCTGCCGCGCTGGGCGCATTGACGGCGCGGTTGATGGCGGATCCTGCCAGCCGGCCGCAGAGCATCCTGTTCGCCAGCGACACGCTGGGGCTGGTGCGCCTGTCGGGGAAGGGGGGATCGGGTGCCTATGCCGACCAGAGCGGCGCGATCGTCACCCGCTGGTCGAGCCAGTGGGAGCGGCCCGAGCTCTGGCTGTTCGACCTGCATCATCATCTGTTGGCGGGCGACGTCGGCGAGACGATCATCGGGGTGGCGGGGGCGGTCGGCCTGTTCTTCGTGATCTCGGGCGCAATCCTGTGGTGGCGGACGCGCAAGAGCTTCGCCTTTCGGCTGTGGCCGGCGCGGATGACCCGACCGGCGATACTGCGTCATCATCGCGACCTCGGCGTGCTGGTAGCCCCGCTGCTGCTGCTGTCCTTCTACACCGGAGCAGTGCTGGTTTTCCGCCCCTTCGCCGCGTTGACCCTGGGGCCGGGCGCGCCGGCCGCGATCGAGGCGGCCTTGAAGCCGCCCCCTGCCAGCGGCGTCAAGCTATCCGACGCGATCGACTGGCGGGCGATCGTCGCCACCGCGCACAAGCGTTTTCCCGAGGCGGAACTCCGCCTCGTCTCGCTGCCGCGCAAGGAAAGCGGCCTGATCGGCGTGCGGATGCGGCAGCCAGAGGAGTGGCTCCCCAATGGCCGGACGAGCCTGTGGTTCGCGGCGGACAGCGGGAGGCTTGTCGCTGCGCGCGATGCGCGCGACCTTGGATGGCAGGCCAAGGCCTTCAACCTCTTCTACCCACTCCATGCCGCCAAAGTCGGTGGCTTAGCCTGGCGGCTGGTGATGACGATCTCCGGGCTCGCGCTTGCGCTGCTCGGCGGCTTTACCTGCTGGAGCTTCTGGTTCGCCCGGCGCAGCACGCCGATACGCCGGGCCTGATCGCGTCAGAGCGCCCGTGCGGCGGCCAAGACCTCTTCGGCGTGGCCCTTGACCTTCACCTTGCGCCAGATGCGGGCGATCTGCCCATCCTTGTCGATCAGGAAGGTGGCGCGGTCGATGCCCATATAGGCGCGGCCATAGAGGGTCTTCTCGATCCAGGTGCCATAGGCTTCGCAGACGCTGCCGTCATTGTCCGACGCCAGACGCAGCTTCAGGCCATGCTTGCCGATGAACTTGGCATGGCGCGCGGCATTGTCCTTCGACACGCCGATCACCGACGCACCGGCGGCCGCGAAATCGTCGGCCAGTGCTGAGAAGGCCTGCGCCTCGGTCGTGCAGCCCGGCGTATCATCCTTAGGGTAGAAATAGAGGATGAGGGTCTTGCCCGCTTCCGCCGAAACGCTCGTGCTGCTGCCATCCGGCAGATCGAGCTTTACGTCCGGTGCCTTGTCGCCTTCGTTGAGCATCGCCTGTCTCCCTTGCTGATCCGTCATTAGGACGGCGGGCGGGGGGCTTTCAACCTTCCCCAGCGGACAGCGCGAGGCGGGCAGTCAGGTGGCGGTGCGACCAAGGCCATGAGGAGGGGACTGGGGGCGCCCCGTTACGCTGGGGCGCCCTTCGGTGAATACGACCACCGGTCCACTTACGCTTACGCAACACACTCTTGATGCTGCCTGGAATAGCAGCCAGTCTTTAAGCGAGCGTCGATCAGCCTGGTTAACTTCCGGAAACCCTGATTATTCTTTAGGCTTAGTCCCAAGGCGGCAGGGCCCGGAATTCCGTCATTTCGCAAGGCGCGCCGCTCTTTCCCATTCGCCGCGCACCAGCGCCCGCGCGCTTTCATAGCTTTTAACCAAGGCCTGCCAGTCGGGCTCGCCGCAGCTGCGTGCGACGAGGTCGCGCGAGGCGGGCGGCGGCTCAGCCGACGCCGGGGACACAAGGCGCTGGGTCACCAGCAGCCGGGTCAGCAATTCGTGCGCCGGGATCAGCGCGGGATCGATCAGCCCCTCTTCGGCTAGCGTGCGCATGGCGATGCGCAGGCGCGGGCTGAAAGCGCAGCGGTGTCGCAGCTGCAGCAGATGTACGGTGAATTCGCAGTCGACGAGGCCGCCCTCCACCAGCTTGACGTCGAAAGGGCTCGATGGCGGCTTGTGCCGGGCGATGTCGCCGCGCATCTTGGCCACGTCAGCGGTCAGGCTTTCGTCGCCGCGCTCCTGGCGCAGTGTTTCGTCGATGATATGCTGAACGTCCGCGCGCGCTTCGGGTGAGCCGAAGATAGGACGGGCGCGGGTGAGCGCCATATGCTCCCATGTCCAGGCACTCTCGCGCTGATAGCGCTCGAAGCTTTCGATCGACACCGCGAGCGGCCCCTGCGTGCCCGAGGGGCGCAGCCGCGTGTCGACCTCGTAGAGCGGGCCGGCCGCCGTAGCTACCGACAACGCGGCCGACACACGCTGGGCAAGGCGGTTGAAATAGGTGGTCGCGCCAAGCGGACGCTGGCCGTCCGACTCGGTCATGATATCCCCGCTGAAGAGGTAGATGATATCGAGGTCGGAGGCATGGGTCAGCGCGCCGCCGCCGAGGCGGCCGAGCGCCACGATGACCAGCTCTCCGCCTGCGATCTTCCCGTGGGTCGCCTCGAACTGGGCAACGGTGGCCCGTGCCAGCACGTCGAGAGCCGCCTCGGCGACGCGGGCATAGCCATGGCCCACCTCGATGGGATCCGAGGCCGCCTCGATCAGCTGCACGCCAAGCGCGAAGCGGCGTTCGCCGACGAGTTGGCGGACCCGGTCGAGCAGCAACTCGTAATTTTCGGACCGCTCGCCATGGGCGAATTCGCCGATCAGCGCCTCGACCGACGGCGGTGGCTCGAGCGCGGTCGCGTCGATCAGCCCGTCGAGCAGCGCCGGGCGGCGGCCCAGCGCCTGTGACAGCGTCGGGGCATGGCTCAGCACGTCGATCAGCGCGCGGGCGAGGGCAGGGCGCGCCTGGAGGAGCCGGAACAGGTTGATCGCGCTCGGCAGCCCGGCGACCAGATCTTCGAAGCGACTCAGGGCGTCCTGGGGTGCGGGCGCCTTGCCCAGCGCGCGAACCAGCGTCGGCAGCATCGCCTCCAGCGCCTGCTGGGCAACCGAGGTGCGCAGCGACCGGCTCTTGCCCTCGCGCATCGTCTCGATTCGCAGCCGCGCCGCCGCAGGATCGGCGAAGCCGGCGACGGACAGTTCTGCTT
>JAIYAJ010000132.1 GCA_027489105.1 Zymomonas sp. | reverse complement strand
CGCTCGATATGTGGCGCAACCCCTATACCGGGCAGGACTGCAAGGTGCCGACCGGCGGACTGCCGCCATCGAAAATCCGCTTCGGACGCGATCTGTCCTTCCACATCGCGCGCGAGATCCCCGGCCTGTCGATGGAGCACGACATATTGCCGTTCGACGTGCGCGGCGACGATGTCTGGGTGACCGAGCGTTCGCGCACCGCAATGACCTTTCCCGGCGCCGCCAGGCCGTTCCGCTATTCCGAAAGCAACACCTTCCACGCCAAGCGGCACGACCTGATCCGACCCGGCGCGACCCGCGTGACCAGCGAGGTGAGCTTCACCAATGTCTGTTCCTGGCGGCCGTGGATGGGGATGGGCGATCGCCCGGGGCACCTGACCGCCACCGGCATCGGTCGTCAGAATGCGAACCCGGACTCGCTGCCGCCGGCCTTCGTCGAAGCGACTGCAGCGCGGCGGCCCGAGGTGTTGAAGAACCCGGCGGCTCTGCTGCAGCCCCTATGGGACGCGAAAGCCTAACAGGCCTCAGGACTGAGCTCGCAGCTTCATGTTCCTTGCCGCCAGCGCATAGAGCAGGCTGGCGCCGACCACGCAGGGAAGCACCACAATCGCGATCGACCAGCCGACCTTGGTCGGGTCGCCGAAGACACGTTCGGTCAGCGTTGCCACGAGCAAAGGCCCCAGCGTCGCGCCCAATAGCGTGTTGAGCACGAGGGTGAGCGAGATCGCGCTGCCGCGCATGTTGGACGGAACCAGCGTCTGCAGTGTGGCGAACATCACCGTGCCCACGCAGGCAAAGACGGCATTGGACGAGGCGATCAATATGGCAGCGAGGCGAGGGTCGCCGGCAAGCACCGCCAAGCCCGATGGGATCGCACAGAGCGGCGCCAGTCGGAGGATCGCGAAGCGCGCGCCATCGCGCCCCTGCTGCATCGCTCGATCGAGCAGCCAGCCGCCGAGCAGCGGACCGGTCGCCGAAAAGGCCATGGCGAACGGCCCGAGCCAGGCGCCGAGGAAGGCGGGGCTCACCCCATAACCGCGCAAAAGCAGGCTGGGCGTCCAGGCGCCGGCGCCATAGGCGGCTGTGAAGCAGATGGCGAAGCCGAGATAGAGGGGAAGGGTGACGCCGCGATTGGCCCACAGCCAGCGCAGTTCGGCAGCACCAGCCACGCCCTTGGCCGATGCGGGTATGGCCGCGCCCTTGCGCGCGGGTTCATGGGTGAACAGCGCGATTGCAGCGGCCACGCCGATCCCGCCAGCCCCGAACAGGACGAAGGCGATGCGCCAAGGCGCGAGCGCTTCGAGCAGGGGGATACCTGCAAAGGCGCCCTGGGCCGCATGGGTAAGCACGAGCCCGGTCAGCGTGATCGCGAGGCCATTCGCGAGACCCTGACCCATCATGTACAGGCTGATCGGGCGGCCTCGCCGGTCGGCCGGGAACAGGTCGGCGATCAGCGAGATCGCGCAGGGGCCGAGCGCCGCCTCGCCGAGGCCGACCATCAGCCGGGCGGCAAAGAGCGAACCGAAGCCCTGCGCAAGGCCGCTGCCGATGGTCGCGACGCTCCACAGCGCGATGCCCGCAGCCACGAGCCGCTTGCGCGATGTCCGATCGGCGAGCAGCCCCATCGGCATGCCCATCAGCGCATAGAAGAGCCCGAAAGCGAGCCCCTGGAGCAGGGCGATGCGTTCGTCGCCGATGCCGATATCCTGGCGCACCGGATCGACGACGATCGCCAGGACACCCCGATCGATGACCGAAAAGATGCCGGCCAGGAAGAGGAGGGCGACCATAGCCCACGCTTGCGCGGGGGATGGCCAGCGGCTTTCGCTGTCGCTGCTCACAGCAGGCCCGCGGCGCGGGCGCGCGTCTTTATATAGTCGCCGAGCCAGTCGAGGTTGCGGAAGCGCAGCGTGCCGCGTCCGACCGCCGTCGAGCTGTGCGCCATACCGGCGACGAGACGGAGCGCCTTGGCCATCAGGAAAATCTCGCCGGCGGCCACTTCTTCGGGTGTGAACGGGCGGATCGATTGATAGCCATTTTCGAAGGCATCGCCATAGGCCGGGTCGAAGCCGTAGAAGAGATTGCCCCAGACGAAATTCTTCACATCCTGCATCAGGAAGTCCTCGCCCGCCGCGTCGAAGTCGAGGAGGGTGATCTCGCCATCGTCCGCGACATGGACGTTCGACGGGTGAAAATCTCGGTGGCAGACGCCGAGGGGTACCTTGCCGGACGCCGCAAGTTCGTCGAGGCGTCGGTCGAGATTGGCGGCGATCACCGGATAGTCGTGCAGGTCGTCGGGCCGATCGTAGACGAAATCGATCAGCGCCGGCATGCAGATATTGTAGTCTTTTGCCGTCTTGGTCGTGAAGACATGGTGGGCCCCCGCCCAGGCATAGCCGGCCAGATGCATGTGCGCGAAAGCCTCACCGATGCGATGGGCCGTGTCGGTCGACAGGCGTTCGCCGAACTTTACGCCGGGCGCCCAGTCATACATCGCCACCGCGCGCACCCCTTCGGGCGTGTCGGCCTTGAAGTAGAGCGCACCGTCGCGTTGCGGCACGGCTACCGATGCCGGGAAGCCGTGCACGCGCAGATAATCGAGAAAGCCCAGCTCATAGGCAACGTCGTCGGGTTCGCGATAAGTCTTGCGCCAGACCCGCAGCGCATATTTCGCTTGTGCGTCCTGAACCAGATAGACGTCGTTCATCCCCCGGTAGAGCAGGAAAGCGGTGACATCGCCCGCCATCGGATAGCGGATGCGGACCTGGTGGGCGATCCAGTCCGGGTGAAGGACCGAGTGCGAGACCTGCGCCTGCGGAAGGTGGAGGTCAGTTGAGGAAAGAGCGAATTTCATGGGCCAGTATCTCCGGCGCGATATCGAATATGTCGCGGTCGAGATCGGGCAATTCCCGCACGACCGCATCGGGAAGGAGCCGGGCCGCCTCGAGCGAGACAGCGCGCAGATCCTCGGCGGGTTGCAGGACGAGGACGGGGCAGGGGACTTGCCGGAGGCGGGTAAAGTCCCACCCCCAGACGCCCTTATAGGCCCAGGTGAAGCGATCGAGCACGGCGGCCTTGTCCGCGAAGTTCAGTACAGCCTTGGCCAGCGGCACCCGGTCGTCGCGTGAGGCGACGACATAGGTCCACAGGCGCTGGAGCAGGTCGAGTATGACCTTCCCCTCCTCGTCCGGGGGCGGGAACCCCTCGGCTTCGGCCAGCTTCTTCGCGCGGCTCGGCACATCGTACATCGGAATGCCGGTCATCACCGCCCTGCGCACCCGTTCGGGTCGCAGGATGGCGAGTTCCGCCGCCAGCAGCGTGCCGGTGTGGAACCCGTAAAGATCCACCTGATCCAGCCCGAGACCATCCAGCGCATCGGAGAAGGCCGCAGCATAGCCCGCCATGCCAGGAGCCGTGGGCGGAGCATCCGACATGCCATGACCTGGCGTGTCGAAGGCATAGACCCGGCGGTCGGTGGCAAGCTGTGCGATCAGCGGTTCATACTCGAAGCTCGAGGAGGGGTTCTGGTGCAGCATGACGAGCGCCGGCATGGCCGAGGCGATCTTCACGTCGTCCGGTCCTGCGGTCCGGTAATGCATGTGGCCGAAGCGGCACGCGGTATAGCCGCGCCGGATGAAGCGCGGATTGGGCGGGATCGAGGCGAAGGTCTGCGTCATGAGCCGGGCGGGAGGATGCCCGGTCCCGCCGATCCACTGCATCCCTTCGCGATTCTGTCCGCTGTTCGGGCAGTGCGGGCGGTTTGATTCACAAGAAAAGGGGCGGCACCTCTCGGTACCGCCCCCCAATCTCGACCGGACCGGCCGCTATGGTCAAAACTTGTAGCTGCCGCGGATGCCAACGGTGCGCAGTTCGGGCAGACCGACGTTGAGATAGCCGAAGGCGGCGCCTGCAAGGGCGAAGCTTGGTTCCAGAATGTTGTTCTGGGCGACGGCGGTATAGTCCTTGTTGTTGAACAGGTTGGTCACGAAAGCTTCGAGACCGAACTTGCCCTTGTTGAAGCCGATGCGGCTGTTCACCTGCACGCGGCTCTTGATCCAGGTGATGTTGGCCGCATCGACGAACTGACGCGACTTGTAGGACAGGTCGGAACGTACGAACCAGCCCATGTCTTCCGCAATCTTGCCGCTGTACTGCGCACCGATATTCGCGGAATATTTCGACGTGAGGGGGAGCTGGTTGCCCCGGAAGCCATCACCGGTAACCCCGGTAAGCCGGGTGATCGACGGGTCGGCGAAGGAGCGGATCGAGCTCTTGTTGATCGCACCCGACGCATTGATCGTGAGACCGTCGACCGGCTCAGCGTTGATGTCCAGTTCGAAGCCGCTGACGCGCGTCTTGCCGGTATTGGCAACGCCGCTGACGATCGAGGGCAGCGCATTGGGGACTGTCGTATCAAGGAAGATGACCGAGCGGTTATTGTGCTGGTCGGACCAGTCGGCGAGATAGGCCGCCGCCGTTACGTAGAGACGCCCATCGAGGAACTTGCCCTTAAGGCCCAGCTCATAGTTGGTGAGCTTTTCAGGGCGAACGATAACCCCAAGCCCGATGCTTTCGGCCGCCGCGAACTCACCTGCCGTGCCCGACAGGAAGGAGGTGTTGAACGAACTCAGCGTGACGTTGGCGGCCTTCGACCAGGACGCATAGACCATCATGTCGGGGGTCACGTCGTAGTTGACGATGACGCGCGGCATGAAGTTGTCGAACGACTTGTTGAAGAAGGAGGTGAGCGGAGCGAAAGTTCCGGCCGGCAGGCCGAATTTGCTGGCCGCTGCCGCGCCGATCGTCAGCGACCGACCGCCGGCATAGGCATAGACCTTGTCGCGCTGCCAGCGACCTTCAGCGCTGATGTTGAGCGCCTCGGTGACGTCGTAGCTGACGCTGCCGAACACGCCCCAGGTCTCTGCCCGGCCAGGAGGGGTCAAGGTGTTGGTCGCACGCGCAGCGCCGAACTGCTCTTCGTTGAACACGCTGAGCAGCGCGCCACGCGACTTCGTGTCGAGATAGCTGGCACCGAGCATCGCCTTGAGTGCGCCACCCTTGTCATAGGATGCGCGAACTTCCTGCGAGAAGTCCTTGTTCTTGCGCTCGACGAGGAAGGGGAACGTCCAGAAGGTGCGCAGGCCATTGGTTGCGTTTGCGAGCGGGTTCCTCAGCAGCGAGCTGTCATAATTGTCGAGGTCCGCCATCTGCGAATAAAGTTCGTTGTTATAGCCGGTCAGCGACGACAGCGTGACGCCGGTATCGCCGAGCTCATAGTCGACGTTCAGGTGCAGGTGATAATATTCGCGGACCAGGCCATAGCCCCGCGTACCCTTTTTGGGGTTGGTGACGCGCTGCGTCGGATTGGACAGGATGCGAGCGAGAAGAGCGTCTTCGGTGGTGTTCTGCGCGGGGCTGAAGCCGGCGGGCAGCGACGGAAGAGCGCCGCAAATGAACGGGTTGGTACCGTTGAGCGTGCAGTTGGCCAGGCCGGGGACGATGACCGTGCCATTGCTGTTGCCGCTGCGGGCGGGAATGTTGACGCTCCCGTTGTTCGCGCGGATTTCGTAAGCCGACAGCATGCCCTGGGCCGAAGGACCGTCATCATCCTCCGAATACATGCCCATCGCCTTGATCTTGAGCGAGTCCGAGGGAGTCAGCTCGAGCTGCAGCGTTCCGGTGCGGGTCTTCTGATCGCCGAGGGTCTGATTGGGGTTCGCGGCATTCTTGTAGGAGCCATCCCTGGAGAAGGTGCGTCCGGTGATCCGGAAGCTGAGCAGATCATCGACGATCGGGCCTTCGAGTGCGGCTGAGACGTCGTAATTGCTGCGGGTACCGCCCATGGCCGTTATCGAACCGCCGAACACATCGCCTGGCGTCTTGGTCACGACATTGATGGCACCGGCGAAAGCGTTGCGCCCGAAATAGGCGTTCTGCGGCCCCTTGAGCAGTTCGATACGGGCCGGATCGATCACGGCGTTGAGCGCGGTGCTCGATGCAACCGGAACCCCGTCGATAAAGCTCGCGGTCAAGGTCGACGTGGTGGTCGAGGGCGTCATGCCGCGCAGCGAGATCTGCTGGAAGGAGCGGTCGTTACGGCCGGAATTGGTGTTGGACACGTTGATGCCCGGCGTGTTGAGCACGACATCGTTCACGCTGGTGATACCGCGCTGCTCGATGTCCTTGCTGGTCAGTGCGGAGATCGCGATCGGCGTGTCCAGCAGGCTTTCCTCGCGCTTGCGTGCCGTCACGACGATCATGCCGAAGCCGGCGTCTTCCTCTGCGGCTTGCGGTGCTGCTTCTGCGGCTTCAGCTGCCTCTGCGGCAAACAGCGACTGGGGTGCGATCAGGGCGGTGCTCGCGATGGCGATCGACAGGATACTGAGCGAAGTTGAGGTGACGTAGCGCTTCATGTTCTTCCCCCTATTCGGCATCGAGCGATTTCGAAGCCGCAAGAATAGCCACCGGAAAACCCGGTTGTTTCGAATTGCGAAGCAGTTTACGGGCCGTGCAGCTATGAAGAAGCCGGCATCTCTTCGGTCCTGCTTTCGGATGTCGAGGCTCCGTCCGATCGCCTCCATTCACAACGCACAGACTAGTGAATATCCGCCAATCGGAGATTCCGCTATCCGCCGTCCGGTGGCGGACAATGCGCGGCAACGTGCCTCCATCCAAGGCAAGGTCTGGCGGGAACGCGATCCGCAACCGCTCTGCCAGATGGGGAGTTTCTCCGAATGTCGTTTACGGATCAAGCACATGGCGCGTCCGGCCTGACGAAGCCCACCAAGGCGGGATTTGCGCTTGGACAGGTTGCGGGACAGTTGTTCCGCGATGCACCATCGCTCCTCCTGCTTTTTTATCTTACCAATGTGATGGGTATCGCTCCCGCCATTGCGGGGGCCGCGATCTTCGTCCCCAAGGTTTTCTTCGGCGTGATCTTCGATCTGTCGATCGGCGTGACCTCGGACCGCATGGCTGCGCGCATGCCGCGTCGCCGCTGGTTGCTGATCGGAGCATTGGCCGCGCCGTTCGCGATGCTCGGCCCCTTCGCGGTTCCAGAAGCGGCCACGACGATCCAGGTGGCCTGGGTATTCGTTACCTTCAGCGCCTATATGGCGGTCTATTCGACCTTTTCGGTCCCCTATCTGGCGCAGTTCGCGGAGATGTCGTCCGATCCGGTCGAACGCACCGAGTTGATGGGATGGAAGCACGGCTTCACCGGGCTTGGCGTTCTGCTGTCCTCGTCCTTCGCGCCGATGCTCGTCAATTCGCTCGGCATGGACCGGCGCGCGCATCTGATCACGATGGTGGTGCTCGGGCTGATCTCGATGAGCTGCCTGCTCGTGGCATGGCGCTTCGCCGGGCGCATCCGCCAGCCTGCCTCGACCGCCAGGGTCTTTGCACTCAAGGATCTGCCCCGGGCCTTTGCCGACCGGCGCTTCGCCATATTGTGCCTGTCTGCCGTGGTCATGACGGTGGGGGCGGGCATTTCCTACGCCGGTTTTCCCTTCTTCGTGAAATATGCGATGGCGCGCCCCGAGCCGCTGCACGACATCGGCGTGATGTCGGCAATCATGGCTGTCGCCGTCATGGCGGGCTCTCCTTTATGGGTGATGGTTGCGCGCCGGATCGGGAAGAAGCGGACCTATGTCATCGCGGCCAGCGGCCACGGCCTTGTCACTCTGCTATGGGGACAGATGGCCGATGTGCCGATGCCGGTGGCATGGGGCCTGGCGGCCGTAATGGCGGCGTGCAATGCAGGTTGGGGGACCATCGTTCTCTCGCTGCTGTCGGACTGCATTGCCCATGCCCGCGACGAGCATGGCGAGAATCGCGCCGGGACCTATTCGGCAATCTGGTCGGTGATCGAGAAGGCCGGGATAGCCTTTGGCGGTACGCTGGTGGTCGGCGCGCTGCTGTCGGCCTGGGGCTTCGACGCCACCGCCGCACGGGCGGGCGTCGCTCAGTCGGCAGAGGCCATAGCTGGGACGATCATGGCCTATTCGGTCGTACCCGGCGTCACCAAGCTGATCGCCGCCTTCATCATCTGGCGCTTCGTCCACGAAAAGCCCGCCTCGACCGGGGAAACGCTCGCCCATGCCTGAACCTATTGGCCTGCTGCTGATCGGCTGCGGTCGCATATCGGGTGCCCATCTGGCTGCGCTGGACGGCGCTGGCGACGCGCTGCGCCTGGTCGCGACGGTCGACAGCGACAGGGCCGCCGCCGAACGGGCAGGAGCCCCCTTCGCCGCCAAGCCGTTCACCGATCTGGCAGAAGCGCTTGCCCTGCCGGCGGTCGATGCGGTGCTGATCGCGAGTCCCAACGCGCTGCATGGACTGCAAAGCCTCGCCGCGCTCCGCGCCGGCAAGCATGTGCTCGTGGAAAAGCCGCTTGCGGAAAGCGGTGCGGAGGCACGCGCGCTGGCAGAGGAAGCCGAGCGGCGCGGGCTGGTGCTGGCTGCCGGACACACCTATCGCCATAATGCGGCCGTCGCGACGCTGGTCGACACCATGCCGGACTGGGGCGCTCTGCGCGCGGTGGAGGTCTCTTCCTGCGTATTCTGGGACGGACCGCAAGCGCCCTGGTGGGCCGAACGCACTGCTGAACAGGGGCTGATCCTGTCTCTGTTCGCGCCGCACTCGCTCGATTTCGTCCAACTCGTCATGGGCGACGACGATCCGCTGCGGGTGCAGGTCGAGGCCGCGCGCTGGCAGATGGGCTGGCAGGGGGAGGATGAGGCGATGATCCTGCTCGGCTATCCGGGCCGTCGCATGGCGAGCGTGCACATCTCCTACAATCAGCGCCGGGTGTTCGACCGCAAGATCCTTCATTTCTCCGAGGGCGTAGCCGAGATCGAGGACGGCGAGATATTGAAGTGGAACGGAGAGATTCTCGTATCTCCGCCACCCGGTGTGCTGATCGAACCTACGGCTATGGGTGGCCGCAAGCTCGGCCATTTCTTCACGCAGCAACTGCGCGAGTTCGCTGCCGCGGTCCGGGGCGAGGCACATCGGTGTCCGACCGGCCGCGACGCTGCGCGGCTGATCGACCTCATCGACCGGGTCAAGGCCGCCGCGCGAGCGACGAGCGCCGGTGCGATCGACCCGCCGATCGGAGCCTGACGATGTTTTTGCTGCTCGCGGCGCTCGCCGCCGCCACGCCGCCCGCCAATGGCTATGTACCGCCCAATGTCGCAGCGCCAGCGCCGCGCTTTCCCCCGGTGGTGGCGGGCGCGGCATTCGCCGACTGCCGCGACTGTCCGGAGATGGTGGTGATCCCGCCGGGCAGCTTCGTCATGGGATCGACGGCGGAAGAGCGCCGCACGCTGGGCGTGCTGGCGATGTTCGACCGGATGGAGGAGCCTCGCCACAAGGTTGCGATCGGCTATCGCTATGCGGTCGGGCGCTATGCGGTGACCTTCGACGAGTGGGATGCCTGTCTCGCCGATGGCGGATGCAACGGCTACCGCCCCGATGATGCAGGCTGGGGACGCGGCCGCCGTCCGGTGATCAACGTCAACTTTGCCGATGCCCAGGCCTATGTCGCCTGGTTGTCGCGCCACACGGGGCAGCGTTATCGCCTGCTGTCGGAAGCCGAATGGGAATATGCGGGCCGCGCGGGAACGGAGAGCTGGTATCCGTTCGGCAATGAAATCGACCCGTCGAAGGCCAATTACGGCAATCATCACGACCGCACCACGCCGGTCGGCTCCTATCCGCCGAACCGCTTCGGTTTGCACGACATGACCGCCAATGTCGCGCAGTGGGTCGACGATTGCCACCATGAGGATTATGTCGGCGCGCCCGTCGACGGCTCGGCCTGGCTGAGCGGCTCCTGCACGCTGCGCAATGTGCGGGGCGGTGGCTGGAGCCTGTCGGGCTGGAGCGTTCGCGTCGCCCAGCGGATCGGCGATCCGCCGGGCGCGCGCAATAATCATCTCGGCTTCCGCGTCGCCCGAGACCTGCCGCAGGACTAAGGCTGCGTCGTCGCGAAGGCTTCGATCAGGTCGAGCTTCTCCTTGAACGGATCGAAGCTTGCCGTGGCGTTGCCGTTCATATCGTGCTGGAGCAGGGCCTCGTTCGCGCGGTCATAGGCGGGCCAGCGGGGCAGGGCCTTTCCGTTGGGATCGCCGGACTTCACGAAATTGACCACATAGGCGTTGGCGAGCGCGGCCGCCTTCCTGTCCTGCGCGGTCGTGTCGGTTCCATAGCGAGCGGCGACCGTATCAAAGAAATAGGGAATGTCGGTGGCATGGGGGGCGCCGGCCTTCCACTCGGCGCGCTTGCTTTCCGCGACATAGCCGAAGCGATAGACATAGGCTTTCCGACCGGCTGCCAGCGCATGGCGCGCTACGAAGCGCGCCGGTTCGCCCATATAGTGATCGCCGGTAAGGTGGCGGGAAAGGTCACGGAAATCGGCGCTGCCATCGGGGTCATAGGCCTTGCGGAGGGCCGGGCCCTGCGCGCCGAAGCTGGCGAACAGGGTGTCCTTGTCCCGTGCGAAACTGATCCCGGCGTCGGCGCTGGTCATGCCGATCATCACCGATACCGGCGCGATCTTGCCCGCATCCATCAGCTTGTCGCTCAGGCCGGCAAGCACCGTCCCTTCCGCCACGAAGCCACCGACATAGGTGGGCGGTGTCGCGAAGCGCTCGGCAAACAGGTTCGAGCCCTGCACCGTCGCAGAGGGGAGGGCTCGAAGGGCGGCGAGACCTCTGGCGCCGCTATCGGAAATTCCGTGGCGCGCGGCAAAGTCTATTCCGACCTGTTCGCCCTGTTCGATCGATGCGGTGGGGAGAAGCGAGCGCCCACCGCCGGACATGGCGATCGCGCCGTGAAACAACCCGCGCGCCGACGGCATCGTCATCAGGTTGATCACCGCCGTGCCACCGGCGCTCTCGCCCATGATCGTGACGCGCGCCGGATCGCCCCCGAAGCCGGCGATGTTCCGCCGCACCCAGTTCAGCGCCGCGACCATGTCTTCCATCGCGAAATTGCCGACCGGCTTGCCCGCCTCGGCGGCGAGCGCGGGGTGCGAGAAGAAGCCGAACCGGCCGAGCCGATAGTTGAAGCTCACGAACACTACGCCGGACCGGGCGAAGGCCGAGCCGTCGTAAATGGCAGGGGAGGTGCCGCCCGTTACGAAGGCGCCGCCATAGATCCAGACGAGTACAGGCAAGCCAGAGTTTGGCTTCGCGGAAGCGGGCTTCCAGACGTTGAGATACAGGCAGTCTTCAGATGGTGTCGTGCGCAGCGGCGCTTCGTCGCCGGGAGAGGGGTTCTGCATGCAATCATGGGCGAAGTCGGTCGCCGTACGCGCGCCGCTCCACGAAGCGGCCGGCTGCGGACTGCGCCAGCGATTGGTGCCCAACGGTGGGGCCGCATAGGGAATGCCGCGAAACTGCGCGACATCGCCTTCCAGCAGACCCACGACTGCACCGGTCGCGGTGATGGCCTGCGGACTCGCGGCGCCGACCGAGACTGGGGCGCCCAGCACCGCCAGGGCGAAGAGAAAGACCTTCATTCGTCAAGCTCCCTGTTTGACGACAAAAGGGCCGGACGTCTGCACGCCCGACCCAGCTTGTCTTTGCTATTCGTGAGATGGTCCTGATCTCAGAAGGCGACTTTCATCTGCACGCCTGCGGTGCGCAGTTCGGGCAGACCGACCAGCAGCGCCGAACTATAGGCGGTGCGCCCGAAGGTCGGAGTGAAGGTGAAGTTGTCGGCAATGCTCGTGTAGTTCTTGTTGTTGAACACATTGGTCACGAACAGTTCGAGGCTGACTTTGCCTTTGCCGACACCCGTGCGGAAGTTCACCACGTGGCGATCTGGCGTGCGCACGACGTTGGCCTGATTGGACCACACGCCCGACTTGTAGTTCCAGTCGGTGCGGGCAAACCAGGTGCCGTCCTCGACGCCGCGGATGTTGCCACCGAACTCGACCGCTGCGGTGGCCGAATATTTCGATGCAAGGGGCTGTTCCTTGCCGGAAAAGTCGAACACACCGGTCAACTGGCTGACCGCACGGCCCGAGAAGCGCTTGATGTCGCTGAGGTTGATGGCGCCTGCGGCGCTCAGCTTGATCAGATCGTTCACGCGCAGGGCAACGTCGCCCTCGATGCCGTAGAGATCGACCGCGCCCGAGTTCGCGTTACCGCTGACGAAGGTCTGATTGTTCGGATTGAGCACAGTGGGGTCGGGAACGATCACCAGGATCTGGTTGATCTGGTCGCGCCACTTTGCATAATATCCGGCCAAGGTGAAGGTGGCCTTGCCCCCGAGCGCACGCCCCTTCACGCCCACCTCATAGTTGGTGACCTTTTCCGGATCGACCGACAGCGTGATGCCGGCGGCCTTGGCCGCCTGCTGCACGGTTGCCGACTGGTTGATGATGCCGGTGCTGAACGATCCCGGATTCACGCCCTTGGCCGCCGATGCATAGACCATCAGATCGGGATTGATCTGATAGTTGACGATCGCACGCGGGAGAAAGTTCTTATAGGTGCGCTTCGTCAGCAACGAGTCCGCGGTATAGGTTCCAGCCGGGAGATAGATGCTGCTGTTCAGCGTCAGCCCAGCCGGGCCGACATAGGCATAGAGCGTATCGATCTGATAGCGACCTTCGATGCTGAGCGAGAGTGCGTCGGTTGCCTCGAATGTGGTTCCGAAGAAGGCGCCAATGGTCTTGGCGCGATCGAAGCCGCTGGCGGTCGGGAACACGCTGATGCCCAAGGCACCGTTGCCGCCACCGAGGTCCGAACGCACCTTGGCATCGAGCAGGCTGGCGCCGACCACGCCGCTGATCCGGCCAAACTCATAGTTAACCCGCCCTTCGAACGAATGGTCGAGTTGTTCGCGCTCGACGAGGAACG
Organism: Zymomonas sp.; assembly: GCA_027489105.1. The sequence goes on along the minus strand of JAIYAJ010000132.1, from coordinate 2,530 downwards.
GGAAGTCGAAATAGCTGCGCGAGTTGGGGCCGCCAAAGGGATTGCCAAGGGCGGTGGTGTCATAGCCGTCGAGATCGGACAGCTGGCTCCAATGCTCGTTGTTATAGCCTGCCAGCAGCGAGACCGAAAGCGCGTCGGACAGTTCGTAGTCGAGCGTGGTGTGCAGGTGGTAGGACTGTCGGAACAGACCGTAATCCTGCGTGCCCTGCGATGGAGAGAGGATCCGGCCACGCGGAGAGGCCAGGAAGTTCGCGATGAACGAGTCCTTGAGCGTGTTCGACGAAACCGGGTTGACGAGGCCCGGCGTCACGCCGCAGAAATAGGGAAGCTGGATCGTTGCCCCACCGGGAAGACCATCGACATCACCCGTAAGGGTGCAGTTGGACTGGCCACGCAGCAACAGCGTGCCGGTGCTGTCGAGATAGTTGGGCGCGGTCGTCACATTCTGCGCGTTCAGCCGCGTATTGGCGGCGACGCCATCCTTATCTTCCGCATAGAAACCGAATGCCTTGATCGTCAAGCGTTCGGTGGGCTTGGCTACGATCAGTAGCGTGCCGCTCGTGCTCTGCTGGTCGCCCAGCGTGCCGCCATCATAAGCATTCTTCCACGAACCATCCTTGGCCCAGCGATCGCCGGTCAGGCGGAAGGTAAGCAGATCGCCTAGGATCGGGCCTTCCACTTCAGCCCGCAGCCGATAGTTCTTGCGGGTGCCGAGCATCCCGGTGATCGCGCCTCCCCACTGATCGCTGGGGGTCTTGTTGACGATATTGATGGCGCCGGCAAAGGTGTTGCGTCCGAAATAGGCGCTCTGCGGGCCCTTCAGCACTTCGACCCGTTCGGGTGTGCCGACGGAGTTGAGCATCGAGGGCGATGCCACGGCCACGCCGTCGATGAACATCGAGGTCGTGGTGGAGAGTACGCCCGATGGGGTGAAACCGCGCAGGATGATCTGCTGGAACGACCGGTCGGCACGGCCCGACGCATTGTTGTTGATGGTGAAGCCGGGCGTGTTGGCAGCGAGATCGGCGACCGAGACGACAGCGCGCTTCTCGAGCTCCTCGCTGGTCAGCACCGAAAGCGTGACCGGCGTCTGCAGCAAAGTTTCCTCGCGCTTGCGCGCCGTGACCACGATTTCGCCGGCTGCAGTCGCGGACTCCGTTTCTGCGGCGCCTTCGGCATGGGCCGGCATGGCAACGCCGAGCGCCACCATCATCGAAACCGTCGAAACCGAAGCGAAAGAACGCTTCAGGATAGCATCGTTCATGATATTTCCCCTTTGTTGTTTGCCGGGCGACGGCATCGCGCCCGGGTTCGTCCCTGCTACGGCGCTTTGCGCGCTCTCGATCCGCTCCGGACGAGCGGTTTGGCCCGCTACTCGCGAGCGGTTGATGTGATTATGAAAAGGCAATAATTACTGTGGGTTGGTAGCCATATAGTCGAGCGTGTCGAAGCGCAGCTTGGTCCAGCTCTTCCGGTCGAAAATCTCCGGAGTGTGATCCTGCAGGCCTTTCAATGCCTTGGCAGGAATGTCGTCCAGTGACCGCACCTTCACGCCAGCGGCGCGACCATGGGTGCGGCCCGGCCGCGATCCCATGCCGAGCCACGGGTGCCAGGAGCCAAGATTCTGAAAATGGTGGAAGGCGTCGGCCGAGCTCACATTGTCGTCGAATGCCTGAGCGACAGCGGCGCCAATAGTCGAGATCGTGTCCCAATAAGCGATCGGGCCGGACGAGAATTTTGGATATTTCTCGGGGCTGATCGGGTTAGGTCGCGCCATGTCCGCCATTGCGCCGACGAACAACGTACCGCCAAAGGCCTCCATACGCATCGGTTTCGGGGTCAGTTCGGCACCCATCGCGACCATGCCATCGGGGCCGTGGGTTACCGTGAAAGGTCCGCCCAGAAACTGGAACGGCTTGCGAACTTCCCCCGTGATCGGGTTCTTCCATTCTTCGAGCACATCATCGGTGTCGAACGCGCAATAGACGCCACATTCGAAGGTCTTGGCCTGGTAGCGATTGCCCGGCAAAGGCGTCCACTCGTTCACGCTCAGATGGTTGAGCGTGAAGAAGGGCTCGAGATTGCCCTCGCCCGTGAACCCATAGATGTTGAGCCGGTAGAAGATGTTTACCGTTTCCTGCTCGCATGATCCGGCGACACGGGCCCGAACGCGGGCGCGGATGGCCGGGTCTTCGAGACGAGCCATGGCTTCGGCGTCCGAGATGAGCAGCGATGCCGCGCGCGCGCCCTTTGGGCCGGCTGCTCCCGCTATTGCCGGGACCGCGGCAAGGCCGGCCGCCAGTGGCAGGGCAGACATTAGGGAACGACGAGTCAGGTCGGCAGTCATCTGGCTGAATCCCTCTGAACGGCGCTTAAACTGCTGCTCTTGTTTGTTATAGAATGACGACATTTGCGTTCAGGCGACTGCGATAATGCGGCTCTGTCCGCCTGTCGGAACTGTATAGCAAACGGGGGCCTGTCCGGCGGCCGAGATCAGCGGCCACCGGTTACGTCGAGCGTGGTACCGGTG
>JAIYAJ010000017.1 GCA_027489105.1 Zymomonas sp. | reverse complement strand
CAAGCAGAGAATATAATATAATTATGTCTAGATTTTCATTGGAAATGGAATTCCATGTCTTAGCAAGGCATGCGGCGACCGATAGCAGAATTGCATGAAATGCAGATTGCCAGAGGTAGTAGAATATTGGTTCTGGTTTTTCCGAAATTTGGTCGGGTATCAAGTAAGTAGGAATTACACCGAAGCCTGCCGTTTTGAATATTCCAAGTAAATCTCCGCGTAAAATCCATGAATCATAATTAATTGTTAATGTTTTTGTATCGAAAAATTGAGCAATAACTTGTTCGTATGCTGGGCCATCACCCTGATCCAAAAAACTCTGAGAATAAAAGAATGAAAAGAACAATATCAAAAAAGGATGAAGAAGGATAATTGATTTCCATTTGCCTGTCAGGGTCAAAAATAGAACCATGCAAAATAGGAAATCGACCGTGATAAAAAGTAGCGAAGGTAGATCAGAGAGAAAAGCACTGAGTATCACACTGGCAGCGATGGCTAGGCCAAGGGCGAGCATGGGAGATGTGCTCATACCTCGATCATCTAACCGTGAGTCGAAGCTTTGGATATTATCAGACACGGTTGTCTACCCTATTTGGCGATGGCCTTGGATGCTGCGGGGTACGGAAAACCAAGCCTGCCATTCCGCAGAAATAACTCAACGAAAAGAGGAGAGATGCCCAGACTATACCCGGCAAACCGTACTGCTCTGCGAGCCATAGATTTAAGCCTACTCCCAGAATGGCAGTGCCGATCTTTATGGGTATCGTGCTTCTGACCGTCATGTCAGAGTAGGTTTTCAGTGATAAAGCCTGTCCTGCAGCAAAAAATCCGCTGGAAGCAACCATAGGCGGCAGAAAACGTGCCGCATCCCGATAGTTTGCTGCGACCAAGAGCGAAAACAACCAATCTCCGGCAAAAGTGGCGACAGTCGCGCCGATAAGGCTTCCGGCAATAATGGTGCCCACAAGTGTCCACGTCATGCGCGACACCGTCTTGTTCCGTTCCGGGTCTGTAGCGTCGCCAGCCTGCTGAAAAAGGATTGGCCCGAGAAGAGTTGTCAGCAATCCGCTTGCTAGGAGTATCGGAGCATAGCCCAACTGGTACACAACCGCGTAAGTCCCGACCTCGGCTGAGCTTGTGTACGCTTGGAGAGCCCATCGGTCAGACGCCATCTGCGCCCATGTAAATATGCCCCAAGTCGAAAAGGGCCAAGCATATAGCCACAACCTATGGGCCCATTCTTGGACGTCCTGCTCGGATGTTGCCGGGCTGATGGGATCAGGCGGCAACCGACGGGTCAATGCCTGCCACTGGAGCCCCGCCATCGCGCAGGACGTAGCGCAATAGCACCACAGGATCGCAGTACTCGTGGATGCTCCCAATACCCCAACGATTGCGATGAGCGCCATCTTCAAAATGGTGTCCATGATGGTCAAACCGGCAACGAGAGACCGTTGTCGCGCGGCGTTCTGCACCCCGGTCAGAGCGGAGTTGAACCCACTGGTTACCGAGAAAATCACCGAAGGAATCAATATCAGGATTAGTTCGCTGCGCTGAAGGGCCGCTAGCGCTACAAGCGCTATGAGTGCTAGCCCGAAGGTAAAGGCTGAGGCTTTGGCGAATAAGCGTTTGGAAGCGCTCACATATGCCGGAATCGCCTTCAGGTCGTGGGCGATCGACCAGTGCCGGTTGACGGAAGCAATGAGTCCTCCGGTTATGGTCTGGTTCGAGAGGCCGACGATTGTCAGTGAGAGGGCGAGCTTGCCATACTCGTCTGGGGCTATGAACTCGGTCACGAGCCGAACCGACAGCAGAGACCCGACAACCGATGCAATATTGCCAAGAATGACCCACAACGTCTCGAGGCCAATGCTCTGCATTTTGCGTATCGACGTGACGAAAAGCGACATCATCAATCGACTGCAGCCATCACCATGCCCCGCCTCAGAACCGCGCCCATCGCCGCGGTACGCTGTCGGCGTTGATGAAGTTGGCGGCGGCGGCGATGATGTGGTCGTCCGCAGGGGACAGGGCTTCCGACAGCCAGGCGCCCCACCAGTAGAAGCTGCTGTTGGTAATCACATGGTGACGGCAGCGTGTCATCAGCCACAGGCTTTCGAGCGCGTCGGCATAGCCTTCGTCGCCGGTCACGTAGATCGGCGCGGAGGGCGTCTTCAGCTGGGCGAGTTCCGGCGCGCGGTGACTGCAGAAGATCAGATAGGTGGCGTCGGGCGCGCGGGCGTGGATCGTCTCGATCGCGCCGTTGATCTCGTCCATGGCCTTCAGCCGACCGGTGCTGCTGTGCGCGCCGGGGTCGCGCGCTTCCTCGTACAGGCGGATGCCGATCGCCACGCCCGGGCTGTGTTCGAGGCGCCGTGTCAGGTCGACTGCGGCCCGGCGTTCGGGCGGTGGGGGCGCAAGCTCCGCCGCGAGGCGAGCGGCGCAATGGTCGAAGTACAGCGGGCTCTGCCAATAGCCACTCATCCACACATCGCCCGACAACGGGGCGGACAGCAGGCCAGGGTCATAGGCGCGGTCGGACGCTTCGGTGCGGAAGCGTGCGGCGCTGGCGAAGGTCGGCACGTGCGCGGCGCGTCCGGGGGCGATCCGCTTGCGAACTGCGGCGCGGATGCGGCGGGTCCAGAAGGGCAGCCGTTCGACCGGTGATGCGAGACGGGCCTCGATCGGGAGGCGGCCCAGTTCGTAATTGCGCCGATATTCGACGTCGCGGACGAAGCCCGACCAGCTGTCGACCACGAGCTCGGCACCATGGCGATCGGCCAGCCCGCGCGCGGCGGCATATTGGAAGAGCTGGTTGCCCAGCCCGCCGCTCAACATGGTCACGACCTTGGTCAATGTTTCGCCGACGCCCGGTCTCAGTCCCGCAGGTCCGGGCGATCGCGTACGAACGCCGCATAGCTCTGCGCCAGCCCCTCTCGCGTGCCGAGCCGCGGGGACCAGCCGAGCGCCTTGATCCGGGAAATGTCGAGCAGTT
>JAIYAJ010000138.1 GCA_027489105.1 Zymomonas sp. | reverse complement strand
GCTGGACGATGCCCGACCGCGCCGTCGGCTACGTCGTCCACGCCCGCCCCACCCCGCCGGAGACCCGCCGTCATGGCTGACCTGATCGAACGCGCCCACCGCGTCGTGAGCAAGATCGCAAAGAGCCTCGCCCGCGACCTGGGCGGCAGCGGCATCGGCGGCGCCGTCATCGACCTGCCGGACGGCGGCCGCGGGTTCGCCTGGGCGGCCGTCGAATGCGACCCCGGCGACCTCGTGCTCGCCGCCGACGCCCTTCTGCGTCAGGTCGAGGACGCCGCGGCCGAAGGCGCGCTCGACTGCCCCGGCTGCGCCGAGCGCTGGAACCGCGTCGCCGCCGCCCGCGCCATGCTCCGCCCGCCGGCCGAGGCCGCGCGCACGCCGCACGGGCATTGATCGTGAACCTTCGCACCCTCAAAAAGCTGTCGAAGCGCGCCGCGCCGTTGCTGGCGGCGCTGGGCGACACGCGCGAGCAGTTCCGCGCCGAGCGTCACGACAACTACACGAGCACGCTCATCAGCGAGCGGAAGCATTGGGATCGGTCGCGGTGCCATGCGTCCTACGAGCCCCGGAACAACTGGAGCGGCCGCCAGGGGCACGAGGTCGTTGCCCATACCCGCAGCGGCCATACGCTCGTGCTGCGCCCGCCATCGCACCCCCGCAAGGGAACGGTCATGGTGGGCGCGGTCAGCGGTTACTATGAGCCCGAATGGGACGAAGAGACCGCCTGGGATAGCCTGCTAGATCTCGTCCACACCCACTTCACCGATTGGGGTCCGCGCAAGCCCCAGCCCACGCGCACCATCAGTTCCGTCGCCGACGTCTTCCGGGCGGCCGACGACATGCGCGCCGAACTGGCGAAGGCGGCCTAGGCCATGGCCGCCCCCGCCCGCCGCCCAGCCCCCCAGACCGCCCCGCCCGGCCCCCGCCCCTCGGCGGCGGTGCAGGCCTTCGTGCGCCGGCTTGCATGGCTGGCGGCGGCAGAGGACAGTGCGCCCCGTTCGCCGAACCCGGAGCCCCGCGCGTGACACCCGACGACATCGACCCTCGCGACCTTGCTCGCACGATTGCTCAGGTGATTGGCGAGCGGCACGGCGCGCGGGTCGGCCCGGCGAACGCCGACCCACACTCTGGCCGCGGCTTCTACGGTGTCTCAGGCGACGACGCGGAACTCGAAGACGATCTCGAAGACCAGCTCCTCGACAGCCGCGACGATCTCGTCGCCATCTGTCGCGAAGCACTGTCGCGAATGCGCGTCGCGAAGACGGTCGCAGGCCACAGCGCATGACCGACGCGCCGAAGATCTCCGACACCGTCAACGCCCTGATGCGCGATCTCGAAACGTCCGGCGCCCGCGTCACCCCCATCGCGCTTGTCGAGGACGAGCACGCCGAAGGCCTGACGGTCGCGGAGCTGATCGTCCAGCTACAGCGGCTCCCCCAATCGTGGCGCGTGAAGGTCCAGGTCGGCGCGACGGACATGGGCGACGGCATGGGCATTTCGACGTGGCGCGGCGTCGAAGGTTGGGAAGCCGGCGATGGCGAAGTTCTGCTGCTCCCACACGAGGACTGATGCGCGCCGCCCTCTACGCCCGGTTCTCGACCGATCTGCAGAACCCGTCGAGCATCGACGACCAGCTCGCCGGATGTCGGCGCGACGTGGAGCGGCACGGCGACACGCTCGACCCCGCCGACGTCTTCACCGACGCCGCGATCACCGGTAAGTCGCGCGTCGGCCGCCCCGGCCTCGCCGCCCTCGTGGCGGCCGCGAAGGCCGGGCGCTTCGACGTCGTCGTCTGCGAAGCGCTCGACCGCCTGACGCGGGCCGGCGGCGACGCCTGGGACCTCTACGACGAGTTGAAGTTCGCGGGCGTCACCATCCGAACCCTCGCCGACGGCGTCGTCGGGACCATGCACATCGGGTTCAAGGGCACGGTCGGCGCCCTCGAACTCGAAGCGACCGCCCTGCGCGTCCGGCGCGGCATGAGAGGCGTCGCCGGCCAGGGCCGCTATCCCGCCGCCCCGCCCTACGGCTACCGCGCCCTCGTGCGCCACGACGCGCGCGGTGAGCGGATCAAGGGCCTGATCGAACACCACCCCGAACAGGCCGACGTCGTGCGCCGGATCGCGGCCGAATACCTCGCCGGTTCCACGGCCTCGGCGATCGCGCACCGGCTCAACGCCGAGGGCGTCGCCGGGCCCAAGGGCGGGCCTTGGACGGCGGCCGCCATGGTCGGCGCGCGGCGGGCCCAGCGCGGCGTGCTGCTGTCGCCCCTGTACGGCGGCGAGATCGTGTGGAATCGGCTTACCCGGCTGCGCGACCGCAAGTCGGGCGCGACCCGCACCGTCCGCAACGCCGAGGCCGACCTTGTCCGTTACCCCGCGCCGCAGCTCGCCATCCACGACCCCGACACCTGGGCCCAGCTCGCGGCCGAGATCGAACGGCGCGCGGCGCTGGTGAGCGCGGCCGGCAACCCCTCGGCGGCTAATGCGCCCAAGCGCCTGTTCTCCGGCCTCGTAAAATGCGGCCTGTGCGGCGGCGGCATGGGCACGGTCGGCAAGCCGGCCCGCTATCGCTGTCTGGCGCGCACCCTCGAAGGGCCGCACGCCTGCGACATGGCCCGCACGCCCGTCGCCGCCGACCTCGAAGCCGCCGCCCTCGCCCAGCTCCGCGCCGACCTGCTGCACCCCGACAACGTCGAGCTGTTCGTCCGCGAGTACCGCGCCGCCATGGCCGCCCGCACCGCCGGCCAGTCCAGCCGCCGGGCCCAGGCCGAACGGGAACTCGCCGAGACCGAGCAGCGCGCCGGCCGGCTGGTGGATCAGGTCGCCGACGGCCTCTTGAGCGGCCCCACGGTCGCCGGCCGGCTACAGGATCTCGAAGCCCAGGCGGAGCGCCTGCGCGCCGAACTCGCCGACCTCGGCCGACCGACGGCCGACGTGGTCCCGCTCAAGCCCAACGCCGCCGACCGCTACCGCGAGATCGTCGACAACCTGACCGCCACCCTCGACCGCCTCGAAGCGGCCGAAGCCCAGGCCGCCGACCACGCGGGCGCCGAACGCGACGCCGCTCGCGCCGAGCTGCGCAAGCTCATCACCGGCGTAATCGTCCACCCCGGCGACGCCCGCGGCGAGTGGCGCGTCGAGATTGACGACGCCCTCGCAAACCTCTTCGGCCTCCCCGCCGCCGCCTCGACCCTCAAACTAAGTCGGCGTGCATGATGGGTTCCCAGACGACACGCGAACTTGCGAGCCCTCGCGCCGCGAAGGCGGCTGCTGAGCAGTCCGAGCTGGCCGTGCTTGCGAGAGGCGCGGCCGGCTCGGCGTCGCGACTGGCGCGCAACCTGCTGCTGTCCCAGGTTCGCAGCATCGGCCAGGCGCAGCGCGACGCCGCCTTCGTCGCCGGCATGGCCGAATGGCCGCTCTTGCTGAGTCGGATGGGCGAGGTCGAGGAACGCGCGCCCAACGCCGTGAACGTCGGCTATGAGGCCGACGCCGGGTTGATGGACATCGCCGACGCCGTCCGCCCCGGCCCGGCCCGGCCCGCGACCGTAGGTGAGACCGCTGCCTTCCTGCTGGACGTCGCCGAGACGCTGGCGATCGCGGCCGACCCGACCACGGCGCGCCACGACGTGCGATGGGCGCTCGAAGACGCTTTCGCCGCATGGCCCAAGGTCTGCCGCCGGATGCCGGCGTTCATGGCCGCCTTCATGGCGCAAACCAGAACATCTTGAGAACGTCGCGCGTCTGCGCTAGGCGTCGCGGATGCTCGAAGACCACGAACTTCCCGCCAACGAAAACGTGCCGCCGGCCGCGCGGATGATCCCGATTTACGGCCTCGTCGTGGACGGCGGCCGCGTCATTCGCATCCACGCCGAGGCGCCGGCCGAAACCAGCTTCCCGAACGATCCGCGCGAGGCATGACGTGCAGCCGGGCGACTTCACGCTGCGGTTCGTAGTCACCCTGGGCGGCGACCTCACGATCTACTGCACGACCTGTCGCGAAGGCCGCGGGACCAACCTCGCCGGCCCACGCTTTGCCCACCGCCTCGACCAACCTGTCGCCGCGATGAGGTTCCGTTGCGGCCGCTGCGGCGAGCCCGGCGCGGCCGTTGTGTCGTGGCACGATAGCGAAGGCCGCTGGTCTTACGACTACTCGACAGGCCGCAAGCGATCCGTCGACAACCCCAGCATCTATAACCGCTAATCCAGCAGCCCCCGCGCCGCGCGCGCACGGTAGAGCCGCACCGGATCGGCCCGGCCGGCGGCGAGATCCTCGTCGGTCATCCGCTTCACCGCCCGGAAGAACTCGACCATGGCGTCGCGCGCCGCGTTGCGGTCGGCCTCGGACTTGCGGCCACGGCCCGCGCGCCACGCCTGCGCCAGGCCGACGAGCGCCTGCCCGCGTACGAGCTGGCGGTTGTTGTAGGCCACGCCATGCGCCTTGCTGCAGAACAGCTTTCGCGGGTGACTGGCGGCGAAGGCCTCGCCGCACTCGGGACAGGTTCGCGTCGTCTTGACCATGGGTCGAATTTATCACCTAAGGTGACGACGGCCAGACGCCCCAGGGCGCGGCTTAACGCTTTGTTAAGCCCTGTGGCGCGGACGACTCACTCCGCCCCCGCCCAAAGTCGGCGACGAGAGCCGACCCCGAGAAACCGGACACATTTGTCCGTTTACTGTTGACG
>JAIYAJ010000279.1 GCA_027489105.1 Zymomonas sp. | reverse complement strand
CTGCAACAATTTTGAAGCAGTTTTGAGTTTCCAAGCAGGGCCTTCCCCGCGTATGAAACTCTGGAATTCTGGGCATCATATCGGTGTGGAGTGGATTATGAAATTCCTCGGCTTGTCCGGTGTGGCTGCGTTAGGACTTGCCGTGGGCGGTTGCTCGAGCGGCTTCCTTCCCGAAGGAGGCCCCAGCAGGTTCGCGGCGGCGCAGACCGCCACGACGCAGATCAGCAATGGCGACGAGCAGGCCAACCTGCCTTTCGTCCTGATCTCGCCCAGCATCGAACTGGCTTCGTCCCTTGCCGGTGAGCCCGACCGGTTCGGTTCGCTCCCCACCCGGAACCAGCAGGAAGTGCGCGCCCGCGTCGGCGACCAGGTGACGGTCACCATCTTCGAAGCCGGCAGCGGCGGCCTGTTCACCTCGCCCCAGGCGGCGGGCAGCTCCGGCGGCGGCGGAAACTTCATCAACCTGCCGGCCCAGTCGGTCGATACGAACGGCAACATCAGCGTGCCCTATGCCGGAACCGTCCGGGTGGCGGGCCGCACTCTGGTCGACGTGCAGCGCGAGATCGAGAGCAAGCTGCGCGAGCGGGCCATCGAGCCTCAGGTCATCCTCGCGATCACCGATGAGCGGGCCTCCCTCGTCACCGTCCTCGGCGCGGTCAAGGAAGGCGGCCGCTTCCCGATTCGCAACGCGCAGATGCGCGTCCTCGACGCTGTTGCCCGTGCCGGCGGTGTAGACAACGCGTCGGCCCGCGGCTTCGAAGTGGTGCTGCAGCGCGCCGGGCGGACCGCGCGCGCCTCGATGCGGCGCCTTGTCCTCGATCCTTCGTCCAACGTGGCGGTCCTGCCCGGCGACACCATCTTCGTGCAGCCGATCTCGCGTGCCATCAACGTGTTCGGCGCCACGGGCGACAGCGCCCGCATCGACATCGACGTCGACAACATGACCCTGACCGACGCGCTCGGCCGCTCGAAGGGTTTCAACGACACGCGCGCCGACGTGGCCTCCGTTTTCGTGCTGCGCATGGAGCACCGCAAGGCCATCCCCACCGACACGGAAAACCTCGTCCATTTCACCAGCGCGACGGTGCCGACGGTCTACCAGATCCGGTACGACGTCCCCGCCGGCATCTTCGTGGGCAATCATTTCAAGGTGCGTCACGGCGACGTGGTCTACGTCTCCAACGCGACGGGCGTGCAGACGCGCAAGCTGCTGGAGCTGATCGGTCTCGTCACGCGTCCGACGCGCGAGATCGTCGGCGGATCCCTCGTCACCTACTGATCCCGACAAGGCGCGGAAGATCGGGCGAGCCGATGCCGGCCTCCGGCAAGGCTCGGATCACTGCGATGTCGGGACGGTGGCGGAATTAAGGTTTACGAAGGCTAAAAGCGCCCTTTGAAGTCTTTCATCTGGACGCATGCCGACGATGCGGTGTAATCCTCCCGCACCTTGACGGTCTTCGCCAGGGTGAAGATCCGCCGCTGGGGCACATCGACAGTCGAGCGAACGGATACGTCTGCCGAACTGCTGCGAAGGCGCGCCATGGCCCTGCATACCTTGATGATCGTCGAAAACCTCCCGGTGCCGTTCGATCGGCGCGTCTGGCAGGAGGCAACGACTCTCAAGCAGAACGGCTACGACGTGACTGTCATCTGTCCCAAGGGCAAGGGGCATGACGCGGCGCACGAGGTCATCGACGGAGTCGAGATTTATCGTCACGATTTGCCTGTGGAAGGGCGTGGCGTCGTCGGCTTCGCCGTGGAGTATGCGTCGGCGCTGTTCCACGAGTTCCGCCTCGCCTGGAAAGTGTGGAGGCATCATCGCTTCGACGTGGTCCATGTCGCCAACCCACCCGATCTGCTGTTTCTCGTGGCATTGCCCTTCAAGCTGGCCGGCGCGCGGCTGATCTTCGATCATCACGACATCTCGCCCGAACTCTACGTCCAGAAGTTCGGCCGCAGGGATATCGGCTGGCGGCTGATGCAGCTGTGCGAGAAGCTGTCCTTCATGGCCGCGGACGCGGTGATCTCCACGAACCAGTCTTATCGGCAGATCGCCATCGACCGCGGCGCCAAGGCGCCTTCGGATGTCTTCGTGGTGCGCAGTTCGCCCCGCTCCGACGTGATGCGCATGGTCGAGCCCGACCCGGAGATTCGCGCCAAGGCCCCGGTGATCCTCGGCTATGTCGGCATCATGGGCTCGCAGGACGGGATCGACGTTCTGCTCGAAATTCTCGCGCTGCTGAAGGACAAGCATGGCGTCGGCGGGTTTCATGCCATGCTGATCGGCGAGGGGCCGGAGCTGGACGCTTCCAAGCAGCTTGCCGAGCAGCTTGGGCTGAGTTCGCACGTCACTTTCACCGGCTATCTGGCCGGCGAGGCGCTGCACAGGACGCTGAGCTCGATCGACATCGGGCTCTGCCCCGATCCGTGCAACGATTACACGCGCCGCTGCACCATGAACAAGATCATGGAATACATGGCTTTCTCCAAGCCTCAGGTGCAGTTCACGCTCGAGGAAGGGCAGTTCAGCGCCCAGGACGCCTCGCTGTATGCGCCTGTCGATGACAAGGACGCATTCGCCCGCTGCATCATCGAGTTGATCGACGCTCCCGATCTGCGCGAGCGCATGGGGCGCATCGGCCGCGATCGTATCGAGACCGCGCTCAACTGGTCGGCCGAGGTTCCGAATCTTCTGGCCGCCTACGAGCATGTGCAGCGTCCTCAGGCAGTCGAGGCGGCTCCAGCGCCGGCTCCATCCCGTCCGCTGGCCGGAAACGACGTCTGACACGGGTCCTGCCAGCCGGCTTCGCCCGACCATGCGGCTTCCCGGATTGCGCGCGCTCATCGTGAAGTGACGACGCGCCTGTTCCTTCGCAACATCGAGTGGCTGCGCCTGCCGAGGCGCGGAGCGGGCTGATCGCTGCCAGCAATGCGCTCTCCCGTGCCGACTTGCCGCCGACCTTGACAAAAAAGGCTTCCCTTGATAGGAATAAAGTCATAGCATCAGGAGAACATGCATGTCCGATCCATTCGCCCTTCACGGCCAGGGCCTGAACGCGCCGCTATCCCAAGGCTTCGCGATCGCGCCGAATGACGCGGTCGATCTTGCTGTCGCCACCCG
>JAIYAJ010000142.1 GCA_027489105.1 Zymomonas sp. | reverse complement strand
CTCAGCCTCGAACTCTGGCAGCAGACCTTCCACGACCGCGCCGCCTCCTATCGGCGCATGCTTGACGAGATCGAGCCAGCACCGGTCGCGGCCGAATAACTCCAGCAATTTATGGGATCAGAATCATGAAGGTCTTCATTACGGGCGGCTCCGGCCAAGTCGGCTCTACCGCGGCGGATATGTTCCTGGCGCGCGGCGATAGCGTGATGTCGCTCGAGAACTTCTCCACTGGCCGGAAGGACAACCTTCTCGATCAGGAGCGCCTGACGCAGATCGAGGGCTCGATCACCGACTGGAAGCTCGTCGACCAGCTCTTCAGCGATTTCAAGCCGGACGTCGTCGTGCATACGGCCGCATCCTACAAGGATCCGGATGACTGGGAGACCGATGCGCTGGTCAATGCTGTCGGTGGCGCCAACATCGCCAAGGGCTGCAAGCTCCATAAGGTCGGCCGGCTGATCTATTTCCAGACGGCGCTTTGCTACGGCACCAAGCCGCTGCAGCAACCGATCCAGCTCGACCATCCGATCGACCCGGTCAATTCCAGTTACGCGATCTCCAAGACTGCCGGCGAGCACTATGTGCAGTTTTCTGGCGTCGACTGGGTGACCTTCCGGCTCGCCAACGTCATCGGCCCGCGCAACGTTTCCGGCCCGCTGCCGATTTTTTACGGCCGCCTCGCCGAAGGCAAGAAATGTTTCGTAACGCCGGCCCGGCGCGACTTCTGCTATGCCGGCGACCTTGCCAAGGTGGTGGTTCAGGCGGCTGGCGGAAAGGGCAATGGCACCTATCACTTCTCGTCCGGCAAGGACGTGGCGATCAAGGAACTCTACGACGCGGTCGTCAAGGCGATGAAGCTCAACGACTATCCGGAACCGGAAGTGAAGCCGCTTGGACCGGACGACGCTGCTTCCATCCTGCTCGATCCCTCCCGGACCTTCGCCGATTTCGGCGATGTCGAGTTCACACCGCTCGACGAGATCGCGCGGCTGTCGGTCGAGCGTTGGGAGAAGGAAGGTGTCGTTGGCGGCTACACCCACCTCAAGGAAGCCCGCGCCGACATCAACACGGCGCCGAAGGGCTGAGGCGAGCATGCGTATCCTCATCACGGGCGGCGCCGGATGCCTCGGCTCGAATCTGACCGAGCGTTATCTCGAAGCCGGGCATGAAGTCCTGGTGCTCGACAATTTCGCTACGGGGCATCGCGGCTCGCTGCCGGAGGCGCATCCGGGGCTGAACGTCGTCGAAGGCAACGTCCAGGACCGGCCACTCGTCGATGCTCTCTTCGCCGAGTTCCGTCCGAGCCATGTCGTCCACTCCGCCGCGGCCTACAAGGATCCCGACGACTGGCTTGAGGATACGCGCACCAATGTCGAGGGCACGATCCATGTCGTCGAGGCTGCGCGGTCGGCGGGTATCAAGCGCTTCGTCAATTTCCACACCGCTCTCGGCTATGGCCGGCCGGATCGGCTGCCGATTCCCGCCTACGCCCCGGCTCGCCCCTTTACCAGTTACGGCATCTCCAAGCAGGCCGGCGAAAACTATCTCGCCATGTCCGGCCTGCCCTTCGTCTCGCTGCGTCTCGCTAATGTCACCGGGCCCCGCTTGGCCATCGGCCCGATTCCGACGTTCTACACGAGGCTAAAAGCCGGCAAGGGCTGCTTCTGCTCGAAGACCGTGCGCGACTTCATCGACATGGACGACTTCTTTTCAGTCATGGATGCGGTGATGGCCGATGGTGCGCCGACCGGGCTCTTCAACGTTTCGACCGGGACGGGGCATACCATCAAGGAGATCTTCGACATCGTGGTCGATCACCTCGGAATCGAGCTGAAGGAGCCGGTGCCCGAGGTCGAGCCAGGCACCGACGACGTTCCGGCGGTCGTTCTCGACCCCTCGGAGACCATCGCGACCTTCGGCTGGCGTCCGCGCTACTCGTTCGAGCAGACGATCCGGCGCATGTTGTCGTGGTACGACGATCATGGCGTCACCGCACTCTACAGCCATCTGAAGGCACCGCCTTCGAAGGCTTGACCAGCCTTTTCGCCGCCCTCCACGCTGCCGCATCATCTTCCGAACGGATACATCCATGACCGAGAGCTTTGCTGGCAAGAACGTGCTGATGGTCGGCGGCGCCGGCTTCGTCGGCTCGAACCTCGTCAAGCAGGTCCTGCGCGAGAAGCCCCGCAAACTGACGATCGTCGACAACTTCCTCTCGGCCGACGCCGTCAACGTCCCCGACGACCCGGCCGTGCATCTGGTCTCCGGGCCCATCACCAGTGATCGCATCCTGCGCGACCTCGATGACGACCTGGACTATGCCTATCATCTGGCCTGCTTCCACGGGAACCAGTCCTCGATCCATGATCCCTTGATGGATCACGACAACAACACGCTGACCAGCCTGAAGCTGTTCGAGCGGTTGAAGGACATCAAGAGCCTGAAGAAGGTAGTCTACTCGGCCGCCGGCTGCGCCGTCGCAGCCAAGACCTTCGATGGCGCCACCGCGACGGACGAGGACGCGCCGGTCTCGCTCTTCCATGACAGCCCGTACTCGATTTCGAAGCTGATCGGCGAGATGTATGGAAACTACTATTTCACTCGCTTTGGCATGCCCTTCGTCAAGGCGCGCTTCCAGAACGTGTATGGGCCGGGCGAAATCCTCGGCGCCGGTCGCTGGCGCGGCACGCCGGCGACGGTCTGGCGCAACGTGACCCCCACCTTCATCTGGAAGTCGCTGCATGGCGAGGCGCTGCCGGTCGAGAATGGCGGCATCGCCACACGCGACTTCATCTTCGTCGAGGACATGGCGCGCGGCTTGATGGCCTGCGCGCTGCGGGGCGAGGCCGGCGAGATCTATAACCTCGGCTCCGGCGCCGAAGTTTCGATTCTTGAGCTGGCGGAGCGCATCAATTCCGCGACAGGCAACGCGACGCCGATCGCGCTGACCCCGGCGCGGGAATGGGACCGCTCCGGCCAACGCTTCGCTGCGACCGACAAAGCACGTGAAAAGCTCGGTTTTGTCGCGGAGGTCGGCCATGAGGAGGGGATCAGGCGTACGGTCGAGTGGACCCGGTTCAACAGCGCAAAGATCAGGGACTGTATGATAAATCACGTGCATTACGTGCCGGAGATACGAAAGTATGCGTTGTGAAAGCTGGTTTGGTGTCGAGGGTATGATCTAGGCCATGGAACTATCAGGCGATAAATTCCTTCGCCGCGGCGTCGCTCCCCATGAGCGCGGTCTCGGCATTCTTGTGTTGATGCGATCTGTTTGGCGTCAGCGCACTCTGGTGTGGGAAATGGCGCGACGGGAAATGACAGACATGCATGCCGGACAGGCGGCGGGCATTGTTTGGCTCGCGGTGCATCCGTTGCTGATATTTGCTGTCTATGCGTTTCTATTTACCATCGTATTCAGTGTTAGAATTGGCAGTAACGGACCTAGTGACTATTTAGTGTACCTTTTTTCGGGCTTGGCGCCTTGGCTCCTTACGCAAGATATCATATCCCGTGCGACGGGAGTCGTTTTGGCAAATTCGACAATTGTGAAAAAAGTCAGTTTTCCGATCGAGGTTCTCATTGCAAAGACGGCTTTATCTTCCCTGATTGTGCAGCTTGTTTTGTTTTCATGCGTAGTGATATTTACGATCGCATCACGCGGAACCATATCATGGATGTTTTTGTTACTTCCGGTCGTTTTCTCGATTCATATGTGCTTGATTTGGGGAATTTCATTATTTCTTGCCTCAGTAACACCATATTTTAGAGACACGGCTGAAGTGGTGCGCGTTTTTGTTACAATAAATATTTACCTAATGCCCATCGTTTATCTTCCGGGAATGGTACCCAATACTTTAAGATTCGTAACTAATCTAAATCCATTTAGTTATTTGATATGGTGTTATCAGGACGTATTATATTTCGGAAATTTTACGAACGCACGAGCCTGGTTTATTCTCCCAATATTTGCATTTTTTATGTTGGCGTTGGGATCGTATGTTTTTTCGCGGCTACGCCACCACTTTTCCAGCGTAATGTAAGGTCTGGACTTCGTGAACGATATAGCAATCTCGGTCTGCAACCTCGTAAAAGAATACGAGGTTTATTCCAAGCCGGTCGACCTCGCGCTCGAGGTTCTCACCCGACGAAAGCGGCATACGATCTTTCGGGCTCTAGATGACGTGAGCTTTGAGGTTCCGCGTGGCGAGGTCCTGGGTATCATTGGCTCGAACGGTGCCGGCAAATCGACCTTGCTGAAGGTGATCACGGGCGTTTTGGAGCCATCAGCCGGTTCGGTCGATATCAGAGGGCGGGTGACTGCCATCCTTGAGCTCGGCCTGGGGTTTAACCCCGAGTACTCGGGACGCGAAAACATCTATCTCAGCGGGCTACTTTACGGCATGAATCGCGCCGAAATCGATTCAAAAATTGATGAGATTATCGATTTTAGTGGTCTTGCGGAGTTCATCGAGCGTCCGGTAAAAACCTACTCAAGCGGAATGCACTCTCGCTTGGCGTTTTCGATCGCGACTGCCGTCGAACCCGACATCTTGATTATTGACGAGGCTTTGGCTGCAGGTGATTCCACCTTTGTGCAAAAGTGCCTCAGGCGCATTCGCCACCTGTGTTCCGGTGGGCGTACTGTGTTGTTGGTTTCGCATGGAACCGGATTGTTAGCCCAACTATGTCAGCGCGTCATCTGGATGGAGCGCGGCAGAGTCCGTATGATCGGCCCAGCCATCAGCGTAGTGCAAGCTTATGATCTGACTGCTCACCAGCAGGCGGATTCCGCCAGTTGGATCGAGACGGTTGATGATGATCTCGACACCTATGCGCCGAATGATACCGCTGCCGGCGCCCCAGAGTTGGATGGCCAGGGTGTCTCAAGCCAAGCGAAGCAAGATCGATCGAAATCCAAAAGCTCCCTTCGTGATTTGTTTGACGCTGATACCGACGGGGCGCGTCACGTTTTCCGGCGCGGGCCTGTCTACATCGACAGCGTCGAAATGTTTGACGCTGATGGCAAGCTGACGTCGCGCTTGACGATGCTGAGGCCTTTCAAAGTAAAGATCCATTATCATGTCGAGGGGGAGCTGCCCGCTGAGACGCTTGGTGTGGCACTGTCGGTCAATGGCAAATACGATCTCTCGTCAGTCGCACAGTTTTTCACACAAAATATTAGGCCGTTTGAAACGCGAGACAGCTATGTTGACGCGTTAGATCGTCAGATTCCTGCGCCTTCAGGTTATGTTGAGCTGAGTTTCGACTACCTTCCTTTTAGGAAGGGCGAATATTATCTTTCGCTAGGCCTTGTTCCAAACGTGCCTGGGACTTGGGAATTTTATGAATACAGACATTTTTACTATACGTTTAGTGTCGATGATGCGGGCATGGATGTCGGCGCGCCAGTTTTTTTCATGCCTACGCTTACCTATGGACGACAGGCAGAGGCTGCGTCGCTAACGGGTCAGCAGCTATCAGGAGTCGAAGGCTCATTGTTAATGCAAGAGGGCACGGACACATCATCTTCGTCCGAAATCACGACGTTACGCGCGGAGATTGAGAGCATTTGTGTTGAGCAAGGCGGATATCCCAATCAATGGTCGCGCCATGAAAGTTGCCCAGCTTGCACCGGCGGCCCACTCAACTTTGCCTTCTCAAAATATGGTTTCAGACATTCCCGTTGCGGGATGTGTGGGTTTGTTTGCGTTGATCCATACCCCAGCGCGGAGATCATGACACAACTCTACCAAGGCGCATATTATAGCCGAACACGAGAGCTTTACGAGAAGCCTCGTCTCGCCAATGGCGGCGAGGGCACGCCCTTCTCAGCGCCACGTGACGTGCTTGAAGGCATTATCACCAAGACAACGAAGGGAACGAATCAGGGGCTTTGGCTCGATGTTGGCGGCGGCCTCGGCGCCTTCGCAAATCTCGTCCAGCAGTTGCGGCCCGGCTGGACTGTGAAGCTCAACGAGGTGAATCTTCAGTCGATCCGCATCGCACGCGAGCTGTTCGATTTCGACGTGGTGACCAGTGATCCACAGGAACTCTTTCAGGCTGGCGAGCAGTTCGCCGTTGTCTCGTCCGTGGCCGTTTTAGAACATATTCCCGATCCCTTCGCATTCGTTGAAAGCTATGCGCGGCTGGTCAAGTTGGGAGGATGGCTGGTTACAGCGGTGCCACATTTCTCACAGCTCAACGCCGAACTGTCGCATGGATCATCAGCAAATGTGGTGCCGCCTTACCACGTATCACTTTTCAACGAGGAGGCGCTGCGCCGTCTGATGTCGCGATTGCAGGGGTTTGAGGTGGTGTCGATCGACCAGGCCGGGCCTGCAGCCTTCCAACTCATTCACTATCCCCAAACCGGCGACAATTGGGACATCTCAATTCCTCATGAGAATGCACCCGAACCCACATCGATCCAGATCACGCCGTACCCCCTCGAAACCCAAGTCCAACTCAATATCCTGGACGAGGTCGGCCAGAAACTGGCTGATTTCTTTGCCGAGAAGGACGGACGCCTTTATCTCATTGCTTACTGCCGCCGCATAGCGGACTGATACGCTTTGAGAAATCCGACGATCTCGGTTGCGATCAGGGTCGATGCGTTCCCCGTGCCGTAATCGGGGATATCCCGACGCGGCTGATAATCGGGGCCGGTCCAGAGCCGGTTCCAGCCGGCCTCAATGGTCTCGACCCACTCGGTCTCGTCGCGCAGCGTGACACAGGGGACGCGATGGAAATAAGCCTCCTTCTGCAGCCCTCCCGAATCGGTGAAGACGGCTGCAGCATTGTGCAGGAGACGGGCCATGTCGAGGTAGCCGACGGGATCGATCAGGACCACCCCCTCCGGCGCCAGCCCGCGCGCATCGAACAGCTTCCGTGTGCGCGGATGGACAGGCATGATGACCGGGCGCTCGCGCGCGGCCGCCTCGAGCCAGACGACGACGCGCGCGAAACGCTCTTCGTCATCTGTGTTCTCGGCGCGGTGAATGGTCGCGATGGCGTACCTCTGCGGCGCGAGGCCAAGCGCCTCGACGATGCGCGAGCGCTCGCCGGAGAGTTCAATCGCAGCCAGAGTGGTGTCGAACATCACGTCGCCGACCGCATGGACACCCGCGACGATGCCCTCACGAGCGAGATTGTCGACGGCGCTGCGTGTCGGGCAGAACAGCAAGGTACTTACATGGTCTGCCACCACCCGGTTGATCTCCTCGGGCATGCGCCGGTTGAAGGAGCGCAGCCCCGCCTCGACATGCGCCACGGGAATATGCAGCTTTGCTGCCGCCAAAGCGCCGGCGACCGTCGAGTTGGTGTCACCATAGACCAGAACGAGGTCAGGCTTCTCGGCGAGCATCGACTCCTCGAGCTTCTCAAGCATGCGCCCGGTCATGGCGCCGTGGCCCAGGCTGTTGACGCTGAGATTGTAGCGCGGCTTGGGGATGTCGAGCTCGTCGAAGAAGATATCCGACATCTGAGCGTCGAAATGCTGGCCGGTATGGACGATGATTTCGCCCATACCCGCGGCGGCGATCGCGCGGCTCACGGGCGCAGCCTTGATGAATTGCGGGCGCGCGCCGAGCACGGTGAGGATTTGAGGCATGGAGGCTTTCTAGCAGCTGCGAGATCGCCGAAGGCCAATAATGGACCGAGATCGTTAGCGCAAATGCGGTCCAAGGCGCCCGCTACGCGGGCGGGGCCTGATGCGTCCATCGACACTGCCGAGCCCATCGTGTAATAGCACGCGGCAGTCGACACTGCACTCCCAACAAGGCCCGTAACGCGAGATCCCGTCAGATGCGACGCAATTTTGATTCGGTCGTCATGCTCACGTGGTCGGACTGGCACACAGAGCCACGCAGCAACCGCTATCATTATGCGACGCAGTTTGCGAAACGCTGGCCTGTTTTCTTCGTGCAGACGAATGCGCCTGATGACGCTATCACCTTCGAGCCCATCGAAGGTCACGACATCACAATCGTACGGATTGCTGCATCTCACAGTCAGGAACAATTCGCGCGCCTCTGCGAGCAGCTGCGTAAACACGGCGTCAGCCGCCCGCTAGTATGGGTTTATAACCTGTTTCTGACGCCGGTTGTCGCCCGTCTTCATCCCGCTTTGGTCGTGTATCACGCAACGGAAGACTATGTCTCCAGATGCGACAAGTTGGCGATTACGCCGACCGATCTATCTCATCTCGCCGTTGACGCAATGCAGCGCGTCGATTTCGTCGTCGCCGTTTCTGCCGGTGTCGCCGAGACGCATCGACCTTTGACAGACAAGCCTGTCTACGTCCTGAACAATGGTTGTGATTTTGATTTTTGGGAATCAACGGGCGCGAGCGCCTACAAACCTGAGGATAGCGGCAAGGTTGCACTGTTTCAGGGCGGCATCAATGATCGTCTCGACTACGTCTTGCTGAATGCGGTCGTTGAACGCCTGCCCGGATGGCGTTTCTGGTTTTGTGGCAAGGACGTCGATGGCGGAGAGGACTGGCAGCGTCTCAAAAGACAGCCAAATGTAGAGTATTTCGGGCAGCTTGACAGCCATGGAATTGCGAGACTGGCGGAGAAATCACTTGTCGGATTGATTCCATTCAAAGATAGCGACCTGATGCGGCGGTCTTTGCCGCTCAAAGCATATGAATATCTGGCATGCGGACTCCCTGTCGTAACAATCCCGATTGACGCGCTCGCCGACGAGCCTTATCTATTCACGGCTGCACTCACGGCCGACGAGTTTGCCGACGCAATCGAGAGAGTGTCGCCGCTGAGAGCCGACCCAGGAGCGCTGTCGGCCCGACGAGAAGCCGCCCGCCGTGCGTCGTACGAGAACCGTTTTAGCGCATTGCTCGAATACCTCGATCATCACGGGCAGCAGTATTCCGCATTACGGCCCACGCTCAATATTCTGATGCTCTATGATGATGGCTCGACTCATGTCAGCACGATCATGGAGCATCTAGAAGCGTTTCGACTGCATTCGCGCCACCGGTTCCATTTCATGCCGGCAACCGGCTACATTGAGTTCGAGGATCGCCCGGGTGCGGCACCTGACTTTTCGTGTTATGACGCCATAGCGATCCATTATTCGGTGCGTGTATCGACGCCCGACCATCTCGCCCCCCGGATAGCTGATCTGGTCGCGGCGTATCGTGGTCCTAAACTGCTGTTTATTCAGGACGAATACGATCAGGTAGAAACGACGCGACGCTGCATGGAGCGGCTGGGTATCGACGCCGTTTTCACGAACGTGCCCTTCGGCTCGATCGATCTCGTTTACCCCCGCGCGCGCTTTGCGCAGGTCGAATTCCTGCCGACTCTCACGGGTTATGTGCCGGAAGACCCGGCAATCGACGACTTCGTGACGCCGATGGCGGAGCGGAGCCTGAGAATTGGTTATCGCGGGCGCACGCTGCCGCATCACTATGGTGCGTTGGCCCGAGAGAAGTACACGATTGGGGTCGAGGTTAAGCGGCTGGCGCAATTGCGGGGCGTTCGGGCTGATATAGAAGTCGACTCTGACAAGCGCATCTACGGGACCAATTGGTATCGTTTCATAGGGTCGGCCCGGGCCACGTTGGCGACCGAAAGCGGAAGCAACGTCTTTGATTTCGACGGAAATCTGGCGCGACTGGCCGCTGAACATCACGATATGGATTTTGACACATTCGCGGCCCGCTTCCTCGGGGAACATGAGGGGCTGGTCCACATGAATCAGATATCGCCAAAAGTATTCGAGTCAATCAGGCTCAGAACTGCACTGATCCTGTTTGAAGGAACATATTCCGGCGTTGTTCGGCCTAACGAACATTATTTGCCTCTGAAGAAAGATTATTCGAATATCGACGAAATTTTCGACCGTCTCGAAGATATTGCCTTTCTCAAGGCTATGACTGAACGAGCATACACGGATATCATCGCTTCGGGGCACTACTCGCTCCGCGTTTTTGTCGCAGGAGTCGACGAATACGTTTCGCGGCGGTCATTGGGGCGGCGGCGTGCGACGATCATCAGTACGCCGGCTCTCGCCATTTACGGTCGGGGCACATACGATCTGCTGGGTCGGACAGGTCCTACTGCCCTGCTGGTCAACGACACGGTGTTGACGTCAGCAACGACGCGAAGAGACATTTCGCTCCGCCATCAAAATCCGCTCAATGAAATTGTTGCTCGCACCGATAGTGAACTGCGCATTACTAACGCCCTCAATGAACGCGAATTGCTCTTCAAGGTAGTAAGACCCTTTTGGCGGCTTCTGCCAATGTTCGTACGGCGTCAGATACTGTCATTGCTGGCCGTTTCTCGAAGCAAGTAAACTCAAGCGGTGATGGAGGTTGTTCGATCTCTGCACTTATTGCTCGGACGCAAGCGCGAAGAGCCATCGACATCGATCAATCATAATGGATGCCGCTCCCGATATGGCAATCACGCGCAGCATTGGTATCGTCTCAGCTTCAGCCATCCCCGACGATCCGCGCGTGCGGAGGCAAGGCGATCTGTTTCACGGCCGGGGGTGGGACGTGTCCGGCTTCGGTTTGCCGGGAGCCCGCTCGCCATTGCCCGCATGGCCGTGTTTCGACATTGAGAACCCTGGGGCGGCCTCGCCACGGGCATCTGGCACGGGCCCGGTTGCCGGGTTGGTCGAAACGCATGCGGGGCGCTTGGTGACAGGCCCATCCGCAACGAGCAGCTCAGGGCTGCCGATACCGTCGCCTTCCGGCTTGCGTGCAATCTGGCATCGGATTCCGCCCCACAAGCGCCG
>JAIYAJ010000287.1 GCA_027489105.1 Zymomonas sp. | reverse complement strand
TGATCCCGCCAGCCGAGCCAATTGCCTGATAGTTCAGGCCGCTGCCGGTGCTCGCTTTGTAGCTCTCGGCCCACTTCGCGTAGATCGGCGCCGGGAAGGTCGCGCCGGCCCCCGAAATCGCGGCCGCGCCTGCGGCAGATGCCGTGCTGCCGATGATCAACGTGGCGCCGAGCACAGCGGCGAAATTCCTGAACATTCCGTGAGTCTCCAATCCCGGCCTGTGCCGGGCTCGAGCCCGCTTACTGATCGCCTGTTACACGAATGTTACAGCCGGCGCGCCCGATAGTCCGGGCACTCGCCCCGTATTCGCGCGAACAATGTCATGAAATTGTAACAGGCGCGATTTCACCCTGCACAGCTGGCAAGCAGGCCCGCATGACCTGCCGGCACTGGCCCGGAAAGATTTTCTATTCCCAATCGCCACCGAACCGCTTGACCGGAATGTAACCGATCGGTACTTGATGCGTACCGATCAGTCACATCGGTAGGGAGCATCACCATGGCCTATGTCGGTTTTACCTTTCTCGACGGGCAGACGAGGGACCCGACAGCGCATGATGCCGTGCGTTTCACGCCGGTTGAACTGCGCGTGATCGCGCTGGCCGAGCGGATCGACGCGACGCAGGAAATCGATGCCGGCAGCCGCCTCGGCAGGTTCGTCGAATGGGCATCCGGAATCAGGCTGCCCCGCCCCCTCGCCGACCAGCGGCTCGAGACACTGCGCCGCTTCGCCTCACTCGCGCGCCATCATGCAGACCGGCTCGATGAAGCCGACATCGCCGAGATGCGCCATGCCGGCTATTCCCCCGGCCAGATACGGGGCCTGTTCGACTATCTGAGCCACGAGCACCCCAGTATCGCCTGAGCGCCGCCGGCACGCCTTTCCTGTTTACAAGCCCATCGCCTTGCGCATGAAGGCGTCGCTCTCCCGCAGCATCTGCGCGCGCATCTCGCTATCGTCGATCTGATGATCCCGATTTTCGAAAACCACCAATCGGCTGTCCCGCCCCGCAGCCCTCAGCGCCTTGTCCATCAACCGCGACTGTTCGATGTCGACATTGCGGTCCATCGTGCCGTGGTACATCAAAACCGGCGCCTTGATGCTCGCCGCGCGGCGGGCCGGTGAGCCCTGGACCGCCTGCGGTCCGTCGCCGATCCTGTCTGCTTCCAGTCTGTAGTAGGACCACCACCTGCTGTCCTGTTTGAGCGCGGGCAGGTCCGTTACCGGGGCGATCGCAACCACCGCCTTGAACAGGGTGGGGTCGATGACCGCAGACTGGAGCGCGGCATAGCCGCCATAGGACCAGCCCAGGATGCCCAGCTTCGATGGCGCAGCGATACCCTGCTTGATCAGCCAGCGCCCGGCATCGGTCACGTCGCCGATCGCAGTCGGCCAGGACTGATAGCCATTCTTCTGAAACCAGTCGTCACCGTAGCCGGTCGAGCCGCGGAAATTGGGCTGGAGTACGGCATAGCCTCGTGCGGCATAATATTGGACCATCCAGTCGAAGCCCCACTCATCCCGAGCTTCTGGACCACCGTGGGGCATGACGATCGCCGGCAGATTCTTGCCCGTGCTTCCGGGCGGCAGCGTCAGATAGCCGGGGATCATCGTGCCGTCGGCAGCGGGAAAGCTGACCGGTCGCATCTCGGCCAGCTTCAGCCCTTCAAGCTGCGGGCGGACCGGCTGGAAGGTCGCCATCTGTTTGGTTGCACGGTCGAGAATGTAATAGACGCCCGGATCCGTGTCGCTGTCGGCGCGGATCAGCAGCTTCTTCTCGTCGATGCTCGAATCGACGATGGACACCATCGGCTGCCCGGGCAGCGCCTTGGCCAGCGAATCGCGCAGCTTGGCAATCTTCTCGTCGAAATAGACCGAATAGCGAGCGTCGGTCGCATAGCTCGCGCCGATCACTCGATTGCGCCGGCCAATTTGAATCAGGTCATCGACATCGACATCAGGCCGGGCAAGCAGAAGCTCGCGACTGCCGCTGCCATCGAGCGCCATACGATAGAGCGCACGCCGCCCTTCTTTCTTGTCGAAGCCGTAAACCGCGTTGCGTTCATGATCGATGGCGACGGGAAGGAAGCCGGTCTGATCCATATAATTATAGGTAGAGAAGGATTCCCACTTCTTGCTGTCAGCGGCACGAAAAAAGTAACGGATACGTCCTGAGTTTCGACCATTCTCGAACAATTCGACGCCTTTGACGCGAATATGACCATATCCATCGGTCAGGTAACCGGTAAGATATTGTTCCGGTCGCTCGACTCGACTGGTCGCCAATGTGCGTGTATCCACTTTGTCGACAACCATTCCGGCCTCACTGCTGCCGATGCGCGAATTTATCCGATCTTCCGCCAGTTGCATCCTTGTCATGAGGACCGCGCCATCATCGTCTGCAAGCAAGTCGATCACGCGCCCGCCATTGGTGTTGTCGCCTCGGCCGTCAAAGCCGGACGACTTGCTCAGCATTTTCGGATTCCCTCCATCCATGTCCACAGCGACAATGCGGCTGAAAGCGATAATACCGTAGAGAGCGGAATCGGGCGTGCGCGTCAGTCCCCAAAGGTCGCAGATCAGCCGGCTGTTGGTGATCCAGTGGCAGCCAGATAGCCTGTCGGTCTCGCCATCGGACATCAGCGCAACTTTGGGCTGTTGATCGACACCCGGAGCGAAGGTGAGCAATGCCGAACCCTGCCCTTTGGTCGGCACGACATAGGCTAGCCGCATCCCGTCCGGCGACATGCTGATCTTTTGGATCTGCTCCCGTGCGCCGAAGGCCGCCGCGAGGTCCGTTTGGGCCGAGGCCATCGCGCCGAACGATACGG
>JAIYAJ010000008.1 GCA_027489105.1 Zymomonas sp. | reverse complement strand
GCTGGCCGAATGGTTCGAGGAAAACCCCCAGAACGCCCGCATCATCGTCGGCAAGATCATCGAGGCGGCCCTCGCCCGCGAAGCCGCCCGCAAGGCGCGCGAGCTGACCCGGCGCAAGGGCGTGATGGACATCGCCTCGCTGCCCGGCAAGCTCGCCGACTGCCAGGAGCGCGATCCCAGCAAGTGCGAACTCTTCCTCGTCGAGGGTGACTCGGCCGGCGGATCGGCCAAGCAGGGCCGCGACCGGCATTATCAGGCAATCCTGCCGCTCAAGGGCAAGATCCTCAACGTCGAGCGCGCCCGCTTCGACCGGATGCTGTCGTCGAAGGAAGTCGGCACGCTGATTCAGGCGATGGGCACCGGCATCGGCCGCGACGACTTCAACCTCGAAAAGCTGCGCTACCACAAGATCGTCATCATGACCGACGCAGACGTCGACGGCGCGCATATCCGAACGTTGCTGCTGACCTTCTTCTACCGGCACATGCGGCCGATCATCGAGGCCGGGCATCTCTACATAGCCCAGCCGCCGCTCTACAAGGTCAGCCGCGGCCGCTCCGAAGTCTATCTGAAGGATGATGCGGCGCTCGACGAATATCTCGTCACCGCCGGCCTCGCCGCGATGATGCTCGAATCCCCGCTCGGCGCGCGTTCGGGCGAGGATCTGCGCCAGCTGGTCGAACATGCGCGCCGGATGAAGTCGCTGATGCGCTTCGTCCCCAAGCGCTACGACCCGGTGATTATCGAGGCGCTGGCGCTGACCGGCGCGCTCGACCCCGAGGGTAACGAAGCCGCACACCGCGCGGCGGTGGCCCGCATGGCCGCGTGGATGGGTCGCATGGATCCCGAAGCGAAATGGACGGGCGACCTGTCCGAGGATGGTGGCTACGATCTGCGTCGCCTGTGGCGCGGCGTGACCGACGTCCACCTGATCGATCCGGCCTTCGTCCGCTCGGCCGAAGCCCGCAAGCTCCACGCCCTCGCCTCGGAACAGGCCGACAGCTACGCCCAGACTGCACGCCTCGTCTCGGTCAAGAGCGTCGCGGCGCAGGCTGCCGCCGAGGCCGAAGAGGACGATGTCCCCGACACGCGCGGCACGGCGGTGTTCCAGCCGTCCAATCTTCTGGACGGGATCCTCGCCGCCGGCCGCAAGGGCATGTCGGTGCAGCGCTATAAGGGGCTCGGCGAGATGAACGCCGAGCAGCTATGGGAAACGACGCTCGACCCGTCCAACCGGGCGATGCTCAAGGTCGAGGTCGCGCAGGCCGACGTCGCCGACGAGATTTTCACCCGCCTGATGGGCGACGTCGTCGAACCCCGCCGCGAGTTCATCCAGGAGAACGCGCTGAGCGTCGCCAATCTCGACGTCTGACGATGCCGGCGCCTATGGCCGGGGCTGCGGCGCCGTCCCGGTCGGGCCCGCCAGAAGCGCGTCGAGCGACCAGGCACCGCCGCCCCGGGCGATCAGCGGCAGCCGGATCGCGGCCCAGCTGAGATGGGTCGGCCAGGCATCGGGATAGACGAAGATCTGGATGACCAGCGTCATCCCGAAGAGTCCCGCCGCCGACAGACGCGTCAACAAGCCCAGGACGAGCAGGATCGACAAACCATGTTCGGCGAGCGTCGCAGCCACTGCGGCGATCTCCGGCGGGACCAGCGGCAGACTATATTCGGTGCGGAACAGCTCATAGGTTCCGTCGGTGATGGTCAGCCAGCCTTCGACCTTGGAACGGCCGGACAGGAAGAAGATGCCGGCGATGCCCAGCCGGGCGACCAGCAGCAGCAGCGCATCGGATATGGTGGCGGAGAGCCGTTCGACGGCGGCTCGATAGGGGGCGATCTGGATCATGGGAGTCTCCCGGAGGATGGGGCGACGACCGGGCCAGCCGCCGCCCCGCGCCGTCACGCCTTGGGGGTCAGCGAGCCGGGGCCCTTGGGGGTCTTGATCTTGGTGCAGGTGCCGGCCTTGACCAGCTTCCAGGCATTGCCCTGATAATCGACCTTCGAGGTACCGGCACAGCTGGTGCCGGCGCCGGCCTTGCAGTCGTTCTTTCCAGCGAGCGACACGCCATAGCATTTCTCCATCGCCGGCTTGTCCTGGGCGGAAGCGGCAGTGGCCAGTGCGGTGCCGGCGATCATCGCCGCGATTCCTGCGGCGATCTTGGTGCTGTTGGTCGACATGATAAGTCCTTCTATCGCGCCCCTCGCGCGCCCGGCTTCTGGCCGGTGCGCGATGATCCGGAGGAGGCGAAAGCCGGATCATGGCAGGAATTCGGCGCAGCCTCGCTCGCGGTTACAGGCCGGTCTTGCGAAATATTTTATGATCGCCCCGTTCGGCGCTGTAACCTTTGGCCGGCGCATCGCGAACGATGTCTCGGGGGCCTGCCATCCGGTGACGAGCGAAGATCAGTTGAAGAGCTGGATGATCGGCGGCCTGGAGGGCAGTGCAGCGGACCATAGTGCGCTGCTCCGTTCGCTCGCTCCGCTTCTCCGCAGCTATTACCGTCGGCGGGCCCGCGGCAGCGAGGATGACATCGAGGACCTTGTACAGGAGACGATCATCGCAGTTCACACGCGCCGCGGCACCTATGACCGCGAGCGGCCCTTTACCGCCTGGCTGTTTGCCATAGCGCGGTACAAGATGGTCGACAATTTCCGCCGCACCCGCCGCCTCGTTCCGCTCGACGATCTCGCCGAATGGCCGAGCGAGGAATGCTTCGCGGACGCAGCCGATGCACGGATGGATGTGGAGCAGCTGCTCGGCCTGCTGCCGGACAAGCAGGCGGCCGCCATCCGCTCGACGCGCATCGAGGGCAGCAGCGTGGCCGAAGCGGCCACCAGAGCGGGCTTGGGCGAATCCGACATCAAGGTGTCGGTCCATAGGGGGCTGAAGGCGCTCGTCGCCCGCGTCCAGCGGGACCGGCCATGAGAACCGAGGATCTGATCGAGTCCCTCGCGCAGGACGTGAAGCCGGTGGCGCGCCATGGTGTCGGGCTGCGGCTTGCCAGCGGCATCGCGATCGGCGGCGTGGGTTCGGTGGCCCTGGTCGCGGCCATGCTCGGCGTCCGCCCGGATCTCGGCTTCGCGCTGCAAAGCTCCGCGCTGTGGATGAAATGGGGCTACACCATCTCGCTGGCGCTGCTCGCCTTTGCCGCGACGGCGAGGCTGGCGCGCCCGGACGCGGGTCGCTTCGGATGGCTGTGGCTGCTGGCGGCTCCGATCGTTGCGCTGGCGGGCTATGGCGTCATCGAACTGGCGACCACACCGCGCGCCGACTGGAAGGCCATGTGGCTGGGCGACAGCTGGACGTCCTGCCCGTGGAACGTCCTCAGCCTTTCGGCGCCCATCTTTGCCGGGCTGCTCTGGGCGTTCCGTCGGTTTGCCCCGACCCGGCTTCGCGCCACCGGCGCAGCGGCCGGACTGGCATCGGGCGCCTTTGCTGCGATGATCTATTGCATCCACTGCCCCGAGGCGGCGGCGGTCTTCGTGCTGACCTGGTATTCGCTCGGCATCCTGCTCGCCACCGCGATCGGGGCGCTGCTCGGGCCTCGGCTGCTGCGCTGGTGAACAATTTTCGGCGCTGCTGTAACCGCCGGAACCGTGCCGGCGAATAGAGGAGGCCATATGGCATCCACCTTCGCTTCAGGAGCCTACCCATGTCCTCGATCCACCAGGCAATGAGCCTTACCGCCACCGCAGCCCTCGTCGCCGTCTCGGCCGCCGTGCCGGTCGCCCCTGCCTTCGCCCAGTCGGGTGACGCCAAGGTCCATTGCTACGGCATCAACAGCTGCAAGGGCACGTCGGACTGCAAGACCGCCAAGAACGACTGCAAGGGCCTGAACGACTGCAAGGGCCAGGGCTTCCAGGTCATGACGGTCAAGCAGTGCAAGGCCAAGGGCGGCAGCCTGACCGAAGCGAAATGATCGATCGCTCCGGCCGGCGCAGCGCGTCGGCCGGAGTTTGCGGAGATAGACCAACCATGGCGCCACCGCCTCCCTCCCGCTTCGGCCTCGGCATGCGCCGTCCGCATTATGCGGATTTCCTCGCCCAGGACGTGGCGGTCGACTTCGTCGAGGTCATCTCCGAAAATTTCATGGTCGACGGCGGCCGCCCGCGCGAGATTCTGCGCCGGGTTCGCGAGGGCTACCCGGTCGCCCTGCACGGCGTATCGATGTCGCTCGGCTCGGCCGACGGGCTGGACGCCGACTATCTCCGGCGGCTGCGCGCGCTGGTCGACGAGGTCGAGCCGCTGTTCGTCTCGGACCATCTGAGCTGGAGCCGCATCGGCGACTTCAATTCGCACGATCTGCTGCCCCTGCCCTATGACCGGGCGACGCTCGACCTTCTGTGCGCCAATATCGACCGGGCGCAGTCCGCGCTAGGATGCGCCATGCTGATCGAGAACCCGTCTTCCTATCTCGTCCTTCCGGGCGCGGAGATGCGCGAGTGGGAGTTTCTCAACGCCCTCGCGCAGCGCACGGGCTGCGGCCTGCTGCTCGACGTCAACAATGTCTTCGTCAGCGCCTCCAACCATGGCCTCGACCCGATCGCCTATCTCGACGGTCTCGCGGTGGAGCATGTCCGGCAGATCCACCTCGCCGGCCACAGCCAGGGGCGCGACCTGTTGATCGACAGCCATGACCAGCCGGTGCCGCACTCGGTCTGGTCGCTCTATGCCCATGTCCTGCCACGCATCACGGGCGCGGCCACGATGATCGAACGCGACGACGACATCCCGCCGCTGGCAGAGCTGCTCGACGAGCTCGACATCGCCCGGTCGATCGCAGCGCGGCCGCTGGCGGTGGCGGCATGAGCCTCGCCGAAACGCAGAGCGCCTTTGCCGCCTTTCTCCAGTCGGGCGAGGAGGCGGACACCCCGCCTTTCCGTGCAGCCGGCCTGCAGATCTATCTGAACAATTATCGGTCGCAGCTGATCGCCTGCCTCGAAGCAAGCTATCCCCGGACCCGGCAGTGGATCGGCGAAGACGCCTTCCTCCACGCCGCTGTGAACCATATCGACCGCGTCCATCCGCGCAGCTGGACGCTCGATGCCTATGGGCAGGATTTCCCCGAAACGCTCGACGCGCTGCTCCCCGACGACCGCGAGGTCCGCGACCTTGCGGCGCTTGAGCGGGCGCTCGAACAGGTTTTCGTCGCGGCCGACAGTGAGTCGATGACGATCGATGCTGTCGCATCGATCGACTGGGACGCCCGCCCCCTGATCTTCACCCCCTCGACCCAATTGCTGCCGGTCGCGACCAATGTTGCGGACCTCTGGTCCTGGCTGGTCGAGGGCGGCGAGCCGCAGCCTGAGGTGCGGGACGTGGCCCCCGATGCACGCCTCCTCGTCTGGAGAAAGGACGGAGAAAGCCGCTTCCGAATGCCGGAACCCGGCGAGGTTGGGGCGCTGGCATCTGTTTTCTCGACCCGGAGCTTCGGTGCGGTGTGCGAGATGCTGGTCACCGAGCAAGGCTTCGAGGCGGGAGTGCGACGCGCGGGGCTGTTGCTGCGGCAGTGGATATCCGACGGTATCGTCGCTGCCTGACCCGCCGCAGAAAGCCGGATCGCCTTTCATCCAAGCCTGCTAAACACGCGACGATGAGCACTATCCGCATCCTCGTCGACGCCGATGCCTGCCCGGTGAAGGAGGAAATCTACAAGGTCGCGTGGCGTCTGGAAATCCCGGTCACACTGGTCAGCAACGCCCATCTGCGCATTCCCCCGCACCCCTTGATCGACAAGGTCGTGGTAGGGGCCGGCTTCGATGCTGCCGACGACTGGATCGCCGAGGCGAGCGGCCCGGCGACGGTGGTCATCACCGCCGACATTTTGCTGGCCGATCGTTGCCTCAAAGCCGGCGCCACCGCGATCTCGCCCAGCGGCAAGCCCTTCACGGCCAACTCGATCGGTTCGGCGGTCGCCACCCGCGCGATCATGGCCGACCTGCGCGCCGGGATGACCGACAAAGGGATCGGCGGTCCGGCCCCCTTCTCGAAGGCCGACCGCTCGCGCTTCCTGTCGGCGCTCGATGCCGCGCTGGTGAAACTCAAGCGGCATTATCCGGGGTAATCCCGGTGCTCGGCAGAAGCCCTAGCGCCGAAATATTAGATCAGGCCGGTCCGGCGTTCCCGTAGCGGCCCCGCGATGCCCTCATGCAGCGGTCACGAGGCAACGCGCGGACGGATGTCCATCTCTCCGAGGAAATCGCGCTTGCCGAGCGGCACGCCGAGGTTGCGCAGGATCGCGTAGGTCGTCGTCGTGTGGAACAGCACATTCGGCACCACGAAGTCGCGAACATAGGTGGCACCGGTGAAGTGAATCGCGAAATCGCCGATCTCCAGCAGAATGGGCGCATCCTCGCGCCCCTCGATCGCGCTGGCGGGGACGCTGTCGAGATAGGCGATCGTCTTGGCGATCCGGGCCTGCAAATCGGCGACGCTCGTCTCGTCGTCGGGGAAGCTCGGCGGCGTCTGATCGGACAGGCGTGCCGCCGCGCCCTTGGCACCGTCGCTGGCGATCTGGATCTGGCGGAGAAGGGGGTGCATGTCTTCGGCCAGCCGCGCATTGAGCCATTCGGCCTCGGCCACGCCCTTTTCGGCGAAATGTTCGGCGCCCTTGTCGAGCACGGTCGACAGATTGGCGAGGGTGCGGCGGATCACCGGGATCGAGGCGGAATAGAGCGTGGTGGCAGTCACAGGCTTCCCCTGAAATCATGTTCGCAGTCACCATAGCAAACCGCCCGCTCCCCGCGAACGGGAAACGGGCGGCGCGGTGCCATGGGCGGGGGGCTGATGCCCGTGGCAGCTATACTCAGCGGGCGAGCATCGTCACCGCGCGGATCTGGCCGGGGTGAAACCCCAGTTCGAGCAATTGCGGCCCAAGGTCCGACGCGTCGCCACGGTCGCGCACCCGGCAGGTGAAGCGGCGCAGCGCCTCCAGCCGGGGATCGGCGAGCGGAAGCGTCGGACGCAGGCCCGAAGCCTTGCGGAAGAGACGCCCCAGCCAGCCATTGCCACCGGTGTCGCCTTCGGTTCCGGTGGCTTCGCGCATGGCCAGGCTGACGACCTTCCACTCGAGCGGGGACAGTGGCGGAAATTCCGTCTCGGTCCCTTCGGTGATGCGGGCGGTCGTCGTCATGGTCTCCTCCTGATGTAACGCTTGTTTACGTTCAGCCGATCAGCTTGGCTGTGATCTCCGCCACATGGCGGCCCTGGAATCGTGCACCGTCGAGTTCGACTCCGCTCGGCTGACGCGAGCCGTCGCCGTCGGCGATCGTGGTCGCGCCATAGGGCGAACCGCCCTTCACCTCGTCGACGCCCAGCTGCCCCTGGAACGAATAGGGCAGGCCGACGATGGTCATGCCGAAGTGCAGCAGGTTGGTGATGAGCGAGAAGAGCGTCGTCTCCTGCCCGCCATGCTGGCTCGCCGTCGACACGAAGGCCGAGCCGACCTTGCCGTTGAGCGCGCCGCGCGCCCACAGCCCGCCGGCGCCGTCGAGGAAGGCCGCCATCTGGCTCGACAGGCGGCCGAAGCGGGTCCCGGTGCCGAGGATGATGGCGTCGTAATTCTCCAGCTCGGCGACGGTCGCGACCGGCGCCTTCTGGTCGAGCTTGAAATGCGCGCCTTGGGCGATCTCCAGCGGCACCGTCTCGGGGACGCGCTTCACGTCGACCTCGGCGCCGGCAGAGCGCGCACCTTCGGCGACGGCTTCCGCCATCGTCTCGATATGGCCGTAGCTCGAATAATAGAGGACGAGGATCTTGGGCTTGGACATGGTCTTGCTCCTGGAAAGAGGGACGGACTCGGCAGCGATCTGCCTTGAAAGGGGTGCCGCCGCGCCCTGGAGGGGGGTGGCGCGGCGGCGGGGGGAAGGATCAGGCGACGTCGACGAGGACGATCTCCGCATCGTCGAGTGCGCGGACCTCGATCGAGTCGACCTCGGCGATCGCGACGCCGTCGCGGGGTTGGGCCGCCACGCCGTTGACCTCGATCCGGCCCGCGGTCGCGACCAGATAGGCCTTGCGGTCACCGAGGGTGTGCGTCGCCGTCTCGCCGGCCTTCAGGGTGGCGCCCAGCACCCGCGCATCAGCACGGATCGGCAGCGCGTCGCCATCCTCGGCATGGCCGCTGGCGAGCGTCACGAAGCGACCGGCCCGCTCGCCGCGCGGGAAGGGACGCGCGCCCCAGCCGGGGGTCTCGCCGCGCCGATCGGGAATGATCCAGATCTGGAACAGCGTCGTCTCGACATCTTCCTCGTTGCGTTCGGAATGGACGATGCCCGTGCCGGCCGACATCACCTGCACGTCGCCCGCCTCGGTACGACCGGCATTGCCCAGGCTGTCGCGGTGCGAGATCGCCCCCGAGCGGACATAGGTGATGATCTCCATGTCGTTGTGCGGATGCGGCGCGAAGCCCGTGTGCGGGGCGATGCGATCGTCGTTCCAGACCCGCAGCGCACCCCAGTGAACGCGGCTCGGATCATGATAATCGGCGAAGGAGAAATGATGCTTGGCGTCGAGCCAGCCATGGTTGGCGCCGCCGAGCGTGGAAAAGGGTCGAACGTCGATCATGGGTCTTGCTCCCGTCTGCCGCCGGAGCGGCCTGTTGGAACCCAATCTAGGCTTGCGCATCGGCAATTAAATGGAGATGATCGAAACCTATCGTTTCCAATATTGGATGCAGCGCGATGGCCCGTCTTCCCGATTTCGAGGCCTGGGCCATCTTCGCCAAGGTGGCCGAACTCGGCAGCTTTTCGGCGGCGGCCGATGAACTGCGCCTGTCCAAAGCGACCATTTCAAAAGCGGTGTCGCGGCTCGAACAGCGGCTGGCGGCACCGCTCTTCCACCGCAGCTCGCGCAAGCTGTCGCTGACCGAAAGCGGGCAGCTGGCGCAGGAACGCGCGTCGATGCTGCTGGCCGAGGGCGAGGCGATCGAGGAAGCGATCTCCGAACGCGGCGCGGTCCCGCGCGGGCTGGTCCGGCTGGCCGCGCCGATGTCGTTCGGGCTTGCCCATCTGGGGCCGATCCTGCCGCTGTTCCACCAGGCCTATCCCGAAGTCGTCATCGACTTGCATCTGTCGGACGAGCGGATCGACCTGATCGAGCAGGGCTTCGATATCGCGCTCAGGATCGGGCAACTCGAGGATTCGGCGCTCAAGGCACGGCGACTGTTTCCGGTGCGCCTGCCCGTTGTCGCGGCACCATCGCTGATCGAGCGGCTGGGTCGGCCCGAGCATCCCCGCGACCTCGTCCGCTTTCCGGTGTTCAGCTACACCCATGTCCGCAATCCCGGCCGCTGGCATTGCCGCCACCCGGTCGAGGGCGATTATGTCGTGGAGGTCAAGGGTCCCGTCCGGGCCAATAATGGCGATGTGCTGATCGATGCGCTGGTGGCGGGCATGGGCATCGCGCGCGCGCCCGACTTCCTCGTCTGGCGCGAAGTGGAAGACGGGAGACTCGTCGAGATATTGCACGACTGGTCGACGGGCATGGACGCCGCGCTGCATCTGGTGACACCGCCTACTGCGCTCCGCCCGGCACGCGTGAAGGCGCTGATCGACTTCCTCGCCGCCGCCTTCCTCAAGCCGCCCTGGACGGTCAGTCCCTGAGCGCGATACATCTATCCCTCTAAGAAGCGTTGAGATGACCGGTCGGCGGGGCTAAGGCGGCGGCCTGCATTTCGCGTTCCGCATCAAGCTATGGACATGCCCATGACCGACTCCATGCCCGACCGTCTCTCGATCAATCCCAATAGCCCCTATTATGATGGCACCCTGCTCGAGCGTGGCGTGGGCATCCGGTTCAAGGGCGTCGAGAAGACCAATGTCGAGGAATATTGCGTCAGCGAGGGCTGGATCCGCGTGTCGGTCGGCAACACCCGCGATCGCAAGGGCAATCCGCTGACGATCAAGCTGCAGGGTCCGGTCGAGCCCTATCTGAAGGATGAGCCCGAAGCCGACGCGGCACAGGAAGGCTGACCCGGATGGCCGCTCCCGCCCTCCATCGGATCGAATCCGAGGGGCTGGCGGCCGAGATATCGGAGGCGGGCGCCGAACTCGTCCGCCTCGTCGATCGGGCCGGCGCCGACTGGCTATGGAATGGCGACCCGGCCTATTGGTCCGGCCGCGCGCCGCTGCTCTTCCCGATCGTCGGCACGCTCGCGGGGGGCCGCTTCCGCACCGGCGGGCAGAGCTACGAGCTGCCGCGCCACGGCTTTGCACGGAACAACCATTTTCGCTGTGTCGACAAGACCGACGACGGCATAACCCTCCGGCTGGAGCCGACGCCCGCCATATGCGAAAGCTGGCCGTTCGATTTCCGGCTGGACGTGCGCTACGCGGTGGAGGGCTCGACGCTGACGATCACGGCCGATGTCCTCAATCAAGGAGCGGAGCCGATGCCGGCGAGCTTCGGCTTTCATCCGGCGTTGCGCTGGCCGCTGCCGGGCGAGGATGATCGATCGTCACACGAAATCCTGTTCGATGAGGAAGAGCCGGCACCGGTGCGGCGCCTTGACCCTGATGGCCTGGTGGATCCGATCGCTCGCCCGAGCCCGATCGCCGGCAAGCGGCTCGCGCTCGACGACGGGCTATTCGAGGAGGATGCGCTGATCCTCGATCGCCCGCGCAGCCGGACGCTGACCTTCCGTGGACGGCACCGCAGCGTCCGGGTCGCCTTTGCCGACATGCCGCACCTTGCCTTCTGGACGAAGCCCGGTGCCGGCTTTCTCTGCATCGAGCCCTGGCAAGGGCATAGTGATCCGGCGGGCTTCGACGCGGACATCGAAGACAAGCCCGGAATCGTCTCGATCGCACCGGGTGCGAGCCGCCGTTTTTCGATGAGCCTTACGCTCGATCCAGCGTCCTGACACCCAATGACGGATCCGGCCATGTGCAGGCCGTAGCCACAGCATCCGAAGGGGCTGCGCGACGAAAATGGGGCGCAATCATCCAGTCCGGCGGAAGCAGTCGCGGCGATGTCGAGTCGCGCTGACGTCGTTCTGAGGCGATGAAGCTGAAAAACACCCCCTTTCAATCATTTGCTACGCCAATTTATCCGCCACTGATCGCACCCCTGACTCATCTCGGCGCGACATGCCGCAGGCACGGTCAGCTCGTCGTGGTTTCAAAACGATTGAGATCAATGGCTTACAGGCGCCCATTGACTCGCCATGGCAAAGTCCGGGATCATGGCAACAAGGGGACGTCACGATCCCCGGGAGGCTGTCCGCTGTGCGGATCGCGGGGATGACAGGATGAGGTGCTTAACGCTCTTACTTCTCTCAGCCTGAAAGGAGAGACGACCATGTCGGATCGATTTGTCCGTTATATGGAACGTGAGCATGCCCGGCTGAACGCCATGATCGCCGACCATCGCAGTCGGCACCGGCCCGACAGCGAGATTGCCCGGTTGAAGAGGGTCCGTAGCATGATGCGCTATCAGATCGGCGCGTGGCGCGCCGACACTGGCGGCATCGCCTGATCCGAAGAAGACGGTTCGCAGGGCCGGATATGGCTGCCCGGCGATCGAGGCCTTGATCGCCGGGCTCGCCCGATTCCACGCTACCCGATTCACGCCACATTGCGCGGATGGGGGCGATTCCCCTGCGCCCCCGACGCCAACGCAACAACCCGGACGCCATGCAACGCCGAGCCATCGGATAGCCGCTGCGCGCTTCGCAGGCAGTGATGCGCATCACAGCGACCCGCTTTGCCTTACAGCGCCGATGCTTGACCCGATGGAGGGTCGGCACCACATTGGCGTCATGGACAAGTTCGAACTCAGCGACGAGGAATGGCAGGCGCGGCTGACCCCGGAGCAATATCATGTGCTCCGCCAGGCCGGAACCGAGCGCGCCTTCACCGGAAAATATTGGAATGCCAAGGACGCGGGCGCGTATCGCTGCGCAGGCTGCGGCGAGCTGCTGTTCAGCAGCGACAGCAAATATGACTCGGGTTGCGGCTGGCCGAGTTTCACCGAACCGGCGGCCGAACGCTCGATCAGCGAATATGTCGACACCAGCCATGGGATGGTCCGCACCGAAGTCCGCTGCGCACGGTGCGACGGGCATCTGGGCCATGTCTTCCCGGACGGCCCCGGTCCGCACGGCCTGCGCTATTGCATCAATTCGGCGTCGATCGACCTGGAAACCGACTGACCCCTGCTGGCCAGTCGAGCGATCGGCCCATGTCGCTCGTCGGATTCGGCCGTCACCCGGTGGAAAAGCACCGGCGATGCGCTTGGCAGCGGTCGGGATAGGCGCTAATCGGACATCAGCCGATGTCCAGCAGCGCCAAGACAACCAAGGATCCGAACCGCCGCATGGGCTGGCTTCGCAAATTTCTCAAGATCAGCCTCTTTGCCGCGCTCGCCGGGCTGGGTGCGCTGGTCATCGCCGTGATCATCGCCATGGCCTCGCTGCCGGGCTTCGAGGAACTCAAATCGAGCCCCAACGGTCAGATGGTGCGCGTTCGCGCGGCCGACGGCTCGGTGATCGTCTCGCTCGGGCCGAGCTATGGCGACTGGCTGCCGGTCGCGCAGATTCCCGACGACATGAAGAAGGCGATGGTCGCCGTCGAGGACCGCCGCTACTATATGCACCCCGGCATCGACCCGATCGGCATGGCGCGCGCAGCCTGGCTGGCCTTCCAGCGGCAGGGCGAAGGCCGGCGGCTGCAGGGCGCCTCGACGATCACGCAACAGCTCGCCCGCAACATCTTCCTGACCAACGCCTACAGCTTCGGTCGGAAGTTCCGGGAGATCATCCTGGCGCTCGCCATGGAGCGCAAATTCTCCAAGGAACAGATCCTCGAACTCTATCTGAACCGGGTCTATTTCGGCGGCGGCGCCTATGGCATCGACGCGGCATCGCGCAAATTCTTCGACCATAGTGCGACGACGCTGAGCCTGGGCGAAAGCGCTATCATCGCTGGCCTCGTCAAGGCGCCGTCGCATTATTCGCCCACCGCCGATCGCGAGGCCGCCATCGGCCGCGCCAAGGTGGTGCTCGAGGTGATGCAGGATGCCGGCGCGATCACCCCGTCGCAGGCCGAGCAGGTCGATCTGTCGAAGGTCCGCCTCGCGCCCGAGCGCGACCAGAATGCCGTCCGCTATTTCACCGACTGGGCGCTCGCACAGCTCGATGAACTCGTCGAAGAGCAGGTCGAGCCGATCGACGTCTGGACGACGATCGATCCGGAAATGCAGAAGGCCGCCGATGCCGCGATCCGCGCCAATGCGCCGGCGGGGACGCAAGGCGCTCTTGTCGCACTCGACCGCGACGGCGCGGTGCGCGCGATGGTCGGCGGCCGCGACTATGTGAGTTCGATCTATAACCGGGCGACCCAGGCGGAACGGCAGCCGGGTTCCGCTTTCAAGCTGTTCGTCTATCTTGCTGCGCTCGAAGCCGGAATGAAGCCCGACACCGCCGTGGTCGACGAGCCGGTCGACATCGACGGCTGGAGCCCGCGCAACAGCAACCGCGAGTTCGCCGGACCGATCGATATCCGCACCGCCTTCGCCTTTTCCGTCAACACCGTCGCTGCCAAGCTGGGCCGGGAAGTCGGGTTCGACACCGTCGCCGACATGGCCCGGCGCTTCGGGATCGGCTCCAAGCTCAACACCCACCCCTCGATGGTCCTCGGCACGTCCGACGTCCGCCTGATCGACATGACCCGGGCCTTTGCCGCCGTGGCGCGCAAGGGCGTCGCAGTGGTGCCTTATGGCATCGTCAAGGTGACCACCGCCAAGGGCGATATGCTCTACGAGCATCGCGCCGACGATAATCGCGTACTGGTCGCCCCCTGGGTCGCCGCCGAAATGACCGATCTGCTCCAGACCGCGGTCAACACCGGCACCGCACGCGCAGCCCAGATCGGCCGCCCCGTCGCCGGCAAGACCGGCACGACCTCGTCCAACAAGGATGGCTGGTTCCTCGGCTTCTCGTCGGGGATCACCACCGGCGTGTGGATGGGCCGCGACGACGCCAAAGCCGTTTCGGGCCTGCAAGGTGGTCGCGCACCGGCCCGCGCCTTCGCCGACTTCATGCGCGTCGCGGTATCGAAGCGCCCCGTCGAACAGTTCGAGACGCAGGTCACTCTTCCCGAGTTCCAGATCGAGCCCGACGACGAGGCCTTTTTCGGTACTCCCGACGAGAGCCTGTTCGCCCCCGAGGGCGAAGCGGTCGACCCAGGTCAGGAACCCCAGGCCGATCCGGAAGACGGGTTCGAGCCGCAGGCCGGCCCGGCCTCGCTCATCCCGCCGGCCCGCCCGGCCGCGCAACCCGCAGCCGCCCGTACGCCTCCTGTCGCGACACCATCCACGCGCGCACCCACCCCTGCTCAGCCGCAGAAGCCGGCGCTCGGATCGGACTTTCTGAACGGACTCGACGCGCCGAAGCCGCGTCAGGGCGCCCGGCCCAACCAGTAAAGATCGCGCCCCTGGGTGCGGAGCCATTCGCGTTCCGCATCGGGAGACCGCCCGAGCAGCCGTTCGACCGCCGCATGGAAGCGTGCGCTGTGGTCCATATGCAGCCGGTGTGCGACCTCATGCGCCACCGTCGCCTCCAGCACGGCGGGCGGGGCGAGGATCAGCCGCCAGCTATAGCGTATGTCGCCGCTGGCCGAGCAGCTGCCCCAGCGGGCGCGCGGATCGCCGACCGCAACGCGGGCGACGCTCACGCCGGCCAGCGCCGCAAAACGGCGCGTCTCCGCCTCCAGTCGCTCCAGCGCCTGCGCGCGCAGCCAGCGCAGGACGCGCGGACCGATCAGCTCTTCCGGACCGGGCACGAGCAGCACATCGCCGTCGCGTCGGGTGATCCGCCCCTTCGCAGCGATTTCGACGCGCAAGGGCTCTCCCGCGACGGTGATGATCATGCCCGGCCTGATCGGCTGCGCCTTGGGCAGCGCATCCAGCGCCGCCTCGATCCAGCCGCGCTTGCTTTCGACCCAGGCCAGCGCCGCCTTCATCGACGCACGGGGCGGGAGGATCAGCCGCACGCCCCCGTCGCGCGGGTCGACGCTAAGCCGCATCCGCCGGGCCTGCGCCATGCGGCGGACTTCCAGCGGACGCGACCGTCCGCCGGATTCGAACGAGAGTTGCGTGGGGGAACGGCGGCGGAAGATCAACGCCGCCTTATCCCAGATCATGTCGGTCGGCGGCATGGCGAACCCGTTACAGCTCGCGCTCGACGAGATGATGTTCGAGGTCGCCCGCCTCGTCCTCCGACACCGTCCAGCCGCGCACCGATATGCCCGCCCGGTGCACCGACTCCGGATCACCCGTCACCAGCGGATGCCACTCGGGCAGCCCCTGCCCCTCGCCGAGCAGCCGATAGGCGCAGGTCGAAGGCAGCCAGTCAATCTCCTCGACAAGGCGCGGGGTCAGGCGCACGCATTCGGGCACATGCACCCGGCGGTTCTTGTAATCCTTGCACAGTCCTGAGCGGCGATCGAGCAGCCGGCAGGCGACGTTGGTCGGCAGAAGCTCGCCCGTGTCCTCATCCTCCAGCTTGTGAAGGCAGCATTTTCCGCAGCCGTCACAGAGCGATTCCCATTCGGCACGCGTCATCTCGTCGAGCCGCTTCGTCTCCCAGAAGGGCCGGGAAGCCGGTGTCATTTCGCCCAGCGCTTGAGATCGGAAACGACCGCTGCCGCATCCTTGTCCTGGGTGATCAGCGCCAGCGGCTCGCCCTTGGGGCCGAACAGCATCGCCTGACGACTATGGTCGACCAGATAGGCGTTGGATCCGGCGGCAGCCGGTTGCTTGCGATAATAGATTGCGAATTTCTTGGCGACCGCCGCAATCTCCGCCGGGGTGCCGGTAAGGCCGATCAGCTTGGGATGGAAGGCGCCGACGAACTGCTTGAGGACGGCGGGCGTGTCGCGCTCGGGATCGACGGTGATGAAGATCGGCTGGATCTTCGCCGCCAGAGAGGGATCACTGGCCTCGAGCGCACGATAGCCCTTCATGAGGATCTGGACATCGACCGGGCAGACATCGGGGCAGAAGGTATAGCCGAAATAGATCAGCCTATATTTGCCGGCAAAATCGCTGTCGGATAGCTTGCGCCCGTCCTGATCGGTCAGCGCGAAGGCGCCGCCGATGCCCGAATCCGCAAGCGGCGGCTTTTCGGCGGCCGGGCTGCACCCGGCGAGCGGCGCGACCAGAGCCAGCGCCAGGGCGGCCGACACGCCACGCCAGAAGGAGAAGGTCGCTTTGTTCATGGTAAGGCCAGCCATGCTTTGCTATTGGCGCCCATGCAAGCGCGTTTCATAACAGGGACATGCCACACCAAATGATCCACCGCCACATCCTGATCGGCTGTGCCGCCGCTGCGATCGCACTCAGCGCCGCACCCGCGAGCGCCCAATTTTCCGACAGCTACAACTTCCTCAACGCGGTCCGTCAGTCGGACGGCGAGAAGGCGACCAAGGCCTTGCAGGGTTCGGGCGCCACGCTGGTCAACACCAAGGATTACACGACCGGGGAAACCGCGCTGGCGATCACGATCAAGCGGCGCGACCTGACCTGGTCGAGCTTCCTGCTGGGCAATGGCGCCAATCCGAACATCAAGGACGGACAGGGCAACACCCCGCTCCACGCAGCCGCGCTGCTCGGCTTCCAGGAAGGCGCCGAACTGCTGCTGCGACAGAAGGCGCAG
Organism: Zymomonas sp.; assembly: GCA_027489105.1. The sequence continues at coordinate 9,214 of JAIYAJ010000008.1, read as the reverse complement.
ATCAACGCGACGAACAACAGCGGCGAAACCCCGCTGGTGATCGCCGTACAGCAGCGCAACATTCCGATGGTCCGCCTGCTGCTGACCAATGGCGCCGATCCGAAGATCGCCGACCGGATCGCCGGCAAGAATGCGATCGACTATGCGAAGGAAGATCCGCGCGGCGCCGCCGTCAGCAAGGTGATCGAGGAAACCAAGTCGACGGCGCCCGCCAAGCCGAAAATGGGTCCGGGGCTCTAAAAGCCCGTCGCTTAGACGCAGTTCCCCGGAGCGGTATCGAGATCGGGCCACAGGCGCCGGGCAGCGCGTCGCGCGAAGCGCAGCGTCTCGGCCTTGCGGCGCGCACCGGACAAGGGCCGGTGCGGCGCATCGCGCAGGATCGCAGCCTCATAGCGGTCGGCCACGATCAGTCCGCAGCAATGCGGGCGGAAATGCCCCGTTTCGAAAGGCGACAGATCGAAGCCGCCGGGAACGGCCCAGAAGAAACGGTCGCAATAGTCGAGATAGTCGGGCCACTTGCCGTCGCCCAGAAGATCGGCGCGCGACACCTTGATCTCGACAATGGTGATGCAGCCGCGCGCATCGATCGCCATCATGTCCGCCCGCCGACCATTGCCCAGCGGAACCTCCAGCAGCGGGGTCATTTCCGCCTGCAGAAACAGACGGGCGACGCCGCGCGCGACATCCTGCGCGACCAGCGGCGAAGGGGTGGGATCTGTCGATGGACACGCGTCGGCCATGTCGCAGCCTAGAACAATCCGGGAACGGGATAAAGCCTGGGATCGGCAGGCAATGCTATGGTCGCGCCGCTATGGCCACGCAGACGAATTCTTCAGCACAGGCAGTCGCGTGCGAGCTGCAAAGCCTCGGGATGGTCGATCTCGACCGCCCACAGGTCGGGATCGGTGCGCCGCCGCCGTGCGATATAGTCCGCAGCCGCCCCCGGCTCGCTCGGATCGGACGGGCCGACAGGCTCCAGGCCGAAGCCCCCTTCAAAGCGCCAGACGCGCTCGTACAGTCCGACGGGACGGCCTCGGTCGCACATCAGCAGGAGGATCGCCCCCGCAATCGCATCGCCCTTCGCCAGCACCATCGCCGAGCCTCCCCCGGCTTCGGTCCGGCGGATCAGGGCCGACACGGACAATCCCGTGGCGGGCCGGGCCTCGGTCATTGGTTCCCGGTCGGGCGGGCGTAGCCGGGCAGGCTTGCCAGCGCGATGCGCGACCGCATGAAGGTACCGGTGCCGCGGGCAACCTCTTCCCCTTCGCCGTCGATCAGGCGCGCATCGGCGACCAATACCCGCCGCCGTCCGTTGACCCAGCGCCCTTCGGCGATGATCGGCCCCTTCTTCATCGGGCGGGTGAGCAGCAGGTTGAACGCCGTGGTCAGCAGGAAGAAGTCGTTGACCAGACTGTTGGCCGCATAGAAGGCGGCGTCGTCGAGCATCTTGAAATAGGTGGTGCCGTGCGCTGCACCCGCCGCATGATAATGGCGCGGATCCACCTCGAAATGGATGCGCGCCATACCTTCTTCGGGGATTTCCAGCCGCGAGGCGAAGAGCTGGTTGATCGGCGCTGCAGCGTAGAGCGATTCGAGGGCACGATAATGCGCCTCTGCGCCGGTCTCTCCGCTCATGCCGTCCGCCGGCGGCTCAGGCGGCGTGGCGGGTCTCGCCGGTCGCGAACAGCGCATAGAGCGCATCGTCCGAACCGGCGCCCCGCAGCTTCGCCACGAACGTCTTGTCGCGCATCCGCCGGCTGACGCGGGCGAGCGCCTTGAGATGCTCGACCCCGGCATCGACCGGGGACAACAGCAGGAAGACGAGGTCGACCGGCAGATCGTCGATCGCCGCGAAGTCGATCGGGTTACCGAGTCGCGCGAACAGACCGACGACCCGGTCGAGGCCGTCGATCTTGCCGTGCGGAATCGCGATACCTGCGCCGAAACCCGTCGAACCGAGCCGCTCGCGCTCGACGAGCCGGTCGACGACGAGCTTTGCATCGACATCGACCAGCTTCGAAGCAACGCCAGCAAGCTGCTGGAACAGCGCCTTTTTGTTGGGGACGACGAGAGCGGCCTGCACCGCCTGCAGCGACAGCAGGTCGCTCAGGTCATCCATCGATTTGCTGTCACTCATTCGACGGGATTCGCTATTCCTTATCCGGCTGCCCGGCTCGGCTCGACCCAGCCGATCGTGCCGTCGTTGCGCCGATACACCATATTGAAGGCGCCGGTACCAGAATTTCGGAAAAGAAGCGCCGTCGTATTTCGCAGGTCCAGCATCATCACGGCATCGGAAACCGATGCATCGGGAACGTCGACACGGGTCTCGGCGATGATCACCGGGCTGTCGCCGGCTTCATCCAGTTCTTCCTCGCGCGGGGCTTCGAAAACGGTGTAGCCGGCATTCTCGTCGATCGCGTCGATCGGCGCCGCGACGGGGGCAGTGCGCGACTTCAGGCGACGCATATAGCGACGGAGCTGGGTCTCGATCCGGTCGGCGGCCTGTTCGAAAGCGGGGTGGGCCTCCATCGCATGGGCCGAGCCCTTGAGGATCACGCCCTGCATGACATGGGCGATGATATCGCAGGAAAAGCCGTTGCCGTGCTGACCACGACCGAAGGTCACGTGAGCGGAAAGGCTACGCGAGAAATATTTGTCGGCAATCGCTTGGAGCCGGGTCTCGACATGGGTCCGGAGCGCTTCGCCCGTGTCCACCTGATGTCCCGAAACACGAATTTCCATGGCAATTCTCCAACTATGTTACGCTGATGGTGCGGCGCTCACAGGTCCGCGACCATCCGCACATTTTCGGATAGAATCAGCCCGCCACACCCTCCAGCCAGAGCGGCGCGTCGAGCTTCTGTACGAAGGCCTTGTGTCTTTCCTGTTCCTCCTCGCTGGCAAAATGGGGCCGGATAGGCCGAATGGCGCGCGCGGCCACGATGGTGGGCGCTGCGACGACGATCGTCTCCTCGACGACCATTTCGGTGATCGAAAGGCCGATCTGACGGCCTCCCGTCAATTCCACATAGACCTGGGCGAGCAGCTGTGCGTCGAGCAGCGCGCCATGCTTGACGCGGTGGCTGCGGTCGATGCCATAGCGGCTGCACAGCGCATCCAGCGTGTGCTTGGCGCCCGGATGGAGCTTGCGCGCCATCGGCACCGTATCGATCATCCGGCTCATGGCGATCTTCGGCCGACCGCACAGCGTCAGCTCCGCGTTGAGAAAGCCGAAATCGAATCCGGCATTGTGCGCGACCAGCGGCGCATCGCCGAGAAACTCCAGCAGTTCGTCTGCCAGCGAGGCGAACAGCGGCTTGTCGCTCAGGAAGCGGTCCGACAGGCCGTGGATCTGCTCGGCCTCGATCGGCATCGCGCGCTGAGGGTTGAAATAGGCGTGATAGGTGCGCCCGGTCTCGACCCGGTTGACCATCTCGACACAGCCAATTTCGACGAGCCGGTCTCCTGTCGCAGGGTTCAGGCCAGTGGTTTCGGTGTCGAAGACGATCTCTCGCATGAACGACAATATCGGACTCCGTGCGTCCGTAAGCAAGTGACGAGATGACGGACGGCCCTGCGCGTCCGATCGATCGTCCCGCCATTGTCGATGACGAAGTCGGCGCGCGCGCGCTTTTCGTGGTCGGGCAGCTGCAGCGAACGGATATGCTTGAGTTTCAACGGGTTCATGCCCGGTCTGGCAAGCACCCGCCGGACCTGTTTCCACGCGGGAGCCGAGACGACGACGGTCGCATCGACCGAACGCCAGCCGCGTTTCTCGAACAGCAGCGGGATGTCGAGCACGACGAGCGGCCGCGCACGGTATCGCCGCAGAAAGAGACGGCGCGACTCGACGAGGGCCGGATGCACGATCCGCTCGAGCCGGTGCAGCGCGGCTTTGTCGCCGAGCACCGCTTTCGACAGCACCGCCCGATCGATCCCATGGGGGCCGGCCGTGCCCGGAAAGGCCGCCTCGATCGCGGCAACGAGGCGGCCGCCACGCCCCTGGAGACGGTGAACTTCGGCGTCGGCGTCATAGACAGGCACGCCGGCGCGCGCGAACATCGCCGAGACGGTCGACTTGCCCATGCCGATCGAGCCGGTCAGTCCGATGACGATCATCGCGCGGCTCAGGCGAGCAATTGCCGGCGCAGATCCTCATCGGCGCCGCGCGGCGCGGGCACGCCGAAAAAATGCTCGAAGGCGACCGCCGCCTGCCCGACCAGCATGCGCAGTCCGTCGACCGTGCGGAGCCCCCGCGCCCGCGCTTCGGCGAGCAGCGGCGTTTCGAGCGGGGCATAGACGATATCGTAGATCACCGCATTGGGCGGGACATGGCTGAAGTCGAGTTGCAGCGGCGGCTGCCCCTTCATGCCGAGCGAGGTCGTGTTGACCACGACATCCAATATGCCCTGGCGGTCGTCGAACGGGAAATCGGTGGGTTGGGCGAAGATGTCGATCGGTGCGACCAGCCGATCGTCGGGCTCGAACGCCTCGCGCAGCGCACGGGCCTTGTCGAGATTGCGGGCGATGATCACGCAGGTGAAACCCTGATCGTGGAGCGCGATCGCGACCGCCTTCGCGGCGCCGCCGGTCCCGAAGATTCGCGCCATGCGGAACAGATGCTGCTGCGCGAGCAAGGGCTGGAGCGGTTCGAGGAATCCCGCATAGTCGCTGTTATGGCCGATCAGCCGCCCTTCGCGCGGGACGATCGTGTTGACCGCGCCGATGCGCTGGGCCGCCGGGTCTATTTCATCCAGAAACGGCATCACTGCCTGCTTGTGCGGGATGGTGACGTTGCAGCCGCGCCACAGCGGATCGGCGCGCCGCTGTTCGAAAAAGCTCTGAAGATCTTCGGACCGGATATGAGATGCACGATAATCGGCTGCGACTCCAGCTTGTTGCAGCCAATGTCTGTGAATCATCGGCGATTTGGAATGGGCGATCGGATCGCCGATCACCTCGGCATAGGGCAGGTTCGATACGTCGTCGGTCATGACGGCAGGACTCCCCGTGTCCGCAGATAGTCGAGCAGCGGCAGCAGCGGCAGGCCCAATATGGTGAACTGGCTTCCCTCGATCCGCGCGAAGAGCTGGGCCCCGCGCCCTTCGAGGCGGTAGCCGCCGACGCAGTGGCCGATCTCGGGCCATTCGGCATCCAGATAGGCATCTATGAATGCCTCGCCGAGCGGGCGCATGTGAAGGGCAGCGACATCCACATGCCGCCAGATGGGGCGTCCTCCCTCGCAGATCACCGCAGCGCTCCACAGCCGATGCCGCTGTCCGGAAAGACGCAGCAGCAGATCGCGTTGTTCGTCGCGGCTGCCAGCCTTGTCGATCATGGCATCATCGTCGAACGCGACCGTGGAGTCACAGCCGAGCACCAGCGCGTCGGGAAAGCGCTGCGACAGCCGCATCGCCTTGAACTCTGCCAGGGCGTCGGCAAGGTTGCGCGGCGAGATAGCTTCGGCTCGCAGCCCGTCTTTCATCGCCTCTTCGTCGACGCCGGCGGCCATCGCTTCGAAGTCGACGCCGGCTGCGGACAGCATCGCACGGCGCGAGCTCGATTGAGAGGCGAGGATCAGGCGGGGTGGGACCATCAGCTGTCCTTCCCCTGGTTGCGCTTCGCTGCGCGATCATTGGCGAGATTGATGATGGCGGCTGCGGTCTCTTCGATCGATCGCCGGGTGACGTCGATCACCGGCCATCCCTGATCGGAGAAGATGCGCCGGGCAAAGGCCAGTTCCGCGACGACCTTCTCATGATCGACATAGGCCGTCTCGGGCGACTGGTTGAGCGACAGCAGCCGGTTGCGGCGGATCTGGATCAACCGATCGGGGCTGGTGGTCAGCCCGACGACCAGCGGATGGACGAGCGAATAGAGCGAGCGCGGCGGCGGGGATTCGACGACCAGCGGGACATTCGCGACCTTGTAGCCGCGATTGGCGAGATAGATCGAGGTCGGCGTCTTCGACGATCGCGATACGCCGGTCAGGATGATGTCGGCCTCTTCCCAATCCTCGGGGATCAGGCCGTCGTCATGCGCGATCGTGTACTGGATCGCTTCGACGCGCGCGAAATAGGCGGCATCGAGCATGTGCTGGCGCCCCGGCCGGGCGAGCGCCTCCTGCCCCAGCAGCTGCGACAGCGCCTCGATCACCGGGTCGAGGGCCGAGACGCTCGGCAGGCCGAGGGCGTGGCAGCGCGATTCCAGCCGTTTGCGGATGTCATTGTTGACCAGGGTGAAGATCACCAGCCCCGGGCGCTGGGCGATTTCGAGGAGTATCCGGTCGAGATGGCCCTGGCTGCGGACCATCGGCCAGAAATGCTTGATCGTCTCGACCCCCTCGAACTGGGCGAGCCCCGCCTTGGCGATGTTCTCGAGCGTCTCGCCGGTCGAATCCGACAGGAGATGGAGATGAAGCCGGATCATGATCCGCACTGCCCCGAAGCGAAGCAGACATGATCGGGGACGGTTCTGTGGAAAAGCATGAGGATCGGGCTAGCGGAAGGCTGGGGACGCTTTCAAGCGCTGCTTTCATCCCCGCTGACCGGCCGATCGTCCCTGGATTCATCCACAGCATCCACAATCCCGGCACTGCCTGTGGATAACGGGCATGGCGCGAATGACTCGCGGACTCGGCGCGAGTCCCTGTGAGTCAAGCTGTTGGCAATTGCACCGGTTGTGAATAAACCCCGGTTCACACGCCCCTACAACAGCTTCAATTTCTCTTTAAAAGAATCAGAAAGTAATAAGATGGCCGCCCAGCCTGCCGAAACGCGCCCCCTGCTCTCCGTGCTGCGCGGCGAACGTCGTGACCCGCCACCGGTCTGGCTGATGCGGCAGGCAGGGCGCTATCTCCCGGAATATCGCGAACTGCGCGCCAGCAAGGGCGGATTCCTCGCGCTCGCCTATGACAGCGACGCGGCGGCGGAGATCACGCTGCAACCGATCCGCCGTTTCGGATTCGACGGCGCGATCCTGTTTTCCGACATTCTGGTCATTCCCCATGCCCTGGGACAGGATCTGCGATTCACAGCCGGCGAAGGGCCCCGCCTGTCGCCGACCCTGCTCGACACGACGCTGGACGCGCTGACAGCAGCTGCTGAGCGGCTGCTGCCGATCTACGGCACGATTGAACGGGTGCGGAAGGCTTTGCCCGCTGAGACCACCTTCCTCGGCTTTGCCGGCAGTCCCTGGACGGTCGCGACCTATATGGTTGCGGGTCAGGGCAGCAAGGAGCAGGCCGAGGCTCGGCGCTTCGCCTATCGCGATCCCTCCGCCTTCGCCGCGATCATCGACAGGCTCATCGAGGCAACGACCGACTATCTGTCGCGTCAGATCGAATCCGGCGTCGATGCCGTGCAGCTGTTCGACAGCTGGTCGGGCAGTCTTGCTCCGCGCGAATTCGAAAGCTGGGTGGTTGCACCCACTGCCGAGATCGTCCGCCGGCTTCATGCGCGTCACCCAGGAACGCCGATCATCGGCTTCCCCAAGGGGGCTGGCGGAAAGTTGCCGGCCTATGCCCGTGAGACGGGAGTCGATGCGGTCGGCCTCGACGAGACGGTCGATCCGGTCTGGGCCGATCAGGCTTTGCCCGAGGGCCTTCCGGTACAGGGCAATCTCGATCCGCTCCTGCTCATTGCCGGGGGCGAGGCGCTCGATGCGGCGGTGGATGCCGTTAGGGCAGCTTTCCCCCATCGGCCGCATGTGTTCAATCTCGGTCATGGCATCCAGCTCGACACGCCGATCGCGCATGTCGAACGGCTGCTGGCACGGATCAGAGGGTAAGGGACACAACCATGCTGCTCGGCTTTCTCGGCAATGCCTATCTCTGGGTCAAATCCGCCCATCTGATCTTCGTGATCTTCTGGATGGCGGGGCTTTTCATGCTTCCGCGCTTCTTCATCTATCATCATGCCGCAGCACCGGGCTCGATGGAGGATCAGGCCTGGATCGAACGCGAGCGGCGGCTGCGGTCGATCATCCTGAATCCGGCGATGATCCTCGTCTGGCTGTTCGGGCTGATGCTCGCCTTCGACCAGGGTCTGTGGAGCACGGCCTGGTTCCACGCGAAATTCGCGACGGTGATCCTGCTTTCGGGATTTCATGGCTGGGCGATCGGCTATGGCAAGAAGATGGCAGCCGGCCATCGCGCGCCATCCGACAAGGCGCTGCGCCTCATGAACGAGATTCCTGGGATCGCTACCGCGATCATCGTCATCCTGGTGATCGTCCGCCCCTTCTGAGCCGGGAGGACTCGGCCGTCTTCCCAGACGGTCGGGCGCTTGACTTGACGCGCGGCCACGCTTAGGTCGGCCTTTAGAACAGCACCGCCGTCCGAGCGGAAAGCCTTTCTCCTGTCCAGAGCCGAAGCGGCCCTCTCCATCGCCGCCGCCGATTCTCCCATTCTACGCCCAAAGACTCAGGATTCCGTCGATGCACCTGAAGGACCTCAAGAAGAAGAGCCCCGCCGATCTCGTCACCATGGCGGAAGAGCTGGGCGTCGAGGGCGCGTCGACGATGCGCAAGCAGGACCTGATGTTCGGCATCCTCAAGGTCGAGGCCGAGAATGGCGAGCAGATCATGGGCGAGGGCACGATCGAGGTGCTCCCCGACGGTTTCGGCTTTCTGCGCAGCCCTGAGGCCAATTATCTCGCGGGTCCCGACGATATCTATGTCTCGCCGAACCAGGTCCGCAAATTCGGTCTCCGCACCGGCGACACGGTCGAGGGCGAGATCCGTGCGCCCAAGGACGGCGAGCGCTATTTCGCGCTGACCCGGCTGATCTCGATCAACTTCGACGATCCCGATGTCGTCCGCCACCGCGTCAATTTCGACAATCTGACGCCGCTCTATCCCGAGCAGAAGCTGACGCTCGACACGCTCGATCCGACCGTCAAGGACAAGTCGTCGCGGGGGATCGACATCATCGCCCCCCAAGGCAAAGGCCAGCGCGCGCTGATCGTCGCGCCGCCGCGCGTCGGCAAGACCGTGCTGCTCCAGAACATCGCCAAGGCGATCACCGATAACCACCCCGAGGTGTTCCTGATCGTCCTGCTGATCGACGAACGCCCCGAGGAAGTCACCGACATGCAGCGTTCGGTGAAGGGCGAAGTCATCTCCTCGACCTTCGACGAGCCGGCGACGCGTCACGTGCAGGTCGCGGAGATGGTGATCGAGAAGGCGAAGCGCCTGGCCGAGCACGGCCATG